>PLWW01000089.1 GCA_003153125.1 Candidatus Dormiibacterota bacterium | reverse complement strand
CTAGCTATAGCCGCTAGAACGCGCTCTTGAGGTCACCGTAGGCTGCATTGGCGGAGTTGGCGAGCAGGCCGACGCCGTACTCCTCCTCGATGCCCCGCAGGGTGGCGTACTCGTCCCCCCCTGTCGTGTACTGGCCCTTGGGGTTGCCGCTGATGACCAGGGTCGGCACGTGGCCGCCATTGCCGAACACGCCACCTGAGGTGTCCTTGTTGATGCTCTCGTCCCAGGTGACGACGATGATGCCTCCGCTCTTGTACCAGTTCGTTGCCTGTATTCCGGGGATGGTCTTGCTCAGCCAGGTGTCGCCGTTGGCGACCCCGTTGGATCCGCACGGAGTGCCGTTGGTGTGCATGTCGTCGCAAAGGTTCGGCGTGAACCAGACGAAGGCCGGCGGGACGGCGCTGTTCAGGTCAGTCTGCATCTGTGAGCCGCTGAAGGGTCCGTTGTATGTGAAGACCCCATCGCCCTTGCTGTCGCACAACGACTTGTAGTCCTTGAAGTACACGAACGGGTTGTGGTCAGCCTCGTACAGACCGGTCGTGCCGCCCGTGTAGCACGAGCTCGGCATCGACTCCATGTATGCCTTCCACCTGGTGTTGGCGAGGTTCAGCTCGTCAACCAGCGTCGGTGCGGTGAAGGGACGGGTCCCCCCCGAGCCCAGCTTCTGGTTCGAGCCTGAGATCAGGTCGATGTAGTCGCCTGGGCTGACGTGCTGGACGCCATACCACTGTGTCGCCGAGGTGTAGTTCTTCACCAGGGTGTTGTTGATGTAGGGCGCGTTGGCGTTGCCGATGATGTAAGGGCTGCCCTGGGCGCTGCTGTACGCCTTGTTCTCCATGACGATGACCATGACGTGCGGTGCGTTCGGGGGGGGAGTCGGGGTGGCGGTCGGGGTGGGTGTGGGGGTGGGGGATGTGCCGCCGACCTTGAAGGTGGCGATGGCGCCGGTCCACGCCACCGTGGAGGAGCTCAGGGTGGCCGAATAAGTCTGCGCGCCCGTTGCGGTCAGGAGCTGCCACGCCGCCTGCTCACCGGCCGCGTTGCCGCTGACCGTCGACTGCTCGAGCGTAGTGACGGTGTAGCCCGCGGTCTGGCCGCTGGGGGTCACGCTGGTGTTCCAGCCCATGTCGCCGATGGCGATCTCGCTGGCCTGGGCGGTGGTGGCGGTGGTGCCTGTCGACGCCGGTTGGGTGTTGCCGCTCTTTGTGGCGGTCACGTCCAGCGGCGATGTCGAGGCGCCGGTTACATCGAGAACAGTGAACGCTATCGCCGAGGTCGAGGCCGACGTTCCGCCCACTGTCACCGTGACCGCTTGAGAGGTGGCCAGGCTTGCCGCGTTCGCCACGTACCAGATCTCCCCGACGGCCTGTCCCGCAGCGACGCTCGCGGCCCGGACCCAAATGTTCCCAGCCGTGTCAGTGACGCTGCTGACGGGCGCCTGAACGGTGGTGTTGCGATCCCTGATCAGGGCGACGAGGAGGTCACCGGCCGTCGTGGCGGCGCTCGACGAGGCCGAGAGGGTGGCGCTACCCGATGCGTTCTGCGCTCCGAACGACTGGGCCACCCCGACCGTGCTCGCGGTTGCCGTGCGTGCGGCAGGGAGCATCCCGGTAAACCCGAGCGTTCCCATTAGGAGGAGGGTCGATGCTAGCACCCCGCGTGCCACCACTCCACGGGCGCGGTCTCGACGTCGCCTCAACCGCCAACCCGGCGCGCGTCGGGCCCAGCCTCTGGCCCCGCTGGTCCTGCCCCGGCCCTCGGACGACGCCGCCGGACTCAGATGCCAGTTGTCGGTCACGTCAAGCGGCCTCCGAACTCGTCGCCGCTGTACCGGAGGGGGCGAGGGCGCATAGAAAGACGCAAACACGCCAAACAGTAGCCCGGTCGCACGCCGCCCCCCATTCGTCTCCTTCCCTGAACGCGTAAGCCGCCGTCTGGGCTTCCGATCGGCAGCCTCTGAAACGACGACACCAAGACACTACCACCGCGGTTGCATCGAGGATGCACGCGCGTTCTGCCAGCCGTTCTTCGGTTGGTACAACGACGAGCACCACCACTCAGCGCTGGGATCGCGCGCCAGCGACCGTGCATTACGGACAGGCCGCTGCGATTCGCGAGCAACGCGTCGACGTTCTCGCCGGGGCGTACACCGCCCACCCCCAACGATTCGTTCGACCGCCGTCTGGATCAACCCACCGCAGCAGGAGGTGCCAACGAGTCAGTAATTACCCGACCAGAGTTGCCTCAAAGGGGTTGACAGGCACCGCCCGATGTCCGGTTCACTCACTCTGTCAACAACGTCTGTGGGAACTACAGCTAGGCGCCTGGCCCTTCGAGCTGAGACCGATGTGATGATGGCGGCAGACGCTGCTCAGTGCTGGTCAGTTCCCGGGTTTTGGGGGCGGCGATTCCAGTCAGGTGACCAGGGACCGCAGCACCGCACTCGCCTGGGCGCTGCGCTCCGCCCGGGTGGCGAGGACGCCCACCAGAGCGCGCAACCACTGGTCCAGTCCCGTTTCCTCAGAGAGGGCAAATCCACGCACGACGTGAGCGTGCCGGTAGCTGACCGCACCGCGCTGCAACTCCGCCTCGAAGAGCTCGTCACCGGCGTGGACGACGATCCGCTTGATTGGATGAACCTTCGTGAATAGTCCGCCTTCGCGCTCCAACTCAACCGCCCCGGGCATCGAGCCGAGCAGCTTTCCGCCGAGCACTTGAAAGAAGATGCCGATGTCGCTCGCGTCTGCACGCAGGGAGGCGGCGAGCACGTCGAGGTCTGGCACCGACGATGGAACGTCGCTCATCAGCCGTCCGAGTATAGAAGTTGGTCGCCGGCCTCCAGGCCCGGTTGGTGGACGTACGGGCGTCGCGGCAAGCGCCTTGGGCTTGGGGCGCAGGCAGCCGGCGCCGGGAGGCGATAACCAATCTTGCCGACGAATGGCCGAGCCCCCACTACTGCAAGATCGGCCGGCCAACCTTGAAGTGCACCGATCAGGTCTCGGCCTTTCCTCGACATTGGCGGGCGAAGACGGCTCAGGGGTAATTGTCGGATTCTGGCCTGAGCAATGGTGCTCGCGCTCGACGCTGCTCCGGTCCGTCGGCCCGACGTATCGTCTGGCAGTCCGGTCCAACGCTAGCGTCACTATCAGCGCTTTCAAGCTGCTCCTTCGACAACCGTCTCAGGGTCCCGTGACCTTCAGTTCCACTGGCGGACTGACGTTGCCCCATTGGTCGACAGTAAACGCGGTGATCCAATAGCTGGCGCCGTGTTGCAAGCCGCTGACCGTTGCTGCACTGCCCGTCCCTGAGTACACGGCCGACCCGGTCGTCGCCGCGACGTTCACCGCTGCCGCGGGCTGCACCCGAACAATTGTGTCCTGCCATTGCAGGACTGGTGGATTGGTCCAGGTCAGCTGCACCTGGTTGCCCGTCGGAGTGGCGTGTAGGTTGGTCACGCCGGGTGGTGACGTCACGGTCGGTACTGCGCTGTACATCACCTCGCCCGTGAGGGCGGCTGTCGAACCGACACAGCGCTGGATGAACGTCGCATCAAAGTGCTGCAGGCTGTTGTCCGCGAGTGAAACCGCCACCTGCTTGACGATGAAGGACCCCGTGTCTGAATTACATCCCCGCCCGAGTCCTGCGATTTCCAGTCCGGGGTTGCTGCCACCAAAGGGGGATCCGGTTGCATTGGGGTAGGTGCCCGGCGCCAGCACGTGCCCGCTCGGGGCGACGATGAAGACTGTCCAGCCAGAACCATCGAGCGACACTTGCACGCTCGAGGGACCGCCGAAGACGTTGAAGGTGGCGTTCGCCGGGTTATAGCTGTAGCTCTGCCCGCCCCCGACGTAGTCGCCGGGTTGACTCGACATCGTCAGGCTGGTGGTGCCGGGCGCGACCACCCCATCCAACTGAACGACACGTTGCCCGGTGCTCATGGGCAGAATGAGTGCAGCCGAGTGGGGGCCGCGCGCCGAGGACTGGAAGTGCACCAGAAGCGTGCAGACAGCTTTCGACGCTAGAGCCCGATTGGTGCACTGGTCATTGCTGACCGAGAACACTGCGCTGTCGGCGCCGGTCACCTGTGCGGTGCCAACCCTCACCGTGGACGATCCCGTGTTGCGGATGTACACCGGCACGGGCGTGGCGGCCGCCGGCACTCCCAAGGGCGGCCAGGTGATCGAAGTCGATGCCACGATGACGTGCTTGGGTTGCGACTCGCCGATCTGGATCTGGCCGAACAGCGCCGGCTCTCGGCCTCCGCAGTGCTGTTCGTACAACAGACTGAGGCGTGAGATTGCACCACCGCTGGCGAAGGCGATATCGCGCACCTCGAACCAACCACGAGTCGGGCCGCACGCTTGGCTATTGCGGGTCACGTTCAGAACGGGGTGGGCAGCGGACGCAGAGTCCTGAGCCTCGGGGTAGTAGCCGACCGCCAGGCTGGCGCCGGTGGGTGGCTCGATGTCGAACGAGGCGCTATCTGCCGACGCACCACCGCTGATTGAGAAATATATGGAGGCCGCGCTCGCGAATCCACGCACAGTCGAGTTCGACGGATCGAATTCGCTGACGATCCCATGCCCGACCCCGTCGCCCGGGTCGGAGTACATGGTGATGATCGGCGCCCGCACCCTCGGCGGTGCCGTGCTCGCCGAAGCGGGTAGCGGTCCGGGTGACAGCGCCCCCGCTGCACCGATCGCGACTGCCATAGCGAGGCCCGCACGTTGCACACGCCTCAATTTCATCAGACGCCCCTCTCGCACCACTTCGAGGGGCCAGCATGGCACCAAAGAACGAAAAGAGCAACGGATCGTGCTGATCGTCCTTGGTGGCGTTCTGCGGCTGGGCGAACGCCTCGCCGCACCTCGCGTCCGCAGACGGTCCCCCAGTTCGGCGAAAACCAGCTCGCGAGGGCAGCGGAGCCTTCCTCATGGGACAAAGTTGCACTGGGTGCCCGAGGATCGTGCGACTTGAATGGCATCCGAAGGGTCAGTGCCTCCACGACTGCCCTGGGGGACACCATGGCGGCCCATGCCAGCCTTCGTAAGTGTACCCAGAGCCAGAGCGCGCTTCGGTCACGCCTGTCCTTGTGCGGACCCTAGGACCGTTCCGGCTGGCCGTTTCCCATCCACTCGCGGTTGAGGGGCAGGATATGGGCTTCCAAGAAGCGTGTGGCTTCCCGGAAGGCCATCTGATCCGCTTCGACTAGCCATGCCGCGGCTAACTTCGGATCGCGGTCCTCATCTCGCCATCCGGGCCCGAACTTGTGGCTCAGGAGACCGAGGGTTCCGGGCTCGGGGTCGCTGTCGTCGAAGCTCCACGATGCCCAGACGCCGAACGATCCAAAGTGGCCGAATTCAGATAACTCCGTATAGGCCATCTTGATGCCCGGATATCGTCGACGGGCCACAGACCACACGGCTTCGAAGGAAACCCGACGTCGGCCCACGGGAGAGTCGCGCGGGTTGGCCATGAGCCTATCGAGATAGGCGGGCTTCTCGGTTACGTATGCGAGGAGACCTCCGAGCTCCACGTACGTGCGCAGCAATGGAAATGTGGTGTGCGTATCGTCAGCGCGGATCTCTCGCACGATTCCGTCGTGTAGGCCCTTTGCGCGGGCGAGGGCACTCGTGAGAAAAATGTGGCCCTTTCCAACCAGTTTCCCCGGATTATCCTCGGTGACAGCTCGGACGGAAAGGTGCCTGAAGTGTTCGGCAATTTCGGCGGCTGCCGACAACGCTTCGTCGACGCTCGCGTACTGGCTGAGATCTACTCGATCGCTCTCGTCAGGGATCCGACTGGTCAAGGTTGGTCCCTCACCGGGCGGCTACGAACGCAAGTGGTTGGAGCTTTCACATTACACCTGGTGGTACACGCGTGCCCCGAATGCAGCGGCCTATGCGGTCAGCGAATGGGCCACGCGCCGGAGGCTCTGGTAGGGTCGCTGAGGGAAGCGATGGTCGCGGTGCCGAACATCGCCTGGCGTAACTGGTTGCGAACGGCCGCGAAGAGCACCTGGGGCGAAGGCGTGTCCTCACTCTGCGGAGTGCCGGCGGCGGAGGCCGCGAGACGCGCACCCTGCTCGGCCGCGGACACCGCGGCACTCGTCTGGATGGCCCAGAGGCCGGCGTCGATGGCGGCGAAGAAGCAGAGGAAGAAGAGCGGCGCCACAAAGGCGAACTCGACTGTTGCCTGTCCCCTGCCCGCGGACGCGCGGCGTCGCCGAATTCCCCCTCCCACGCGGCAATGGTATGCATTGCGGGGTCGGCTCCATATCGGGAGCCGCTGCGGTCAGTGGGGAACGACGATGAAGTTGAGGTCCTCCGCCTGGAGCGAGCCGACGGTCACCAGGTTTGCCGGCGTGTCGTTGCGCGGATCCACGAGTGTCATCCAGCCGCCGCTCCGCGAGTATTCGAGGACGTAGGGGCCACCAAAGGGCACCGCGGGGATCGAGAAATCGCCGGTCGCGTTGGTGACGCCGTAGTAGAAGGGACCGCTGGTGATGTAACCGCCGGAGAGTTGGGTGAAGTGGGTGGCAAGCCTCACCCGGCCCAGTGTCCCGTGGCCGAGGTCGTCCACGAGCGTCCCCGACACTGCCTGCGGGGCGTGCAGCAGGTGATCGGCTGTGGTCGCCTGGGTGCTGGAGGCGTACTTGTCAAGGAGCAACTGGAGGGTCGCCTCGGCCTCCCTGTAGGAGAGTTCGCCGATCTCGACCTGCGCGGCTGCGAGCAGCGCGGCCGGGTATTCCGCCGCCGCTACGGGAGCGGCGCCGTTCTGCGAGGCGTCGGCGAGCAGCGCCAGCGCATCCGGACCACGGCCGGCGGCCACCAGCTCCGCCGCCGCACCGACCTCGGCAGTGCCGCGCATGGCCGCGATGGTGGCCTTCAATGGTGCGGCGGGAGAGCCCTCCATGGCCTGGTTGAGCCGCTGCAACGCCAGCTCGGCGTGGCCGGCGGCGACAGCACTGGCGGCGGCGTCGACGAGTATCTGCGCGCTCGCCTGCGTCGCCTGCGCGAGCAGCGAGGATGCCTGGACCTTGGCGAGAACGGCCACGGCCACATCGATGTCGCCGGTCGCGGCGAGGTCGCGGGCCCACGCGATGCGGGCCACCTGGGCGTTGAAGTCCGCCGAGGCGGACGCACCGGGGTCGAGCAGCATGAGGAATCCACTGCGCCCGGCGACCTCCTCATAGAGGCTGACGGCGCGGGCTGGGTTGCCACGTGCGGCTGCGGCGGCCGCGGCCGTCCGGCCGTCCTCGGCCGACGCCCGGCCGCCCACGAGGACACCGATCACGATCGCAACACCGGCGAGAGGGCCCACCAACCGGGCACCTCGGGAGGACCGTCCTCGCCCCCGGGCGTCTCCGGGGTCCGGGGGCGGTAGCCGCAGCCAAGGCGGGGGTGGAACGGGCTGACTCTGCATGGCGCGAGACAGACGATAGCCGAGCGCGTCGGTACCATCGGCCACGATGGAGGGGTACCCTGCCGCCGCCATGCTGGTGCTCGACGGCGACCCGCTCACCATCGACGAGGTGATCGCCGTCGCCCGCGATGGAGCGGCTGTCGCCGTGGGCGACGCGGCGAGGCGGCGCATGGCGCCGTCGCGCGCCGTCGTCGAATCGCTGGACCGATCCGACAGCATCGCGTACGGGGTCACCACGGGTTTCGGCGCGCTCGCCGACCGGGCGGTGGCCCCGATGGATCGCGCCGCCCTGCAGCGCCGGGTCGTCCTCAGCCATGCCTCGGGCATGGGGGCGGCTCTCGACGCCGAGGTCGTGCGCGGCATGCTGTTGCTCCGCGCTCGCACCCTGTGCGCGGGATATTCAGGGGTGCGCCCGGTGCTGCCCGAGGCGTTGATCGCGCTGCTCAACAGCGGCCTGGTGCCGTGGGTTCCAGAGCACGGCTCGCTGGGCGCTTCCGGGGACCTCGCGCCCCTCGCCCACGCGGCGGCGTGCCTTCTCGGCGAGGGCTGGGTATGGGACGGGGCGGTGAGGCGGCCGTCGGCGGACGCACTCGCCGAGCGCGGCCTCCAGCTCATCACCGTCGGGCCGCGCGAGGGGCTCGCCCTCATCAACGGGACGGACGCGATGTGCACCGTGCTGGCCTTGGCCATCGCCGACGTGGCCCACCTGCTCGAGGCGGCGGACGTCATCGCAGCCCTGAGCGTTGAGGCCCTGCTGGGCACCACCAGCGCATTCGCCGAACGCGCCGTGGCGCTGAGGCCGGCGCCGGGCCAGGCGGCCAGCGCCGCCAACCTGCGCACCATGCTCGCGGAGAGCGCGATGGTTGCCTCCCATCGCGAATCCCACCACGCCGTGCAGGACCCCTACTCCCTGCGCTGCACCCCGCAGGTGCACGGCGCCGGGCGCGACGTCCACACCTTCGCGCGTGAGTGCGTCGAGCGAGAGCTCGCCGCGGTGGTCGACAACCCCATGGTGCTCGACTCCGAGGTGATCAGCGGCGGCAACTTCCATGGCCAGGCCCTCAGCTACGCCGCGGACATGCTGGCCAGTGTCTGCGCAGACGTCGCGGCCATCAGCGAACGCCGCCTCGATCGCCTCCTCGACCCGGCGCGTTCGCGCGGCCTCCCCGCGTTCCTCACCGCCAACCCGGGGCTGAACAGCGGCCTGATGATCACCCAGTACACGGCGGCCGCGATCGTCGTGGACCTGCGCGCCGCGGCAACGCCGATCGCGGTGCAGAGCATGTCCACGAGCGCCGGACAGGAGGACCACGTGTCGATGGGGTTCACCGCTGCGATGCGGACGCGGCGCAGCGTGGCCGGTCTGCGCATGGTCCTGGCCACCGAACTTGTTGCTGCGGCCCAGGCGCTCGAGCTGCGCGCACCGCTGCGCCCCGGGCCGGCGACGGGCGCGGTGGTGGGCTCTCTGCGCACGCGCGTCGCCCACCTCGACGACGACCGCGTGCTGGCCGGTGACCTAGCCGAGGCGGTGGAGTGGCTGCGCCGCAGCGAATGGCGGGCGGCGCTGACTGGCGTCGCGGCGCAGCTCCAATGAGCGCCGGCGCCCGGCCCGTGCGGGCGCCGCGTGGCGGCGAGATCAGCTGCCGCAGCTGGCAGACCGAGGCGGTGCTGCGCTGCCTGATGAACAACCTCGACCCTGAGGTCGCCGAGGATCCGGACAACCTTGTCGTCTACGGCGGGAGTGGCCGGGCGGCACGGAGCTGGGAGTGTTTCGACGCCATCGTCGCCACGCTGCGCGACCTCGGCGACGACGAGACGCTGCTGGTGCAGAGCGGCAAACCCGTCGGCGTGGCGCGCACTCACGAGCTGGCGCCACGGGTTCTCATCGCCAACTCCTTGCTGGTGCCTCAATGGGCCACGTGGGAGGAGTTCTGGGAGCTGGAGGCGGCCGGCCTGACCATGTACGGCCAGATGACCGCCGGCTCGTGGATCTACATCGGGACCCAGGGGATCCTGCAGGGAACGTACGAGACCTTCGCCGCCGTCGCACGGCAGCGCTTCGGCGGCAGCCTCCGCGGACGGCTGGTGGTCACCGCCGGTCTCGGCGGCATGGGTGGAGCGCAACCGCTGGCCGTGACCATGAACGACGGCGTCGCCCTCTGTATCGACGTCGATCGAGAGCGCGTGCGCCGCCGCCTCGAGACGCGCTACCTCGATGAGGTCGCGGACAGCCTCGACGACGCCGTGCGTCGCTGCGACCTGGCTCGTGAGGAGGGACGCGCGCTCTCTGTCGGTGTGGTCGGCAACGCCGCCGAGGCGTTGCCCCACCTCCTCGAGTCGGGGCTGGCGGTTGACGTTGTCACCGACCAGACCAGCGCGCACGACCCGCTCAGTTACGTGCCATCCGGCATGTCGCTGGAGGAGGCGGCGTCCCTGCGCGAGCATGACCGCGACGGCTACATCCATGCCGCGCGTGCCTCGATGGCGCGGCACTGCCGGGCGATGGTGGCCTACCAGGAACGGGGCGCCGAGGTGTTCGACTACGGCAATTCACTGCGCGGCGAGGCCGTCAAGGGAGGTTTCGCGGAGGCCTTCGCGTACCCGGGTTTCGTGCCCGCGTACATCCGACCCCAGTTCTGCGAGGGCCGCGGCCCCTTCCGCTGGGTGGCGCTCAGCGGCGACCCCGCCGACATCGCCGTCACCGACGCCGCGCTCGTCGAGCTGTTCGCCGAGCAGGAGCCGCTGCGCCGCTGGCTCGAGCTGGCGCGCGAGCGGGTCGCCTTCCAGGGCCTGCCGGCGCGCATCTGCTGGCTGGGTGCGGGCGAGCGCCACCGCGCCGGCCTGCGTTTCAACGAGCTGGTTCGCAACGGCGAGGTGCGCGCCCCGATCGTCATCGGGCGCGACCACCTCGACTCCGGCAGCGTTGCGTCGCCATACCGCGAGACCGAGGCGATGCGCGACGGCAGCGACGCCATCGCGGACTGGCCGATCCTCAACGCGCTTCTCAACACCGCCAGCGGCGCCACCTGGGTGGCCGTGCACCACGGTGGTGGGGTCGGCATCGGCCGCTCCATCCACGCAGGCGCACAGGTGGTGTGCGATGGCTCGGCGCTTGCCGATCGGCGCATCGAGCTGGTGCTGCGCAACGACCCGGCGACGGGGGTGATGCGCCACGCCGACGCGGGGTACGAGGAGGCGGCCGTCGCAGCACGGGCGCGTGGTGTCCGTATCCCGATGCTGCCGGCGGGCTGAGGGCCGAGCGTGGACATGCGCGAGTGGCTGAGCCACGGCAGCGGCGGCGACGGCGGTGTCGTCCTCCTGGGCGCGCCCATCTCCAAAGCCTCGATCAGCCCGTCGCAGGCGTGGGCAACGCCCGCCGCGTTTCGCGACGCGCTGGCGCGGTTCCCCACCTGGGACGCGGCCATCTCGGCGGACATCAGCGCACTCCCGGTGCGCGACGCCGGCGACGTGGAGGGGGATCGCCTCGACCCTGACGCCGTCGCGGCGCATCGCCGCATCGAGGAGGCCGTCGCCGCCATCGCCGACCCGGGCGCGGTCGTTGTCGTCATCGGTGGCGACAACTCACTGACCCGGCCCGCGCTGCTCGGCGTGCAACGGCTCCACCCGGGGCGCGCCTGGGGCCTGCTCACGCTCGACGCGCATCACGACTGCCGGCCTGCGACCGGTGGGTCGGCCAACGGCACGCCTGTGCGCGAGCTGATCGAGGGTGGCCTCTCCGGCAACCGTGTCGCGCAGGTCGGCATCCACCCCTTCGGCAACGCGCGCGAACACGCCGACTGGGCGATCGCCCAGGGCATCCACGTCCACGCCTTGGCCGAGGTGCGCCGGGACGGCATGACGGCGGTGATTGCCGCAGCCGTCGCGGAGCTGCGTGCCGCCGGGGCCGAGGCCATCTACGTCGACCTCGACATCGATGTCGTCGACCGCGCCTTCGCACCCGCCTGCCCCGCCAGCCTGCCTGGCGGCCTGCTGCCCGACGACCTGATCGGCGCCGCGCGACTGCTCGGCCGCGAGGCGGCGGTCGAGGCCTTCGACCTGTGCGAGGTGGACGCCACCGCGGACGTGGCCGGAACCACGGTGAGGCTCATGGCCGCCGTGTTCACCGCTCTCTGTGCGGGCGTCGCGGTCCGCCGCCGAACGGCTGCAGCGCCGTGATCGCAGCGCCGACGCTGGTCGTGCACAACATCGGGGCGCTGGTGACGTGCGACCCGACCCACGGTGAGCCGGGGATTGTCAGCGACGCCATGCTGGTCGCCAGCGGGTCGGAGATCATCTACGCCGGCCGCGGCAGGGGCGCGGGCTTCTCGTCACCGTCCGCGGACGTGGTCGACATCGACGCCAAGGGGGCGGCGGTGATTCCCGGTTTCGTCGACGCGCACACCCACATCGCCTGGCTCGGCGATCGGTCCGCCGAATACGCGGCGCGGGCGGCCGGAGCAACATATGAGGAGATCGCGCGCGACGGCGGCGGCATCCGCAGGACCGTGCAGAGCACGGCGGCGGGGACGGTTGAAGAGGTCAGCGCGGCAGTGGCGGCGCGGGCGCGACGCATGCTCGAGCACGGCACCACCACCGTCGAGGTGAAGAGCGGTTACGGCCTCGAGCTTGGCGCCGAGATGCGCCAGCTGGATGCTGCCCTCGCGGTCGCCGTCGGCGACGACATGCCCGACGTGGTGACCACCTACCTGCCCCTCCATTCGCTTCCCGAGGGCGACCGCGAGGAATTCCTCGCCGAGGTGTGCGGTCCCGGTGTGCGCGAGGCGGCAGCGCGGGCGCGCTTCTGCGACGTGTTCTGCGAGGAGGGGGCGTTCACCGTCGAGGAGTGCCGGCGGGTGCTGGTCGCCGCGCAGCGTGCCGGACTGGCCGCGAAGGTGCACGCCGAGCAGCGCACCAACAGCGGCGGCGCGCGCTTGGCCGCCGCCCTGGGAGCGGTGAGCGCTGACCACCTCGAGCACGCCGACGCCGACGACCTCAGGGCCCTCGCCGACGCCGGTGTCACCGGGGTTCTCCTGCCCGGCGCCGCCCTCGTCCTCGGTGGTCCGCCGCCCCCGGGACGGCGCCTCCTCGCCGCCGGAGCGACCGTCGCCGTGGCCACGGACTGCAACCCCGGCACCTGCTTCAGCGAGTCGATGCCATTGATGGTGTCGCTCGCCGTGGCCACCGCCGGACTGACCCCGGCGCAGGCGCTGGTCGCGGCGACGTCCGGTGGCGCCGCCGCGCTCCGGCTGGCCGACCGGGGCATGCTCCGCGCGGGCCTGCGCTGCGATGCGGTCATCCTCCAGACGAACCAGTGGATCGACGTCGCCTATCACCTCGGCGCCAACCTGGCGGCGACGGTCATCCGGGCCGGGCGGGTGGTGGCCACTGGCGGCGGCGTTCCCTCCCGGTGAGGCCGCGAGTCACCGCCCCGCGGCGTAGGGTGTCCCCATGATCACCAGCGCCCTGCCCCGCCTCTGCGGCGCCGACATGGAGGTGCCGCTCGCCGACGGCACGCTGCATCGCTACGTCAACCTCGACTGTGCTGCCAGCACTCCCGCTCTCGAGGGTGTCGTCGATGCCGTGACCGCGGCCCTCCCGTGGTACAGCAGCGTCCACCGTGGAGCCGGTCATCTCTCACAGGTGTCGACGCGTCTGTACGAGGCGGCGCGGCAGTCGGTGGCGGCGTTCGTCGGTGCTCGCCCCGGCGACTCGGTCGTCTTTGTCCGCAACACCACCGATGCCATCAACCACCTGGCCGCATGCCTCCGCGTTCCCGCCGGGGCGACGGTGCTGGCCACCGAGATCGAGCACCACGCCAACATGCTGCCCTGGCGACGCCTGGGGCCGGTCGAATACCTGCCGCCGCCGGCGTCGCCGCAAGCCCTGCTCGACTCCATGGAGGCTGCCCTGCGGGCCGGCGCCGGGCGCGTCGCGGTGGTGGCGGTGACCGGCGCGAGCAACGTCACCGGCGAGGTCATGCCCGTGGTCGAGATGGCCCGGCTCGCCCACGCGCACGGGGCGATCATCAGCGTGGACGCCGCGCAACTGGCCCCGCATCGAACCATCGACATGGCGGCGATGGACGTCGACTGCCTGGCGCTCAGCGGGCACAAGATGTACGCGCCGTTCGGAGCGGGCGCGTTGGTGGTGCGTACGGACCTGGTGGCCGACGCGGAGCCGTTGCTTGCCGGCGGAGGCGCCGTCGACTTCGTCACCCTGGGCGACGTTCTCTGGACGGGGATGCCCGATCGCCTGGAGGCGGGCAGCCCCAACGTCCTCGGCGCCATCGCGCTGGGGGTGGCGGCGACGATCCTCACCGAGGTGGGCATGGCCAGGATCGCTGAGCACGAGCGCAGACTGCTTGCCCGCATTGACGAAGCGTTCGCGCGCATGCCGCGCCTGCAGCGGCTCCGGCTCTGGGACGATCCCTCGTTGGATCGATTGGGTGTGGTGACCTTCACCATCGCGGGCATGCACCACGCGCTGGTCGCCGCGGTGCTGAGTGCGGAGCATGCCATCGGCGTTCGCCACGGTTGCTTCTGCGCCCATCCGTACATCACGCGGCTGCTGGGCATCGACGCGGTGGCCGCGAACTCGGTGCGCAGCTCATTGCAACGGGGCGAGCGGGCCGGTATCCCCGGCGCGGTTCGCGCCTCGTTCGGCATCGGCACCACGGAGGCGGACATCGACGAGTTGGTGTCCGCGCTGGCGCAATTGCTCGACGTCGGTCCGCAGCTCGAGTATCGGCAGGACGAGCACACCGGGGATTTCCACCCGGTGACCGATGCGCGGACCTGGCCGGTGTTCGCCGGACTCCCCTCTCTCGACACCGCCGGACATGCGGCCGGGTGCGGCCAGTTCTGAGCGGCTGATCCGGGCGCGTCAGACGGGTGCGCGACGCGGGGTTTTGAGGAGGGCGCCCAGCTCGGCTGGGTCGGTCACCGGCCGCTGGCAGGCGAAGTTCTCACAGACATAGGCGGCAGGACGGCCCCCGACCAGGGGACGGTCCTCGAGAAGGGCGATGTCGGCGCCACCCCAGGCCAGCACCGTGTTGGGCAGCCAGCGGGAGTGCACCGTTGCCACGAGCTCAAGGGTGCGGGGATCACCGCGCGATCCGCTGATCGCCACCTCGCGCGATGGCGCCTGGGCGCGGTCCACTGCGCAGGCCATGGAGCTGAGCGCCAGAGGGGAGCGGGTGACTGCCCCGGCCACCGGGCCCATGATCGCCTCAGCGCGCTCGCGGGTCCCCGGGTCCCCGGAGATGGCGGCGATGCGCAGGAGCGCCGACGCCAGCACCGACTGCCCAGCGGGGATCGGGTTGTCGTCGATGGTTCGCGGCCTGACCAGCAGCGGCTCGGCGTCCGACGCAGTGTCGTAGAGGATGTCGCCGTCCCCGAAGCGGCGCAGGGCGTCCTCGCTCAGTTCGCGGGCGGTGTCGAGGTACGCGCCGTCCCCGCACGCCTCGAACAACGTGATCAGCGAGTCGGCGAGGAAGGCGGAATCCTCGAGGAAGCCGGTGATCTTGGCGCGGCCGTCCTTCCAGGTGCGCAGCACCACACCGTCCGGTCTCATGTCGTGGATGAGGAAGTCCGCGCATCGCCTGGCGGCGTCGAGGTAGTCGGTGCGAGCCAGGGCGGCGCCGGCCTCGGCGAGGGCTCCCATCATCAGTGCGTTCCACGAGGTGAGCACCTTGTCGTCGCGCCCGGGTGCGGCACGGAGATGGCGGGCGGCGAGCAGCCGCTCGCGGATGTCGTCGACCCGCGCCTGCAGGGCGTCCTCGCCGACGTCGAGACTACGCGCCACCTGGGCGAGGGGAAACGGCATGGAAAGCACCGTTGTTCGGTGCTCGAAGTTGCCGGCGTCGCTGACGCCGAAGACGCGCGCCGCGAGGGTGCCGTCGTCGTCGCCGAGCACCTCGGTGAGCTGCGCCGGCGTCCAGACGAAGAAGGAGCCCTCGCCGCCCGGTGAGTCCGCGTCCTGCGAGGAGGCGAAGCCGCCCGACGCCAGGCTGAGCTCGCGCAGCGCGTGGTCGAGGATGTCCTCGACGACGCGCCGCCAGCGTTGATCGCCGGTGAGCTGGTACGCGTGCAGGTACACCGGGGCCAGTTGCGCGTTGTCGTAGAGCATCTTCTCGAAGTGCGGGATCGACCAGGTGGCGTCGACGGAGTAGCGGTGGAATCCCCCGCCGACCTGGTCGTGGATGCCACCGCGGGCCATGTGGTCGAGCGTGCTCAGTGCGGCGTCGAGCAGGCGCCGATCGCCGGTGGCGCGATGGCGGCGGAGCAGGAAGTCGATCGCAGCCGGGTGGGGAAACTTCGGCGCGGCACCGAAACCGCCGTGACGCTGGTCGACCTGGCCGAGCAGGCTGACGGCGGCGTCGTTGAGGTTGGCCGACGACACCGACCCGGCGGCGAGCGGCAACGGCTGAAGCGAACGGCGCAGCTGGTCGGCCGCCTGGGCCACCTCGTCGCGGCGCTCGCGGTACACGCTGGCGGCGGCGTCGAGGACGTAGGGGAAGCCGCGCAGTCCATGCCGGTCAACAGGTGGGAAATAGGTACCACCGAAATACGGTTCGCCGGCGGGAGTGAGGAAGACCGTCATCGGCCAGCCGCCCTGCCCGCTGATGGCGATCACCGCCTGCATGTAGATGGTGTCCACGTCAGGTCGCTCCTCGCGATCCACCTTGATGTTGACGAACAGCTCGTTCATCTGGGCCGCGACCTGTGAGTTTTCGAATGACTCGTGAGCCATGACGTGGCACCAGTGGCAGGCGCTGTAGCCGACGCTGAGCAGCACAGGGCGATCCTCGGCGCGGGCGCGTGTGAACGCCTCCTCGCCCCAGGGGTACCAGTCCACGGGGTTGTCGGCGTGCTGCAGGAGGTACGGACTGGTCTCACCGGCGAGTCGATTGGCCACCGAGCCGACGCTAGCAGACCGTCCCCGCCGAGCTTCCCGCGCCTGTCGTCGTCTTGGACGACCGGTCAGAGGAGCGGTCCGTAGATGACCCCAAATCAACCGTCGCATGTGAAAGTTCACACCGAACCCACACAGGAGGCAGAACATGTCCGAGGGAATGGACGCACCCGCGAGCAAGACCCGCTCCATCTTCCAGTACGTGCCGCATCCGCGCATCGGTCAACGCAAGACTGAGAAGCCGGCCAAGACTGCGGATGAACGGGGAATCGGCTTCAACGGCAAGGTCGGCGTCTTCATCACGACCGTCGTGGGCACGATGTGGGCTGCGTACATCTTCACCGTGCTGGCGCTGATCAGCCTGCCCAGCGTTCTGAAGTCCAAGGACCTGGTCCTCATCGTCGCATGGATCGCTCAGACCTTCCTGCAGTTGGTGCTCTTGCCGATCATCATCGTCGGGCAGAACGTGCAGGCCCGCGCCGCCGACAAGCGCTCGGAGCAGACCTACAGCGATGCCGAGGCCATCCTGCACGAGTGCCTGCAGTTGCAAGCGCATCTGCAGGCACAGGACACGATCCTCGACGACCTGGTTCAGCGCCTCCACGGCGCAAGCCCCCAGGGGGCGTAGCTCACGCGGTCGGAGCCGCCGCGAGCGTCGGCCGCTTGCCAGCACGACTTCCTTTGGCCGGTTCGGGCTCTGTGACCGTCCCATCGGTGTCGAGGTCCACGCCGTCGGCTGCGTTTCCGTGCGTGTCTCCCTCCGCGGCGGGCGAGCGGTCAAGGAGTTTCATGGTCTCAGCGATGATCTCGGTAGTGTGCCGTCGCAGCCCGTCGCCGCCCTCGTATTCGCGGGTGCGCAGGCGGCCCTCGATGTACACGCGGCGTCCCTTGAGGCAGTACGCGGCACAGATCTCGGCGAGCCGGCCGAAGGCCACCACGTTGTGAAACTCGGAGCTCTCCTGGCGATTGCCCTCCGCATCACGCCAGACGGCGTTGGTGGCGATGCGCATGCGGGCCAGGGTGGTTGCCGGCCCGGCGGTGGTGTCGGCGTCACGGGTGAGATTGCCGACCAGGATGACTCGATTGATCACGGCTGTGCTCCTCCAGGGGTGTGGGCGATTGGTAGATGACGACGAATCAGATGGGGGCATCTCACGTCGCCCGGTGTGGTGGATGGGTGACGTGGTGCGCCGGCATCACGGCGTGCTTGGCGGAGCGCTCGAGGCCGTGGAACATGGTGTGCGCCTTGCTCTCGAGGTGCGTCGACGTGTTCATGGCGCCGGGGACCTTGAGCATCAGCCACAGAGTTGCCAGCGCGTAGACGGTGGTGATGAGGCCACCGCTCGAATCGAACTCGGTGGTGACTGCGACCCGCAGGATGATCAGTTGCACGACCTGCATGAACACCGTCCCCGTGAAGAGACGGAGCCAGGTGCGTGCGTGGGTGCGGGTGTCCGGGATGACGCTGAGCAATGCGGCGAGCGGCGCTGTGACGATGAGGATGTTCAGCAGCGCGGTGCGGATCACATACGCGAGGACGAGGATGGCCACCGCAGCCATGAGCGCTATGACCAGCACCACCTGGAAGAGGTCCTGCCCGGTGATCAATCTCGCGATCGTTTCCGGTGCCATGCTGGGCGACCACGGCAGCGTGTCGGCGTTGAGGGGACCGCCGAGCGACAGCGCCACTCCGTCAAGGGCGTTGTTGAGGTCGATTGCCATCTGCATGAAGAGCAGCGAGCTGTGCGACAGCACCACAGCGAGCAGGATCCGCGGCAGGATCACCTTGAGGTCGTACTTGGACCGCATCGAGCGCTCGAAGATGCTGCGCATGGATGTCAGCAGAACGACCAGGCCGATCAGTGCGTCGACGGCGAGTGTCATGCCGAAGTTGAGGCTGGCCAAGTTCGGATTGGCGGTGATGGGACGGTTGCCCGACACGGTGGGGTCGACGGTGCGGAACAGAAAGCGATCGAGCACGCCGGTCATGTCGACACGCGCCGTCGAGATGAGGTGGCCCAACAGGCCGATCAGCGATTGCAGGATGAAGCCGACAGGGTCGGTGATCACGTGACCGGCGTTGGCGATCCCATTGATGATGGACACGTCAGTGGACGCCGCCCGGGATGCTCGAGATGATCGCGTGCGTCAGGGTGCCGGCGACCTCGACCCCGATCGTGCCGAACACGATGCGCCCGATCCAGCGCTTCGCCTCCATGACGCTGCGTGGGTCGACGGCGACGATCTTGTACATGAAGGCGATGAGGAACGCCAGCGCCCCGATTGAGCCGATCAGGCCCTGCGCGAGCAGGATCCAGTTGTCGACCAGTCCCTTGAGCTCCGACATCGGGCGACCTCCGATCCACGGATGACGGTCGCCCCTCCGGCCGGCCGGTCAGCGACCGGCACGCCCCGCAGTGTACCTACACTGATTTGTGTATGTCAAGGCCGGAAGGCGGTTGGACGGCAACCAATTCGAGGATGTCTCGAAGGTCCAAAGCGCGCCCGAGCGCGGCCTTGTACGCGACGAGTTCGAGTCGGGGCATGACGGTGACCTGAACCGCCCCGGGTTCTGTAGAGGCTCTGGGCCGCCCTGACTTCCGTGGAGTCGAATTACTTGGACTCACGCTGCCGAAATTGGCTGTTGGCGAGCCTCGAACTCTGCCGGTGGGACCATGCCGATCTCTCCGTGCAGACGTCGGTTGTTGAACCAATCCACATACGAGAGGGTCTCGTACTCGACATCGTTGAGCCCGGTCCACGCGCGACGGTGGATGAGCTCCGACTTGTACAGGCCGTTGAAGGACTCGGCGAGGGCGTTGTCGTACGGGTCCCCGCGCGAGCCCACCGAGGTGGTGAGGAGGTTGTCCACCGCCGAGAACTGGCCGGTGACGCCGATCGCGGCCCGCACTCCTTCGGGTTGGTGCGCCACGTCGAAGCCTGCGACGTGAACCTCGCCGGCGTCAGCGCTCAGCAGCGTCGAGAGGATCTGGACGGCGGTGGTCTTCCCTGCCCCGTTGGGGCCGAGCAGCGAGAAGATCGTCCCTTCCGCAACATCGAGATCAATGCCGTCGAGGACAACCTTGCCGCCGAACGACTTGCGCAGGCCGGTGACGCTCACCGCCGACCGCAGCGTGGAGGTGGTCATGTTCCGTCTGCCGCGGTGTTGCTGGAGGACCGCTGGGTGTGGCGGATGAAGATGTCGCCGAAGGAGCTGCGTGCGCGCACCTCAACCGTTTCCGCCCCGGTCCCAGGGGGCTCGGCGTCATCGAGGAAGCTGTGCGCAGCGCCGAAGTTGGTGTGGAGATCGAGCCAGGCGGCAACGCCCTCGCGGATTCCCACGTCGAGGTTGCCGCGGCCCGTCTGGACGACGACGACGCCACGGCAGATCTCGCCGAGGCGGATGTCGCCGTTGGCGGTTTTGGCTGCAACCGTAGCCTGCGCCCGGTCAACAGAGATGCTGCCGTTGGCGGCGTTGACCCGAAGATCGCCGCTGACTTCGCCAATCCGGGTGTCGCCGTTCGAGTTCCTGACCACCCCCGCTCCGTCGATGGCGCCGACCTGCACCCTGCCTGTACCCGTGGTGAGTTCGGCTTGCCCGACGGCTCGATCCACGCTGATGTCACCGCTGCCTGTCCTGAGTTGAAGAGGACCCGCGATGTCGAGTTGGATCTCGCCGAGACCGGTCTTGAAGTGGCATTCGCCGAGGCGACCGACGCTGCGCAACGCCCCCACCCCGGTGTCGCCACGAACCTGTGAGCCCGCCGGTAGGGCGATCCGCACATCGATGGACTCACCGCCGCCCCGCAGGGAGTACTGCCGCCACCCCTTGGGTGCCTTGATCAGCAGCCTGCCGTCGGCGTACTCGACGCGAGTCTGCTCGGCGGCGGTGGCATCAGCCTTCTTGGCAGGATCGCTCGGGCGCACCTCCACGATCGTGTCGGTGCGGTCGCTTGCCTCGATCCGAATGTCACCCACCCCGAGTTCCGCAGTCACGGAAATCGGTTGGGGGGTGTCGAAGGTGACTGTTGCCGTGTGCTGCGGGTCGGTGTGTGGGCGCCTCTTGTCGCGAGGCGCAGTGGTTACGCGAGACATCTTGGTTCTCCCTCCCTGTCAGCGAACCCAGCCGGTGTAGCGCTGGGCGCCGTGTGGTGTTGGTTGTTCACGTCGGCCCGAGTCGTTGCGCTCCACAGCGGCAGTGGCCGCGCGCACGAGCCAGTTGTTGACCGACAGTCCCTCTCGGTCCGCGGCCTCTTCGATCCGGGCCTTGAGTTGATCAGGCATGCGCAGGTTGATCCGCGACATCGCGCCCCCGTCGCCTTCGAGCGACGCCGACGCGACACCTCTTGCAGCCACCGGTCTGCTGCTCCGTCCCGAAGCGCGGTCGTCCTCGAACAGCTCGTCGTCGGAGCCGTCGACAGGCGGTGGTGCCACAACGAACTCGGGGTCACGTCCGCGCAGACGCAGCTCAACGGAGCCAGGGGCGAGCTCGCGGGTGATCTCGTCCGCCGCCGCCGAGAGCACGTCTTGCAACGTGAGCCGGATCGCGGCGTCCAGAGGTGCGATGAGGCGCTCCGCCAGTGCACGGGCTTCGTCGCCGCCGGCCTCAGCGGCAACCGCGAGTTGACGGTGGATGTTGTCGACGTACACGCGTAGGTCCATGGCACCATTCTGGCACCACTCTGGCACCGTGTCAATCCAGGTAGGTGCCAAAGTGATGCCAGCCCTCTGTTTCTTCAGCCCGCGCGGTGTAACTACCCTGGCTTGTTAGGTCATCGGTGCTCGCCCAACCAGGGTGGTGCCCTGACCGTGGATTCACCATGAGGGCGCAGGTGGTCGTGCGACTCGCGGGCGGTTGGATCAGGAGGTTGCGCGTGAGGTGCGCCTGCGAGGCTGCCCCGCTTTACGATGCACAAGGCTCGTGCGCATTGCAGACGGGCTGATCAACCGACGGCTCGAGCCAACTCCCGCGACGCCCGCACGGATGTGGGCGCGTCGCCGACCGGAACCGTGTGCACTGTTCTCCACAGGCAGACGGCAAGAGCGATGGCAATCCAGACGGCCAAGTTGCCTGCACGCAAGACAACATCAGGGAGAAGTGGTCGGACGAATGCTGCACTCATGCTCGCGTACCACAGAGCGACGATCGTCCAGGCTCGCCGCCTCACGATGGCGTCGGTGGAAAACGGTGAGTATTCGGCGAGCACCCAGATCAGTGCCGGGATCAGATTGACCGCGTCGTACCCGTAGCTGTGCGGAGCCGCCAGGAGACTCAGGCAAACGGCGGTCCCGAGCGCGGGACCGAGTGAGAGTCGTTGGGTGCGCAGACGATGACCGAGCACGAAGCACAGCCCGACCAACGCGAGAATCCCCGCGAATGCAACCGGTGCGACGAGCACGCTGTTTCCGAACCATGCGCTGGGCAGAGCGATGAAGCCGTACAGACCAGTTGGGCTGTAGAGATGCGAATCAGCGCCGACCAGTTGCAACCAGGCTTTCGCACCGGCAATGCCCACAATCGCAAGAGAGGAGACCGTGAGACCGAGCACTGCGGCCAGAGCCCCGCCCCAGGCGCGACGGTCCCTCCAGCCAACCATGAACGCCGCCAGACCGAGGGCCAGCTGTGGCTTGGCAAGCAGGACCGCTACGACGAGACACGCCGCACCACTGGCCCGCCGCCCGTGCCGCCAGCAGCGGTAGGCGACTGCGATGCCCAGGGCGCTGAGACCATCCCACTGCCCCGTCCACAGCAGGTCGAAGGTGGCATACGAGGCCAGCGGAATGATGATGATCGCCAGCGCTTCAGCCGCCGCGCGACCGGACGGCCGAGGCACCGCCCGCCACACGATGGCAGCAGCTGCGATGAGCAGGCCCAGCTGCAGGGCAGTCCACACTGTGTACGCTGTCGCGGCGTTGAGAAGGCTCAGCGGGGCAGCGACCACGGCCGAGATGGGTATCTCAACGAACGGTGGGACGGCGGTGTTGGCTGCCGCTGCAGGCTGAACGAGCGCGTTGTGAGCCCACACCTGGGTCGCGTAGTTGTAGAGCTCGGTGCGATGTCCGGTGCGCAACAGCCACGACCCGATGTACGTCGCCGTGAAATCGCTTCCAGTCCGGTGGCTGATGTCGAGACCGATCCACACGACCAGGAAGCTGACGAGGACCGCCATTCCCACCGCCACGACGAGCCGAGGGGACAGGAAACGGCGGTCACTGCGTGTGGAACCGGCTCCGACGGGACTCTGCATCGACACGCCGCATGATCCGAACCCCACATCGGGGCTGTCGGCGGTGTAACGAGATGGTCACCCAGCCGCGACCGATTCCAGGCATTGTTCGTGGGGCAGTGCGAGGAATGCCGCACGAGATGCGGCTGCGGTTGCGCGGTACACGTTTGCGCCGCGCTCAACCTGTGTGAGCGTCGCCACAGAGGACGTGACGCAAACGCCACCACGAGGCGCCGCGCTGCATCTACGGTGGTGCCGCCCGCCCCAACGGGCGACAATCAGACGCGGCCGCCCGCAGGGTCGCTCCAGCCGTCGCATGGAGACAGCGCATGAGCGAGCCCGATCCTCTTCCAGCACCACGCCACAACGACGGATCGTCGCCGGGCGACAGTGACCTGCCAGGACCGCCTCGCCGCCTTCGCGTGGTCGCCGGCATCGCGGCCGTCGCCGTCGCAGTTGCGGCCGCCGCTGGATTCCTGGCGCTGCGCGCCTTCCATGGCAGCGCCGACGCGGTCGTGTCCATGGTTCCGGGCGACACGGCCCTCTACGTCACCGTCAACCTCGATCCGCCGGGCGGCCAGAAGCTCGCTGTCGCCAGCTTGTTCAACAAGTTTCCCGCGCTCAGCGATCAAAAGCGGAGCGCCACCGTCAACGCCTGGTTGGACACGGCCTTCTCCAGCACCGGGCTCAAGCACGAGGACATCACGCCGTGGGTGGGATCGGAGTTCAGCGTCGCCATGCCGGCGTCAGCAATCTCGCCCGTGGCTTTCGGTGGCGGAGGCGCAACGTCGCGGCAGCCCGACGTCAGCGTGCTGGTCGCCAGCAAGGACGATGCCAAAGCCCAGGTGGCCCTCGACAAGTTCAAGAACGGACCAACCGGCCGCGCAGGCAGATGGACAACGAGCGTCTTCGACGGCGTCACCGTCACGACGGGCGCAGGGGCTGGCTCCGGCGCCTACGCGATCACCAACCACACCGTGATCCTTGCGTCCACCCGCGCCGCCGTTGACGCGGTCATCGACACCACCCAGGGCAAGCGCGCCAGCCTGCAGTCGTCCAGTCGCTACAGGACGGTCGAGTCGCAATTGCCTGCCGACCGGCTGGGGCTGATCTACATGGACATCCCGGCGTTCGTCAACGGTGTCGCCTCCTCGCTACCCTCGATCCCCGGAGTCCAGACCCAGCTGAGCGCGGCGCGGGCGTACGGCGGATTCGGGGCTGCCCTGGTGGCCAGCACCGACGGGGTGACGGTCTATGGCACCGAGAACTTCGACGCGTCCAAGCTCACGCCCGCGCAGCGAACCCAGCTCGGGGCCGCTCCGCACGCCAATGGAAGCCTCGCCTTTGTCCCCAAGACCGCGTTCGGTTTCCTGGCTCTCACTGGATTGCAGCAGACACTGACCAGCGTCCTGCAGACGGTGTCACCGACCGGGTCCGCGATCGATGCGACGTTGCAGCAGCTCGGCGTCACCGGGTCCGCCGGAATCATCGGTCACCTCAGCGGCGACGCCGCCATCGAGGTCAACCAGGCGCCTGGACAAGCGACCCCCGCCGGCGCTCTGGTGTTCGACACTAACTCGACGAGTGCCGCGCAGAGTTTCCTCGATCACCTCATGTCCTCCGTCTGCGTCCAGTCCAGCGTGTGCGACCCGTCGCAGATCACCACGCAGCTCGACGCGGGGGTGAGGATCTCGTCAGTCCCGCTGGCGGCAGCGCCGGGCACGCACATCGCGCCCTCGTGGGCGGTCAGCAATGGTTGGGCGATCATCGCCACAAGTCCCGCCGAGGTACGTGCCATGCTGGCCAGCCACTCGTCGGGCTCCAACATCGGCACGTCCCCGGGTTACGCGGCGGTGACCAGCCACGTGGGAACGAGCAACAACGGCATGTTCTACGTCGATGTCCCCTCGGTGCTCACGGCGATCCGCATGGTGCTGCCGGCGGACGCGCAGGCATCGTTCGACAGGAGCGTGGCACCGTCGCTCGGCCACCTCGGCGCAGTCGCGTTCTCGAGCAGGAACGCCTCCGACCACATGACATTCACCGTCTTCGTCCAGGTCCGCTGACCAGCACGCCCCGGCGGGTGGAGGCTCCCTAGCCGGCGGGCGGCGGCGGCCGCGGCGGGGGGCGGGAGGACGGGCGGCGGCGGCGATTCGTAGCGAGGCAGCCCCGACGGGCGCGGTCGAACCGCGCGCACGACGGCCCAGGTCGGCAGAGCGATGATCGCAAGAAGGATCAGCATCAGCCAGATATAGCCGCGAGCACGCCGGCTTCTGGGTGGACGAGGCGCGCCAGCGCGCGCCGTACGACTTCGAACACGCCACCCCGCGGCTCTACGTGGCGGCTCATCTGCCCGACTGAGCCCGGCGGTCGTCACGCTGCCGGCGCCGGCCTCTGTCAGGCCGAGACCACGGCAAACTGCGCGGACGGATCACTGGTCCATTCCGTGACCGTGCCGGCCACGACCGTCACCGTCGCGGCGGCGGTGCGGGCGTCGCGCCAGACCGTGTAGGAACCGGCCACGAGCGAGCCGAACACCGCCGCCCGAACCACCCCCGACGCGGTTTGGCGATCCAGGACCCCCGTGTGCACGCGGTGCGCGGACCGCACCGGACTGATCTCGATCTCGTCGTCGACAAAGCCATCATCCAGGTACAGCACCAGCGCTCCCTTCCCGTTGCCGACGTCGACGAGAATGCTCGCCGACTCCCCCGGGCGTGCCTCGGCACGCGGAGAGACCGACGACGTGGGCGCGCGGTCGGTCACCGCGCGCCCGGTCGCCGTCCCGCTCATCAGTGGAGCGGTTCTGTCTGGTAGCCGCTGGCCGGCGTTGCCAGGTATGGGAAGCTCGACTGGTAGCGCGTGGCCGTNNGCCACCAGTGGGTAGGTCGCGCCCGCGATGGCACGCAGCTCGATGCTCACCACGTCGTCGAAGACGCGACGGCCGTTCGGGAAACCGGCGAGGTCACCACCGATGATGCCCAGCGGGCTCGGCTTGCTTGCCGGCGGGATCGCCATGTTGAGGCGCAGCTGGTCGGCCTGCGTCGCACCGGTGTAGTTCTGGAAGCCGGGGATGATCCCGGACGGGATGCCGGTAAGCAGGATGGCGAGCAGGTCGGCGCGAGCGGCGGTCAGGCCCGCGAGATTCGGGAAGACCCCCGGGTACAGGACGGGGAGCAGCTTGGCCAGCTCCGGGTGGGCAACGTAGGAGGCGAACTGGCTGTCGTTCTGCGCCGGCTGCGAGTTCCAGTAGTCCTTCTTCCCCATGGGGATGATCACCTCGTTGATCAGCGGGTTGCCCAGCCGCGACACCTGCACCCAGGGGCCGGACTCGTG
>PLWW01000103.1:1995-3637 GCA_003153125.1 Candidatus Dormiibacterota bacterium | reverse complement strand
AGCGAGATGTTCGGCAAGGTGCGCGAGTCGCCACAGACAGAGACAACCGCGTTCTACCCACGCTCCCCGTATGGCGTGGCCAAGGTCTACGGCCACTACATCACCGTCAACTACCGTGAGAGCTACGGGATGTTCGCCTGCAGCGGCATTCTCTTCAACCACGAGTCCCCGCGGCGCGGCCTCGAGTTCGTGACCCGCAAGATCACCAACGCCGCCGCCAAGATCAAGCTCGGCCTGCAAAAACAGGTCCAGCTGGGCAACCTCGACTCGGAGCGGGACTGGGGCTTCGCCGGCGACTACGTCGAGGCGATGCACCTCATGCTCCAGCAGGACAGGCCCGACGACTTCGTGATCGCCACCGGGGCCACCCACAGTGTCCGGGAGTTCTGCGAGATCGCCTTCTCCACCCTCGGCCTGGACTACCGCGAACATGTGGCCAGCGACGACGCCCGCTTCCTCCGCCCGGCCGAGGTGGACATGCTCATCGGCGACGCGTCCAAGGCGCGCACCGTGCTCGGCTGGGAGCCGAAGGTATCCTTCGCCGAGCTGGTGGCGATGATGGTCGAGTCCGACCTCGCGGCCCAGCAGCGGGCCATCAGGAACGAGGCCGGCGGCTAAAAACGGTTGGGCAGGGTCGCGGACGGGTACCCTGATCGAGACCGGTCCCATTCCGCCGGTTCGAGGAACGCCATGAGAACCCAGCTCGCCACCAGTCCAGACGTCTACAACCGCGCCCGCCAGTTCGCCCGCGAGAGGGGAATGCCCGTCTACATCAGCCAGGGCGAGGTTGTCGTCGAGCGTCCACCCAAGACCACCGCGATGGTCTGGCCGAACGGCAGCGTCACCTGGGGCAACGCCTCGGGGTCGGATCGACGCGATCGGCGACGCGCCGCCTGATCCTCCCGCCTGGTCACTCCTTCTCGGTGATCGTGTACTCCAGGTAGGCGCCGAACATGAGCCGTGTCTGGGCCTCCAGAGCCGGGATCACGCTCAGCGCCAGCCCCACGACGGGGTACAGGAAGAGTTGCATGTCGGCGTAGCGACGGCGCCACCACGGCCACTCCGCAGGCTTGGGACACATGCTCGAATCCACCTTGATCAGGACAAGCGTGTTGCCCAGGGTCAGGGTGAGGATCCCCGCCGTCGCCAGGCTGAGTACCGACGCCTCCGTCGAGAGGCTGTAGTCGAGGTCGATCATCGACGGCAGCGCTCCGCCGAAGAACAGCAGCATCGGCAGGGTCGTCCAGGTGAGGTGGTTGAACACCAGGTTGAGGTACCGGCGCGTCCGCAGGCGGATGGGAATCTCCGGGTGCTCGAGCATGCGCATGGTCACGTAGGGGATGTCGCTCGCCCCCCATGCCCAGCGCTTGATCTGGTTGTACTGGGACACGTGGGTGGAGGCGTAGCCGCGGGAACGCGGGGCGTCGCCGAAGACCGGAAGGAAGGCGGGGCGCACGTTGAGGCGCTCTCCGTAGCGGAAGAAGCTCTTCCAGAAGAACCTCGAATCCTCCGGGATGACGTCCGAGTCCCAGTACCCGACCTCGTCGAGCAGGCGCAGCGACAACGTGTACGACGAGAACATCACCAGCCGGTGTGGATTCCTGTGCAGGAACATCTGCCACTGGGTGGCGGCGGTCGCCAT
>PLWW01000103.1:0-1988 GCA_003153125.1 Candidatus Dormiibacterota bacterium | reverse complement strand
CAGGCCTGCTTGAGCACCGGTCCCCCGTAGGCCATCGCCGCCGACTTGCCCACCACGATGCCGGGGAGGAGCGGGTCCTTGATGTGGATGAAGCCTCGGAAACGGTGGCCGAACTCCTCGCGCAGGCGGGCGACGTTCTCCCAGCCGCCGGTGTCGGTGACCCGCGTGATGATGGCGCAGACCCGCTGCTGCTCCGGGTAGTTCTGAGCGGCCAGGGCGGCGACCGTGGCCCGCAGCACCTCGTACCGTTCCGTGTATGTCGGGATGAGCGCGCAGTGCACCACGTCGGTGGGGTGGGGCCGGCCGGCCACGTCTTCGAGCGCCGAACAGCGTTCCCACCAGTCGACGGCCTCGGTCTCCTGCATCACCCGCCGCGAGGCGTTGACGGCCCGCACCGTGTAGTAGGTGCGCGCGGCCCAGTAGATGTCGAGGAGGATGGCGCCGACGCCGAGGACCCAGAGCTTGGTGGGATCGTTGAGCCGGATCACGAACGCGACAGCCACCGGGGTGAGCAACACTGTCCAGGTCAGCGCACCGGGGACAATTTCGAGCAGCCGCTGCCTGGCGTGAGGGCTCAGAGGGCGCCATCCGATGCGGGCGATCACAGACCCAGTCTAGGTGGGCGCCTCGCGCGCAAGCCCGCGCGCGCCCACTGAGCCCGTGCACGAGGCGGAACGGCTATCCTCGTCAGCCCGCGCAGGCGCTGCGCACACTCAGGACAGGTCTTCATACATGCCCGCTCGCACACCACCTTCCGACGCCCCCGCCGGCGGCGCCGACGACGAATCCGAAGAGCCGGCGACTCTCGATGAGATTGCCGAGCCAGACGTCGTCGAGGACGTCATCGAGGTCGACGCCGTCGAGGACGTCATCGAGGTCGTCGTCATCCTTGACGACGACGATGACGATGACGCCGAGGAGGACGAGAAGGCCGAGGTGGCCGAGGTGGCCGCCCCCGTCGTCGTGGCCAGGCCGACCCCTCGTCCGCAGCCGGGCCGCCCGCCAAGCGCCAAGGAGGAGGAGCCGCCGCCGTTCGCGATCGGCGAGCGCGTTCGCCTGACGTCGAACACGCGGCCGCGCACGGGGACCATCATCGGCGACTACCCCGTGGGCTCCCTCGGCCGCGTGGAGACGGTCCTCAGCCAGACGGCGATCGTCCGCTTCGACCGCGCGCCCGAGACCAAGGAGGTGGTCGCTTTCACGTGCCTCGAAACAGCGGAGGGCGTCATCGGCCGCGGCGACGGGCCACCGGTGCCGCCCCCACCCCCGGTGCCGGTCAGGCGGACCACGGGCTCGACGGCCGCCCACCCCGTGGCCGTGCTTCGGGGCGTCCCCAGGCCGCCCGCGCCGCGCGAGTTGCCCCCGCCGGCTCCCGCCCGGCTGGCCCCGGCTCCCCGAGCCCCGGCCGTGCCGGCNNCAGCCCCCGCACCGCGGCCGGCGGTCCAGCACGCGGCCAAGGCGGCGACAACCAAGGCTCCTGCGCCCGGAGCGGCCAAATCCGCCTCGAAGGCGCCCACGCACCCCGCCAAGGTGACTGCGCCTCCGTCTCCCAAGACGGCCACACACCCGGCCGCCTCGTCCGCCACCCGAGCCGCCTTGAAGCCCGCCGCCCCCGGCAAGGGCGCCCCGGCCAAGCCCCCGCAGCCGATCAAGCCGTCCGCCAAAGCGGCTCCACCACCAGCCCCCAAGGCAACATCGAAGCCCTCGTCCAAGCCAGCCTCGCGGCCGGCGCCCAACTCGGCACCGAAGCCGGCATCGCGCCCGGCGCAGAAGCCGGCGGCTCCGAAGACAGCGCCGCGACGCACGGCGGCGTCACCCGCCAAGGCGAGCGGACACAGCCCGGCGAAACCGGCGCCTCGGCCGGCCGCGACGGCCGCGGGCCGCCCACCTTCCAAGAGCCGACCAAACCCGAAGGGCTCCGCGGCGCGGGCTCCAGCGTCGGCATCGCGGCCGTCCAAGGCCGTCGGGACGGCTCACAAGACCTCAGC
>PLWW01000008.1 GCA_003153125.1 Candidatus Dormiibacterota bacterium | reverse complement strand
GCTTCTCAAACTCGGCTTTGCGCGCAGCACGCAGACGAGCGATCTTGGTCATGTCGACTTCCATCATCAGCCAGGCATGCGGCGAGACCTGCTTGCTGCGCGTCATGTGCTCTGCGATCGCCTTGCGCATCGGTGTCAGCGCGATCAACTCGTCCGCGCCCGCAAGCACGGGCGGGGCGGCGGCAACCTCTGGCGTTGGTGATGGTGCCGCCGGAGCCGGTGCCGGTGCAGCCGGAGCCGGAGCCGGGGTTGCCGGTGCAGCAGCAGCGGGCACTGGCATCCGGGCTGGAGTCGAGCTGCCATTAGCGTCGCGGTGTTGCACAAACTCGAGCACGTCTTTCTTGGTGACGCGCCCGCCAATCCCGGTGCCGGGAACTTGGGTCAAATCGACGGCGTGCTCACGAGAGAGCATGCGCACCGCCGGGGTGACGTGCAGAATCGCGCCCGCTGACAGGTCAGTGGTGGCGACCGGCGCCGGTGGCGCGGCGGCGGCCACCTGCAACTCTGGCAGCGCGGCTGGTGGTGGTGTTGGCGCGGGTGCTTCTGCGACAGGCTCGGGAGTTACCGGTTCTGGTGCGGCTGCCGGCGCCGGAGCCGACTCGCCGCCGGAGTGCCCATTGGTTTCGAGTGTGGGCTGCGCCCAGGCACTGCGTTGCTGCGCTTGCTCGACAGTTTCGATGGTGCAAATCGCCTGACCGACGGCGACGGTGGCACCCTCTTGCACGACGTGCTCCCCCATCGAGCCGTCAGCGGGCGAAGGGATCTCGGCGTTGACCTTGTCGGTGACCACCTCCGCGATGGACTCGTACTTGGCGACCATCTCACCCGGCTGCTTCAGCCAGCGCGCGATGGTTCCCTCGGTGACGCTCTCGCCGAGCTGCGGCATGGTGACAGTCAGGGCCATGGTGTGCTGTTCCTCAGTACGCTGCCAGCGTGCGCAGTGCCGCCTCGAGCTTGTCGGGTGTGACCAGGTAGAAGTCCTCGAGCGCGTGCGCGAAGGGCATGGCGGGGATCTCGGGGCCGCCGATGCGCATCACGGGCGCGTCGAGGTACTCGAAGCACTCCTCGGCGACGATCGCCGCCACCTCGGATGCGATGCTGACGGCCAGGTTGGCCTCCTGGGCCACCATCACCTTGCCGCATTTGCGAGCTGAGCTGACGATGGCGGCGCGGTCGAGCGGGCGCAGGCTGCGGAGGTCGACGACCTCACACTCGAAGCCGTCCGCGGCAATGCGCTCGGCAGCCTCCAGGGCCATGTGCACCACCATCCCGAAGCTGAAGATGGCGATGTCGCGGCCCTCGCGCATGACGGCGGCGCTTCCCAGCGGCACCGTGTACTCTTCGTCGGGCACCTCGCCCTTGATGGAGCGATATGCGCGCTTGTGTTCGAAGTACAGCACCGGGTCGGGGTCCCGCATGGCGCTGATGAGCAGACCCTTGGCATCGTAGGGGGTGCTCGGCACCACCACCTTGAGCCCGGGCACGCCGCAGAACATGGCCTCGAGCGACTGCGAGTGGTAGAGCGCGCCGTGGACGCCACCGCCGAACGGTGCCCGCAGGACCATCGGCACGCCCCAGTCGTTGTTGCTGCGATAGCGCATCTTGGCCGCCTCGCTGACGATCTGGTCGACCGCCGGGAGGATGAAGTCCTGGAACTGGATCTCGGCGATGGGGCGCATGCCGTATAGCGCCGCGCCGATGCAGACACCGACGATGCACGACTCAGCCAGCGGTGAGTCCATGACCCGCCACTCACCGAACTCCGCCTGGAGACCCTCGGTGGTGCCGAAGACGCCGCCCTTGGCGCCCACGTCCTCGCCGAGGATCATCACCCGCTCGTCACGGCGCATCTCGTCGCGCATCCCCTCGCGGATCGCCTCAAGGTAGCTCTTGGTCGGCATCAGTCGTCCTCGGCGTAGACGTGCAACAGGGCGGACTCGGCGAGAGGGTCGGCGGCCTGCTCGGCGAAAGCGGTGGCCTCGTCCACCTCGGCGACCAGCTCCAGGCGAAGTCGTTCGGCGTCACCGGGTGCGAGGATGCCGAGGTCCTCGAGCATGGAGCGGAAGTGGGGCAGGCAGTCATGCGCGCGCTCTGCGGCGAGGTCATCGGCACTGCGGTAGCGGCGCTGGTCATCGTCCGACGAGTGCGAGGTCAGCCGGTGCAGCTTGGCTTCGAGCAGCGTCGGCCCCAGTCCGCTGCGCGCCCGTTGCACCGCGTCGCGCGCGGTTCGGTAACAGGCGATCACATCGTTGCCGTCGACACTGACCCCCGGAATCCCGTAGGCGAGCGCGCGGTCGGCCACGTTGGGCGTGGCCATCTGCTTCTCGACGGGGACGCTGATCGCGTAGCCGTTGTTCTCGACGACGAACACCACCGCCAGCTTGTGCGTAGCGGCGAAGTTGAGCGCCTCGTGGAAGTCTCCCCCGCTGGTGCTGCCCTCGCCGATGGAGGTGACGCAGACGGAGTCTTCGCCACGCATCTTCATGGCGAGGGCGATCCCCGCCGCATGGAGCAGCTGCGTGGTCACCGGCGATCCGGTGCTGATGATGTTGTGGGCTCGTGACCCGTAGTGGGCGGGCATCTGGCGGCCGCCGCTGTTGGGATCATCCGCCTTGGCCAGCACGGAGAGGATGTGGTCTCGCGGGGTCATGCCCAGCACCAGCGTCAGCGCCAGGTCGCGGTAGTACGGCGCCAGCCAATCCCGGCCCGGCTCCATGTTCATACCCACAGCGACCTGGATCGCCTCGTGGCCGATACCGCTGATCCAGAATGGGGCTCTGCCCTGGCGGTTGAGCACCCACATGCGCTCGTCGAGGACGCGCGACCTGAGCATGTGCCGGTAGAGGGTCCGCAGCGTGTCGGCGTCCACGTTCTCCCTGGTCACCGCGTGCGATCTGGCCACGACCACGTGTGTTCGCTCCTAGATGTGCAGGGCCTCGCCAGACACCGCGAGGGCGGCCTCGGCAAGTGCCTCGCTGAGAGTGGGGTGCGGGGCGACCGCCCGCGACATCTCGAACGGCGTGGCCTCGAGGAGCGCGCCCAACGCCGGCCCGTAGATCAGCTCGGTCACCTCGTTGCCGATGATGTGGACGCCGAGCACGCTATTGGAGGACCGGTCCGCGACCACCTTGGCGAAGCCGCCGGCGTCCCCCCAGACAACCGCCCGGGCGTTTCCCCGAAAGGGAAAGACACCGACGCTGACGTCGTGCCCGGCCTCACGCGCTTCCGCCTCGCTGAGTCCGACCGACGCGATCTGCGGTGTGCAGTAGGTGGTGCGCGTCACCAGGTTGCGATCCAGCGCGTGCGGATCGCGCCCCGCGATCGCCTCCACGGCGATGACGCCCTCGTGCATCGCCTTGTGCGCCAGTTGGAAGCCGCCGGCGCAGTCGCCGATGGCACTGATTCCAGCAACGTTGGTGCGTTGCTCGCCGTCGACGACCACCGCACCGCGTTCCACGGCGACGCCAGCGGCCTCGAGACCGATCTCCTCGACGTTGCCGGCACGGCCCACGGCGACGAGCAGGACCGCGGCCTCGAGGCGCTGCTCGGCGCCGTCGGCGCGCACGGTGACGGCCACCCCGCCATCGCTGCGCTCGACGCTGGCCGGGTCCAGGGTTGTGCCGACCAGGCAGCGGATGCCTCGGGCGTCGAACTGCTTGCGCAACTCGGCGCCGATCGCCTCGTCCTCCAGGGGGACCAGTCGTGGAGCCATCTCGACAATGGTGACGTCGCTGCCGGCGCTGCGCCAGAACGACGCCATCTCCACGCCCACAGCCCCTGCGCCGAGCACGATGGCGCTCGCCGGGACGCCGTCGAGGAAGAGGGCGTCGTCGCTGGTGATCACCCGGTGCGAGTCCACGTCGAGCCCCGGCACGCCCCGTGGTCGCGAGCCGGTGGCGACGATGATGTGCGCCGCCTCCAGCTCAATGTCAGTCGAGTCTGCGGCCGACCGGACGACGACGCGACCCGGTCCATCGATGCGGCCCGCGCCCGCCACCACCGTCGCCTTGTTCTTCTTGAGCAGTGCCTGGACTCCCTTGTGGAGCTGGTCGACCACCGCGTCGCGTCGTGCTGCGGCGACACCGTAATCGAAGCTCACCTCGCCGGTGTTGACCCCCAGCCGGTGACCGTCGCGGGCCTGGTCGAGGAGGGCCGCGCTCTGCAGAAGTGCCTTGGTCGGGATGCAGCCCCGATGCAGGCACGTCCCTCCGACCTTGTCGGACTCGACGACGGCGGTGCGCAGGCCCAGCTGCCCGGCTCGGATGGCGGCGACGTAGCCGCCGGAACCACCGCCCAGGATGACCACGTCAAAACGCTCGGACACACGGCCGAGTATAGGTCCGCTCACCCCCTCAGCCGACCCTCTCGGCCGACGGGTCGTGCTGCTGGCGGCGGGGCGCGGTCACGCCGCGAAAAGTGCGAGCGCGGCCTGCAGCTGAGCGTCGTCGCTCGCCGCCGCCGACTGCGCGTCGAGCTGGAAGCGATCGTCAGGGCTGGCCAGGGCCACGGGCCGGTCGGGCGCGATCCCGCTGCCCTCGATGCTCTCCCCGTCGGGTCCGTACCAGCGCTCCACCGTGAGGTGCAGGTCGGAGCCATCGGGGAGGGGGAAGTCGAGCTGGACCGACCCCTTGCCGAACGTCTGCTGACCGATGATGGTGGCGCGGTGGTAGTCGCGAAGCGCGGCCGTGGTGATCTCGGCCGCGCTCGCCGAGCCGTTGTCGGCGAGCACAGCCATCGGCTGGGTGAGGGCCACCCCGCCCGACTGGATGGGGTCGTCCACGACGTCGCCGGCGCCGTTGGGGTCACCATTGGCGGGCAGCCTGCCCTTGCGCACCACCACGTTCTTCTGGGTGGCGGTGGGTTGCACGAACTCGCTGACCAGGGACTGCGCTGCGCTGACATACCCGCCTCCGTTCTGGCGGAGGTCGAGGATGATCGCCGTTGCCCCAGCCGCGATCCCCTGTTGCAGCTGCGTGCGCGCCACGTTCCCGGTGTCCGTGTCGAAACCGGTCACCTGGAGGTAGAGGACGTGTCCGAACAGGCGCGAGTACACCGAGGGGATCTGCAGGTTGGCTCGGGTGGCTGCGAGGGTCAGCTCGGTGGCACCGCGCATCACGGTGAGGTGCACCGTGCTGCCCACGCCGCCGCGGATCACGTTGGCTGCGCCGTCGATGCGGCTGTTCTCGTCGCTGCCCAGCGAGCTCAGGGATTTGCCGTCGACGGCGATCAACACGTCACCGCGGCGCACGCCGGCGCGGTCAGCGGGCTGGTTGACGAGCACGTCCTCGATGGCGGCCAGGGTCGCCGTCTGACCGGTGGCGCACAGAACCGCCCCGGGACAGCGCGGCTCGACGGCGATGCCGATGCTGCCGTCGCGGCGACCACCGAGGGTCGAGGTCAGTTCCTGGTACTGCGCGGCGCTCAGGTAGGCGGAGAAACGATCGTTGTAGGTGTCGTGGAGGATCTGCACGATCCCCTGGGCGGCGCCCTGCGTTCCCTGGGCGGCCGGGAGGTTTCGAATGACGTAGTTCTGCTCGACAGCCTGCCACGCCGCGGCGATGCTGGACTGGTCGATGCCGGGCCCGGCGCCGATGTGCGGGAAGACGGTCGCGATCACACCCCCGAGCGACGATGTCGACAGGTTCACCACCAGGAGCGCCGTCAGGTAGCACGCGGCCACCACGGCTGCGGTGCGGCGCACGCCCAAGGGCGGGAGCGCCAGTCGAGGTCGCCGCGGCACGGTTGGGGGCTCGGGCAGCTCGCCGGCGCCGGGCGGGCCGATCAGGCTCACGAGAGATAGGCGAGCGGGTTCAACGGGACGTTGTTGAGGTCCACCTCGAAGTGGACGTGGCAGCCGGTGCTGTTGCCGGTGCTGCCCTCGTACCCGATCAGCTGTCCACGGTGCACCGTCTGGCCGTCCCCCACGGTGAACGATGCCATGTGGCCGTACACGGAGATCCAGCCGTTGCCGTGGACGATGATGATGTGGTCACCGTACCCATACGCGCTGTAGTAGGTGTGGGCGATGCCGCTGTCCGCGGCGGTGATGTTGTTGCCGCACGGCGCCGCGATGTCGAGGCCGCTGTGGAAGTGCCTGGTGGCGCAGTTGGGGTCGTACGGCTCGAACGGGTAGGTGGTGCAACCGAATCCCTGCGTGATCGGGCCGGTCTCCGGCCACGCGAAGTGGCCGTTGCCGCCACCCGCGGCGAGGGCGGCCGCCTCCTGGACCTGGAGGGCGGCGATCTGGGCGTTGAGCTCCTTGGTTGCCTGCTCCATCGCGGCGAGCTCCGCCTGGTCCTGTGCCTGCAGCGCCACAAGCTCCTGCTGGGCCTGCTGGCGAGTGGCGAGTGCGTCATCGAGCTGCGCCACGATCCCATTCAGCGTGGCCAGCAACTGGGTCTGCTGGTTCTTCGATGTGCTGATCCTCGCGACGTCGTCCTGCACCGCCTGCTCCTCGGTTGTGACCGTGGCGATGAGCTGCTGCTCGCTCTGGCCGAGACGATGCACATCGAGGACGTGCTGCCAGAAGCTGTTGAAGTCGCCGGAGTTGAGGAAGTTGCTGAACGTGTTTGACGCCATCTGCGCCTTGTACATGACCACGATCTCGACGGTGAGCTGTTGACGGTCGGCGGCCAGGTGCTGCCGGGTGAGCGCGAGGTTGGTCCGCGCTGCGGCCAGGTCGGCCTGTATGAGACCGAGCTGCGTCTGCGCTCCGGCGACCTGCGACCTCGTGGTGGACACCTGCGTGTTGAGGCCGCTGATGGCTTTTTCCAGAGCCGACTCCTGGGTGGCGGCCGCCGCGAGCTGGCTGCGCAACTGCGCCATGCTGGCGCTGTCCGCGGAGAGCTGGTGCTTGGCCGTACCGATCTTGTCGGTGATGCCGTCCGCGGCTGCCCGGTGCGAGTCGGTGCCGAGCGCGGCAATCGCGACCACGGCGGTTGCCAGCATGACGGCCACGAGGCCGCGGGAGAGCGATAGGGTGCGGCGGCGCCGAGCCCGGCGCCGCGACGTCGGCATGGGGGTGGTCATCGAGATCTGCCGTCGCGTCCTTCCGCCCTCAGGCGGCGAGGAAGCGACGCACCCCCAGGTAACTGCCGATCGCGCCGATGATGGCGCCACCCGCGAAGAGGCCGGCGACCACGACAAGCGTGAAGAGGCCGTCGAAGGGAATCGAGAAGAGCGCGCCCGCGGTGAGCGACACCACCAGCCGGTAGATGCCGAGCACCACGAGGCCAGCGAGCATCGCCCCAAGCACCCCGCCGAGGATACCCTCGAGAAGGAAGGGCCAGCGCACGAACCAATCGGTGGCACCGACCAGCTTCATGATCTCGATCTCCGTGCGGCGCGCATACACCGCGGTACGGATGGTGTTCATGATGATCACCAGGCTGACCACGAGCAACATCAGCGACACGAAGCCCACCACCGCCTCGATGATGTTGATGGCGGCCTGGATCTTGGGCGTGACGTCGGGGTTGTAGTCGGTCGGCTGGGTGGTGTCGACGATGGGGTCGGACCGCGCAACTGCGTCCAGCTGCACGAGGTAGCGCAGTTGCCTGACGTCGACGTTGAGCGACGCCGGCAGTGGGTTGCTGCCCAGGGCGGTCACGGCCGTGGCGATGTCCGTGCCCTTGCTGGCCGCCTCCTGGAAGGCCTGGTCCTTGTTCTCGAAGCTGACGTCGAGCACGCGGGTGTCGGTCTGGAGGCGGTGCTGGAAGTTGACGATGTCGGCCAGGGAGACGCCGTCCTGGATGTAGATCTTGAGCTTGCTCGCCCGTGATTCCTGGTCCTTGAGCACGTTGGTGAGAAGGTGCGTCCCCAGCGCCAGCGCCCCGATGAGCACGAGGATGAGGCCCATGGTGCAGACGCCCGCGAGCGAGACGCCCAGGTTGCGGCGGAAGTTCTGAAGGGACGACCGGATCGCGAACCAGAACGCGGAGAAGAAGCGCCTCAAATGGTTGCCTCCCCCTCGCGCAGGTACTGACCCTCCTGCTCGTCGCGGATCACCCGTCCGCCGTCGATGGCAATGACCCGGCGGCGCACCAGGTCGACGACCTCACGGTTGTGCGTAGCCATGAGAACGGTGGTGCCGCGATGGTTGATCTGCAGGAGGAGCTGGACGATGCCCCAGGAGGTGTCGGGGTCGAGGTTGCCCGTGGGCTCGTCCGCGAGGAAGATGCGCGGCCGGGCGACCAGGGCGCGCGCGATCGCGACGCGCTGCTGCTCGCCGCCGCTCAGCTCATCGGGGAACTTGTCGATCTTGTCCTCGAGGCCGACGATCCAGAGCGTCTCCTCCACCTTCTGGCGGAGATGACGCTGACCCGGCCGGGTGACCTGGAGCGCGAAGGCGACGTTCTGCCCCACCGTCATGGTGGGCAGGAGCTTGTAGTCCTGGAAGACGATCCCGAACTTGCGGCGCAGCTTGGGCAGGCGGCGACGGGGCATGCGGGTCACCTCCTGGCCGTCCACGAAGATGCGACCGGAGCTGGCCATCTCGTCGCGGATGAGCAGGCGGACCAGGGTGGACTTGCCAGCCCCGCTGGCGCCCACCAGGAACACGAAGTCACGCTGGTAGATGGCCAGGTCGATGTCGCGGAGAGCCACCGTGCCACTGGCGTAGGTCTTGCCGACGCCGTGGAAGCTGATCACGGGGCGCAGCGCCGGGTCGCTGGCAAGGGCAGGGCGGTGGGCGAGCGCTATGGTCACGCGATTCCCTGCCGGCGCAGCTCCGCGGGCGGCGTGGATCGCCGCAGCGCAGGACGCGGATCGGCGTCGGAATGGTTCACAGCGGGGGATCCCAGCGCCCGGCAGGCCGTTCTTCACGTCCGCCCAGCCGGGTGGCACGGCGTGAGGTCCCGCCCGGTTCGCGTGGAGCGTGGAGCGCATTGAGACCGGCGAAGGGACCGTCCGAGTATACGACCGGGTCGGAACTTGCTCGCACAATCGCGACAAACCCACAGAAACGGGCAGGGATCGATCGGGACACCGCGACGCGCTTGCGTCGTGTGCCGCGAGAGGTCAGGCCGCCTCGCGGGCCGACCATCGCAGGTAGGCCTCCATGAAGGGGTCAAGGTTGCCGTCGAGAACCGACTGCGCGTTGCCGACCTCGGCGCCGGTGCGGTGGTCCTTGACCATGGTGTAGGGCTGGAGCACGTAGGAACGGATCTGACTGCCCCATTCGGCGGGCATCGACTCGCCGCGCAGCTCGGCGACGTGCTCGGCGTGGGCCGCCTGCTTGAGAGCAAGCAGCCGGGAGCGGAGCACGCGCCACGCCACGTCACGGTTCTGGTGCTGGGAGCGCTCGTTCTGGCAGGTGACCACGACCCCGGTGGGGATGTGCGTGAGGCGGATCGCCGAGGACGTCTTATTGACGTGCTGGCCGCCGGCACCGCTGCTGCGGTACACGTCCTCGCGGACGTCCTTGGGGTCGATGTCGATGTCGACCGCGTCCTCGATCTCGGGGGTCACCTCGACGAGCGCGAACGAGGTGTGGCGGCGGGCGGCGGCGTCGAACGGGCTGATGCGCACGAGGCGGTGCACGCCGCGCTCCGACTTGAGCAGCCCGAAGGCGCGCGGCCCGGTGATGCGCAAGGTTGCCGACTTGATGCCAGCCTCGTCGCCCGGCGATTCGTCGATGAACTCAACGGAGTACTTCTTCTCCTCCGCCCAGCGCATGTACATGCGCATCAGCATCTCCGCCCAGTCCTGCGAATCGGTGCCGCCGGCGCCGGCGTGGATGCCGACGATGGCCGGGTTGTCGCTGTAGGGGTCGCTGTAGAGCAGCTCAAGTTCACGACGGTCGAGTTCGCGCTCCAGCGAGTCCAGCTCCGACGAGACCTCCGCGGCCATCTCGTCGTCGGGCTGGGAGTCGAGCATCGACGCGAGGTCGAGGGCGTCGTCGGTGCGCTTCTCGATGGCTGCCACCGAGGTGATCTCCTCGCGCAGCCGCGAGGCGTCCTGGGTCAGGGTGGCGGCGTGGCGGGGATCGTCCCAGAGGCTGGGGTCGTTGATCTCGGCGTCGAGCTCGGCCAGCCGGACCCGCTTGGTGTCCAGGTCAAAGGTGGCCCAGCAGGTCGACTGCTCGGGCCTTGACCTCGTGGGCGCGCGTGGACAGCTCACTCATCTCGGGGTCGAGTGTACCGGTGGAGGGCCGTCAGGGCGGCTCGCCCCGCCCGGGCCGAGTGCCGAGTGGGGAGCGGCCGCACCCGGCCGCTCCCCACCGCAGCGGACCTACTGCGAGTGCGCCAGGCTCGGGACGAACACCGCCGCGTTCACGGTGCCCAGTCCGCTGGCAAGGTCGTAGCCGTGCACCGCGTTCCATCCGGGCACGGTGGTGTCGACCTCGGTCGTCGTGCCGCAGTTGGCTGAGCAGAAGGGGTAGGTGTTGGAGCCGCTGGTCACGTCGACAATGCCGGTCTTCGGACCGTCGAGGCTGTAGAGGCGGTTGTTGAGGTAGCCGAGGCTGTGCCCGGCGACCTGGTCGGCGAGGGCGACGATGCCGGCGAAGAGCGGCGACGCTTCACTGGTGCCACCGACGAGGTGCCACTGAGGACCGCAGAGCGGCGGCAGCCCAGTGGTCGGGTTCACTCGTCCGTAATCGCAGAAGCTGTAGTAGAAGACCGCGGCGCCGTTGACGGCCGCGCTCATGCTGATGTCCGGGGTGCCGCGCTGGCTGCCGACGATGGACTTCACGCTGTTCTGGAACGACGGCCGCGCGAACACGTGCGAGAGTCCGCCGCCGCCCGCTCCACCGCCGGGACCGAATAGACCGGTGTCGTTCCACACACTGTCGGCGGCGTCACGTGTGCCGTTGGCGTCAAGGTGCAGCTGGGTGCCACCGATGGACGTCACCAGCGGGTCCGCGGAGGGCCAGCTGTTGACCGCGGTCGGGTAGCAGCAGGAGAGGTCGAGCAGGTTGTCCGTCGAGCCGTTGTCGCCCGACGAGCCGAGAACGGTGACGCCGTGGTTCTTGGCGTTGACGTAGGCGCTGCGCAGGTCGAGGATCGATTCCGCGCTCGGGAAGGTCTCCTCGGTGGCGCCGAAGCTCTGCGAGATCACCTGGCCGAGGTGGTGGTCGACGACGTAGTTCTCCGCCATGACGATCTGCGGGAAGCCCATCACACCCTCGGTCTCGGACACCGGCGTCTCCACGAGGAGGATGTTGGCCCCGGGCGCGACCACGTGGGAGTACTCGACGTCGAGCGTCGTCTCAACCGCCCAGCCGCTCCTGTCGGAGGGCCCGAGTGGGCTGCCGCCAGGGAAGGCCGGCACCTTGCCCGCGGGCTGGATGACCGACAGCTTGGGCGGGTCGGGCAGGCCGAATGTTTTGTCGAAGTGCTCGAGGTCGGCCTTGATCGTCGGCGACCCGAAGGCGTCGACGATGACGATCGTCTGGCCGCGCCCGTCGATCCCCTTGGCGAACAGGGGCGCGAGGTTGTAGGCCTTCTGGTACTGCGCGGGCTGGTAGCAGGCGATCCCGTCGTTGACCTCGCACCAGTGCAGGCTCGGCGGGAAGCTGAGGGCCTGGCCGAGGACGTGCCCGCTCGACGCGGGCACCGGCATGACTGCCGCGGCTGCCGTCCCGGCAACCGCAGCGGCGGGGGCGGCAGCGCCCATGGCGCTCGCCCCGAGGACCATTGTCATCGACCCGCCGATGACCAGATGACGTCGCAATCGACCGCGCACCGGCGTCCCCCCGTACTCCCAGATCCGTGCGCCGTCAGTTCGGGCGCGGTCACATCCTAACGCTCCGGTACTCGGATTCACGGTGTTGGGCGGGGCTCTACCATGCTGCTCGTGACCGACAGGCTGATCATCCCTGACACGCGTGGCGACACACCGGCGGACCGCGACGAGCGCGAAACCCTGATCGCGTTCCTCGACCTGTATCGCGAGACCGTGCTGGTCAAGCTCGACGGGCTCGACGGTGAGCAGTTGAGCAGGCGGTTGCTGCCATCACGCACGACGCTGCTCGGCATCGTCAAACACCTCGTGCTCGTCGAGAGGTGGTGGCTGGGCACCGTCATCGGTGGTGAGCCTGAGACGCCCGACGACCCGGACGACCCAGACGCCGAGTGGCTCATCACCGCGGCCGACAGCCCTGAGCAGGTGGTCGCCGACTACCGCGCCGCCTGCGCCCACAGCAACGAGCTCGCCCGAGCCGCGGGCCCGCTGGATGCCCGGGTCCCGGGACCGCACCGCCCCGACAGGACGGTGCGCTGGGTGCTCATCCACATGCTCGGCGAGACAGCGCGCCACGCCGGCCACGCCGACATCCTCCGCGAGCTCATTGACGGTCGCACCGGCGACTAATGCTGCAGGTCCCCGACACCCGGCACGGCCCGAGCCCCGACCTCGACGAGCGCGAGACGCTGATCGCCTTCCTCGACTATAACCGCGAGACCGTGCTGACCAAGCTCGACGGCCTGCCCCGCGAGGCCCTGCTTCAACGCGTGGCCAGCTCGCGCACCACCCTGCTCGGAATCGTCAAGCACCTCATCCACGTGGAGGAGCGGTGGTTCGTCGCGGCCATCGGGGGAGCGCCGATGCGGGCGAGAAACCCGGACGACCGCGACGCCGAGTGGTTGGTCGACGAAGACGAGACCGCCGCGGACCTGGCGACACGGTATCGAGTGATGTGGGCGCGGAGCAATGAGATCGCGCGCGCGGCGTCACTTGACGAGCACCGCCGCCGCGCCGATCGTCCGGGGACTGACCTGACCGTGCGCTGGATTCTCGTGCACATGCTGGAGGAGACGGCGCGCCACGCCGGCCACGCCGACATCCTCCGCGAGCTCATCGACGGTCGCACCGGCGACTGAGCCTCCGCTGCGTTAGGGGAACCGCACCATGTACCAGTGCGCCCCGGCGTCGTTGGTGCGCCACAGCTGGGCCGGACCGAACACCTTGCTGGACACCTCGAAGGCGAAGCCGTGCTGCGCGGTCGTGAAACCGGCAATCGACCATTGCGCCTGGCTGGCCAGCACAGTGCTGAACGTCCGACCACCATCGGTCGTGCGCAGAAGACCCTGCCCGGCGATCACCGCCGTCGTCGACGACACCCCCGCGATGGAGGCTGAGTTGGGCAGCATGACCGTCCCTGCCAGCTGGGTGAACTGCTGGCCGCCGTCGAGTGACTGAAAGGCGGAGGCCTCGGTGCCGGTGGCACAGGTGGCCCACAGCGTGGTGCTGTCGACCGCATATTCGTTGGCGTACCCGAGGGCGCTGGGGCACGCCGTCTGCATGGTGAAGTTCTGACCGCTGTCGGTTGACGCAAGCAACCACCCGAGACCCCCTGCCTGGGACTCGATGGCCACCCAGACATGGGCTCCGTTGACACTCAGGTGATTCAGGTTCCCGTGTCCGCCGGACGCGGGAAGCGTCGACCAGGTGTCCTGGACGGTGGGCGAGCGCTCGACGGTGCAACCGTTTGCCCCTGTGCAGGCAACCGCGTACACGTTGCCGCCCGACGCCTCGAGATCCGTCACAACGCCGGCGCTGCTGTCCGGGATCCAATGACCGCCGCCGTCGTGCGTCGCCCACACCGTGCCGGCGCCGCTGACCAACCACCCGTCGAGCGGATCGGCAAAGCGCAGCCGCTCGGCCTCCTGGCCATTGGTCGCGAGAGTGACGGCCGGGACCGGCACGGAGGTGAAGCTCTGGCCGCCGTCAGTGGTGCGGAGGATGGCTGTGCACGTCCCGGGCAGGCACGAGAAGCCGTTGTCCCCGAGCACCCACCACTCGGCTGCGCTGACCGCGGTCACGTCGGTGGGCACGAAGCCGTGCGCTGCTGGACCGACAGGGACAACCGATGAGGGCGCGGGCGTGCCGCCTGCCGTGGGGGTGGCGGTGGGGGCCGAGGAGGACCCGTGTCCGGGCCCCGTGCCTGCCGGCGTGCTGTGGTTGACCAGCGCCACCACGACCACGCCGGCGACCGCGGCTACAGCCACCAGGCCGCCCCCGACAGCTCCCCACCGGCGCAGCCGCGCCGCTCGCAGCTCGGTTGCCATCATCACCCTCCCCGTGACGTCCGGCGCGGGCTGCTCGGCCAGCCGCCGGTAGTAGTCGCGCAGCTCGGCCGAGAGCCGTTCATCCTGTTCAGTCATCACTCATCTCCCGGCGTAGGGTGGCCAGAGCACGAGCGAGGTGGCTGCGCACAGTTCCCGGTGCGAGCCCCATCAGCTCGGCGCATTGATCGGCGGAATAGCCGTACTGGTAGCTCAACACCAGCGCGGCGCGCTGTTGGCGCGACAGCTTGGCCTGGGCGCGGTCGAGGTCGACCAATCTGCCCTGGAAGCGCGCGTGCTCAGCAGCCGCAGTTGTGGTGTCAGGATCCGCCAGGCGCCATCTGAGCAGGCTTCTGCGCCGGCGCAGGCAGTGGCGGACGCAGATGGTGGTCAGCCACTGCTGCCGTTTCGCCTCGTCGCGCACCGCGTCCCACTTCCGCCAGGCGAGCAGGAAGCTCTCCTGAACGGCATCCTCCGCCTCGGACGGGTCACGCACGATGGAGAGCGCGATCAGGAACAGACGACGCTGCTGAGCCGCCACCAGCTGCTCGAGCGCCTCGCGACGCTCCCACTGATCAGTGGCCATGGCCTGCAGGGCCGCGGGTGGGGTCATACCCAATCAGAGACGCGGTCCACCCTGCCGTGTTACGCACACGGCGCAGCCTAGCCAGCGGAGAGAGTGTCAGCTCAGGTCGACAGCTCGCTTAGCGCCCGTGGCACATCTTGAACTTGCGGCCGCTCCCGCAGGGGCATGGCTCGTTGCGCCCCACCTTGCGCTTGCCTCCAGCTCCGATGGTGACACCGCCACTCGGCACGCCGGCGGTCCTGGCCCCGCCGTTGGCGGCACCGTTGACGGGCCCGGCGCTCGGCGCGGTCACGCGCGTCCCCGTCGGGGAGCTCTCGACGATGTTGGTGATGGCGGGCTGCAGCATCGGGCTCAGCGACGCCGGCTTCGTGGTCGCCGTCGCCCGGGCGAGGGCCTGGCTGGCAGCCGCCGCCGCGGGACGCGCGGGCGGGGCGGTGTCCGGCGACATCTGCGAGCCGGGCGTGTCGGCGCGTCCGCCGCGGGGGGCTGCGGCCTCGGCAGCCGCGTCGGTGGGTTGCTCCGGGGGCGTCTCCACGCGCTGGATCTGCACGTGCATGAGCAGGCGCACGATGTCCGCCTGGATGTCGGCGGTGAGCCCCTGGAAGGATTCGAAGGCCGCCTGCTTGTACTCAACGAGTGGGTCCTTCTGGCCGTACGCCTGCAGGTTGATGCCCTCGCGTAGATGCTCCATGTCGGTGAGGTAGGCGCGCCACTTGGTGTCGATGACGTTGAGCATCAGCGACTGCTCGACGGAGCGCATCAGCTCCACGCCGTACTCCTGCTCGCGCTCCTCGTAGAGGGCCGACATCTCGCTGATGAGCGTGTCGACGATGTCGTCGACGGTGTCACCGAGGCTGTCGAGGTTGATCGTCTCCAACTCGGGCAGCGGAGCGATTTGGCGCATCCGCTCCCACAGGCCCTCGAGGTCCCAGTTCTCGCGGTGGCGTCCCTCGCAGTAGGCCGGCACCTCCTGGCGCACCGTCTGTTCCAGCATCGACATCAGGTTCTCGCGGGTGTCGGTGCCCTCGAGGATCTTTCGGCGTTCGCCGTAGATGATCTCGCGTTGCTTGTTCATGACGTCGTCGTACTCGACGACGTAGCGACGGGCGTCGAAGTTGTGGCCCTCCACGCGGGACTGCGCTCCCTCGATCTGCCGCGACACGAGGCGGTTCTCGATGGGCACGTCCTCCTCGATGTGGAGCCTGTCCATGATGCCCTGCATGCGCTCACCGCCGAAGACGCGCATCAGATCGTCCTCGAACGAGAGGAAGAAGCGAGTCTCACCGGGGTCGCCTTGGCGCCCCGCACGGCCGCGCAACTGATTGTCGATGCGACGCGACTCGTGTCGCTCAGTGCCGATGATGTACAGGCCACCGGCGCCGGCCACGCCCTCGCCGAGCACGATGTCGGTGCCGCGGCCGGCCATGTTGGTGGCGATGGTCACCGAGCCACGCTGCCCCGCGTCGGCAACGATCTGCGCCTCGCTCTCGTGGAACTTGGCGTTGAGCACGCTGTGCGGAAGGCCCTTCTTCTCCAGCAGCCGCGAGAGCCGCTCGCTCTTCTCGATGCTGGTGGTGCCGACGAGGATCGGCTGGCCCACATGGTTGCGCTCGGCGATCTCCTCGACCACCGCCGTGTATTTGGCATCCTCGTTCTTGTAGATGAGGTCGGTCTCGTCCTTGCGGATCATCGGCTGGTTGGTGGGGATGGGCACCACCTCCAGCTTGTAGATCTTGTCGAACTCCTCCGACTCCGTCAGCGCCGTCCCCGTCATGCCGGCCAGCTTGTCGTAGAGCCGGAAGAAGTTCTGGAAGGTGATCGTCGCCAGGGTGATGTTCTCCTGCTGGACGCGCACCCCCTCCTTGGCCTCGATCGCCTGGTGCAGGCCGTCGGACCAGCGCCGTCCCGGCATGGTGCGTCCGGTGAACTCGTCGACGATGACCACCTCCTTGGCGTCGTTGACGAGGTAATCGCGGTCCTTCAGGTAGAGAGCGTGCGCCTTGAGCGCCTGGTTGATCTGGTGCGCCTCGGCGACGTGCTCGAGCTCGAAGACGTTCTTGATGCCCGTCCACTGCTCGATCTTGGCGACGCCGTCGTCGGTGAGCGCCGCCGACTTTGTCTTCTCGTCGATCGTGAAGTCGTCCTCGGCGACCAGCCGCGGAATCAGGCGCGCATACGTGTAGTACTTCTCGGTGGGCTCGTTGCCCTGGCCGCTGATGATCAGCGGCGTGCGCGCCTCGTCGACCAGGATGGAGTCGACCTCGTCCACGATGGCGTAGTGGAGATGGCGCTGCACGCAGCGGTCGAGCGACTGCGCCATGTTGTCGCGCAGGTAGTCGAAACCAAGCTCGTTGTTGGTCGCGTACGTGATGTCGGCCGCGTACGCCTCGCGGCGCGTGCAGGGGCGCAGGTGCTGCAGGCGCACGTCGGGGTGGGTCTGGTCGAGGAACTCGGGGTCGTACATGTACCCGAAGTCGGGATTGTCCACAGGGCCGGGAACGATTACGGCGACGGTCATCCCCAGCGCGGTGTAGAGCGGAGCGTTCCACCCGGCGTCACGCCGTGCGAGGTAGTCGTTGACGGTGACGAGGTGGGTGCCGCGCCCCTCGAGCGCGTTGAGGTAGAGCGCCAGCGTCGCCACCAGCGTCTTACCCTCGCCCGTGCGCATCTCCGCGATCTTTCCCTGGTGGAGGACGATGCCGCCGATCAGCTGCACGTCGTAGTGGCGCATCCCCAGGGTGCGCACGGCGGCCTCGCGGACCACCGCGAATGCCTCGGGAAGCAGCTCGTCAAGCCCCCGGCGGCGCTCGACGGCGCGCTCGGCTGCCTCCTTGCGTGCGTACTCGGCCTCCGCGTCCTCCTCGTCATCGCTGCTGAGACCCTGGCTGTAGGTCTGCCCGAAGGTGAGGTCAGGGCCGGTCACGCCAAGGCGGGCGCGGAACTCGTCGGTCTTGGCGCGAAGCTCGGCGTCGCTGAGCGCCTGCATCTCGGGCTCGAGGGCATTGGTGCGGTCGACCGCACCGCGGTGGCGCTTGAGCTCGCGGTTGATCGAGTCACCGAGGATCTTGGAGAAGACTGGCATCGAATTGCAATTCTCGCAGGGCAGGGGCGAACGGGCGCACCTTCTAGAGCACGGCCGCCAGTGCCGCGACCTCGACGCGGGCCGCCCCGGCGCCGAGCAGGGCCTGGCGCGCCGCCGCAACGGTGGCCCCGGTGGTCAGCACATCGTCCACCAGCCAGACCGTGGCCCCCAGGGAGGCTGACGACGCGGTGAAGGCCCCGGCGACGTTGGCACGTCGCGCGCTTCGGTCCAGGGCGCTCTGCGGTTGCGTGTGGCGGTTGCGGGTCAGCAGCGCGGCGTCCCGGAGGCGGTGAAAGTCGGCCAGGGCCTGGGCGACCACCTGCGCCTGGTTGTAGCCGCGCTCGGCGGCTCGGCGGCGCGACAGCGGCACGGCGGTGACCAGTGACCCCGGCGGAGCCTGCAGCCGCGCCGCTCCCATCCAGGCGAGCGTCCGAAGCGCGGACCGGCAGTCGCGGAACTTCCCGCAGTGGAGCACCCGGCGTACCTCGGAGCTGAACGGGAAGGCCGCGCGGGCGCCGCTGATCAGCGGCGTTGGCGTGGCATCGATCGCCTCGACGCATGTCTCGCAGAGCACCCGTCCAGGGCGGTCGCAACCGGCGCATCGCGGCGGGGCCAGGACGTCGAGCAGCGCTGCCATGAACATTCGGGACAGGCTCAGCCGCGGCGACGGACGGCGTGCGGACGTTGAGGGCGGCGCCCTCAACGTGGCGGACACCAGCACCCCCTCAGGGGGGTGGGCCAGCACGATCGACGTCCCGCGAACCGGTGGATAGGCTGGTCGTCGAGCCGGCCCAACAGGCTGGAGAAGGCGTCTTTGACGGGGGGCGAGCCATGCAGGCAAGGAGATGGGTGAGCGGCGGGGCCGCGGCGATGGTGGCGACGTTGGGGCTCGGAGCAACCTCAGTTGCGGCACAGGGACACCGCACCATCTGGGTGGCTCCCGGCCATTCGATTCAGGCGGCCATCGACGCCGCCCATCCAGGCGACACCGTCGCGGTCGCGGCGGGGACGTACCACCAGAGCCTGCAGATCACGACCGACGGCCTGACCCTCCGCGGAGCGGGCGAGGGCCACACCGTTCTCGAGCCGCCGGCCGCGCCTCCGTCGAACCTCTGCACGATGGCCAACGGCGCAGCCAGCGGCGTCTGCGTGCTCGGCGCGGTCGACGCCACCGGCACCGTCCTCAAGGACGTCAGCAACGACCACATCACAGGCCTGACCATCAGCTCGTTCCCCGCCAATGGGGTGTTCGGCTACGGCACGTCCGGCCTCCAGGTGAGCGAGGTGACCGCGCTCAACGACGGCAGCTACGGCATCGCCCGCTTTCAGTCGACGGAGTCGACGCTGCGCGACAACTTCGTCTCCGGCAACAGCGAGGCCGGCCTGTACATCGGCGACTCACCGGACGCCGACACGGTGGTGACCGGAAATCGCAGCCAGGGCAACGGGTATGGCATCTTCGTGCGGCATTCCGACGAGGTCACCGTGAGCGCCAACCAGGTGTCGGGCAACTGCCTCGGGATCTTCGTCCTCGACGACGGCCAGCCCGGAGGCGCCGGCAACGTGGACGTCACCGGCAACAACGTGCACGGCAACAACCTGTTCTGCCCAGCCTCGACGGAGGGGCCGGCCCTCACCGGGGGCGGCATCGCCCTGGTGGGAGTCACCCACACGCTTGTCGCCGGCAACCATGTCTCGGGCAACAACGCCGGCGGCACGCCGGGATCGGGCGGCATCGTGCTCCTGTCGGCAGCGCCGCTCGACGGCGGCAGCGACATCATCGGCGACACCGTCCGCGGCAACACCGCAACCGGCAACGCGCCCGCCGACATCGTGTACGACGGAAGCGGCCACGGCAACCGGTTCATCGACAACGGGTGCACGACCTCGCTGCCGGGTCACCTCTGTCAGTAGAAGCAATCGACGGCCCACGCTGGGGCCGCACGGGCCGGGGCGCGATCGCTCCGGCCCGTGGCAGGCGTGGCGCCGGCGCAAGACGGCGTGGACGCAGGCAGACGAACGGACCGCCTCAGACGCCGGCCTCGATCATGCGCACCACCGTCCCCGGCGTCACGCCCGCCCGTGCGGCGGTTCCCACCGGAAGCTCGATGGCGGCCTTGGCGCCCCGCACGATGCCGCTCGCTCGCCACGGACGGATGCCGGCCAGGATGCGCACCACGCGACCCTCCCCGTCCACGAACACCACGTCGAGCGGGAAGCGCATGAAGAACATGTGGACCGAGCTGCAGGGGCGCAGCGCCAGCCCGTGTCCCGGCGCAAGCCCCGGGCGGAACATGAGACCGCGGGCCCGGGAGAGCAGATCGTCGGCAACGTCGACATGGTCCGCGACCAGGACGCCCCCCTCTGTCTCCAGACGGTAGAAGGGCCTCATCTCTGGGGGATGGTACGTGGGCAACGTGGCTGGCGACGGGAAATCGGCCGATCGGACTACTGTGCTTCCATGGACCAGCAGAGCGTCGAACTTCTCATCGACCCCGCCTGCCCCTGGTGTTGGCTGACCTCCCTGTGGCTCTTCGAGGCCGAGCGCGTCCGGCCGTTCGCCGTGGAGACGAAGGTCTTCTCGCTCGCCGAGGTCAACCGCGCCGCCGACGACATGCGTGAGCCGCACAATGCAGGCGAACGGGCCCTTCGCGTGCTCGTCGCGGCGCGACGGAGCGGCGGCGAGCAGGCCATCCGGGCGGTGTACCGCGAGTTGGGTCAGGCGCACCACGAGCGCGGTGAGCCGCTGGGTGAGAGCGCAACCCTCGAGGCCGCGGTGCTCGCGGCCGGGCTGCCGCGCTCGCTGGTCGCTGCTGCCCTCGCCGACGAGACCATCGTGGCCGAGATCCTCTCGGAGCATGCCGCGGCGATCGACCGCGGAGCCTTCGGGGTGCCCAGCCTCAGCGTCGACGGAAGCCGTCCGTTCTTCGGCCCCATCGTGGACAACCACATCACGGCGGAGGCGGCGGGGAAACTCTGGGACGTGGTCGCACCCCTCCTCGTCAACCCGAACGTGTTCGAGTTGAAGCGACCTCGCACCGGCTACCCGGAGGTGGGTCGCTACGAGGCTCGAATCGCCGCCGCGGCAGCGGCTACCGGCTAGCACGGCCGATCGGCGCCACGCCGCCAGCGCAGTGCGGACTCAGCCTCGTCACCTCGTTGGCGCTTGGCGTGGAGCGCAGCGGGGGATAATCGCTGCATGACTGAGGCCGCGCCCGTCGCGACCACCCTGTCGCGGGTCCGTCTGGCGATCGGGTGTGTGGCCCTGATCGCCGTGACCGAGGTCGCCGGGGGAATCGCCTCGGGCTCGCTGGCCCTTCTCAGCGACGCCGGCCACCTGGTCACCGACACCGTGACCCTCGGCCTGACCTGGTTCGCCGTGTCGCGCAGCCGCCGCCCCTCCGGCGCCAGCCACACGTTCGGCCATCACCGCGGCGGCATCGTCGTGGCGGCGCTCAACGGCACCCTGCTCGTGGCCATCGCCGGGTTCATCGCCAGCGGGGCGGTCGCACGGCTGCAGCACCCAGGCAGCGTCGCGGCTGTGCCGGTGGTGATCATCGGCTCCGTGGCACTCCTCGCCAATGCGGGCATCGCACGGATGCTGCACGGGGCCGGGGGCGGCCTGGGCGTGCAGAGCGCCGCGTTGCACGTGATCGCCGACGCGCTCACCGACGCGGCCGTGGTCGTCGGCGCCATCACCCTGCTGGTCTTCGGCTGGACGCGCGCCGACGCCGTGGTGTCGCTGATCATTGCCGCCCTCATCCTCGTCGCCGCGTTCCGTCTGCTTCGCGAGACCCTCCACATCCTCAACGAGGGCACCCCACGCGACGTCGACGCCGAGGTTGTGCGCACGCGCATCGCCGCCCTCCCCGGCATCGACGGCGTGCACGACCTCCACATCTGGTCGCTGGACCGCGAGCACCGAGCGCTGTCCGCCCACGTGATCGTCGGTGACCGACCCCTTGCCGAGGTCACCGCGATGATTCGGACGGTCGAGCTCGTCCTCTGCGAGGAGTTCGGCATCGAGCACACCACCATGCAGCCGGAGTGCCCGTCATGTGCGGCAGAGGCACCGCTGTACTGCAACATCGCCGGCCACCATGAGATGAGCCACGTCGGGGACCACCTCCCCGTCTGACCAGCTCAGTCGGGACTGGGAACGGTGGCGCGCACCTCAGTGCCCTGGCCGACGAGGCTGCGCACGTCGAGGTGGCCGCCTTCGATCTCGGCGCGCTGGCGCATGGTGATCAGCCCGAGCCCGCCGCTGCGACCAAGACGTGCCTCGGTGGCGCCGACATCGAATCCCTCCCCGTCGTCGAGGATCACGACGGCGACGCGCTGAGGCTGGAAGAGCGCGACAACCTCCACGTCGGAGGCGTGACCGTGGGACACCGCGTTGGTCACCGCCTCCTGGACGATGCGGAAGAGCGCGATCTCCACGCCCGGGCGCAGGCGCCGCGCCGTTCCGAGGGCGATCACGCGAGCCTCCATGCCGCTGGCCAGGTCGGCGACGAGACGGCGCAGTGAGGGAAAGAGCCCGAGATCACGGAGGTCGTCAGGATGGAGACGAAAGACAACGCGCTGCAGCTCGCGGAGCGCGGCATCGGTGGAGCGGCGGCAGCTGGCGGCGCCGGCGCGGGCCCCGGCGACGTCCTCTGTGACAGCCCGGCCGATCAGCTCCGTCTGCACCGCGGCGTCGGCAAGGAGTTGCATGGGCCCCTCGAAGATGTTCTTCGCCGTGCTGTCGTGGTCGACATCGATGAGGTGGAAGAGTTGCCGTACCGCCTGGTTGGCGGCGGCGCCGGGGCCGTCGATCGAGGCTGCCCCGAGGCTGTCGACGTGGGTGAGAGAGGAACTGAGCTGGCGCAGCGTGGCGCGTTGCTCGCCGAGCTGTTGGATGCGTCCCACGAGGCAGGTGATCCTCTCCTCGATGCCTGCCAGTTCCGCGCGCAGCTCGAACTCCTCCTCGAGGTGCTCGCGGTACTTGGCGGACGTGCCCCGGGTGAGGCGCTGGAGCATGGCGCGGTGGTTGAGGTCGTAGGGCTTCAGTTGCGCGGCCACGGCCTCCCGCTCGACCGCCGAGGCCGCCATGGCGGCCTCGAGCCGCTGAACGAGGTCATCGATGTCGGTGGCCCGGCCGTCGACTCCGTACCGCAACCCGACCAACGGCGACCGCGCCACACGCACATCCAGGGTGAACGGGGGCGCCGAGAGATCCGTGGTCACCATCTCCCCTTCCTGAACCGTTTGGCGCGGTGTCCGGGTCGCAAGTCTACGCTCCCCACCGCCCGCGCGCATGGTCAGCGGCGGATGAAGCGCAGCCGGATGAGGTCGGCCAGAACCACCCCCGAGTCGCGCAGTGCGCTGACCCGCGAGTCGTCGCGGTGGTTCCAGTGCACGGGCACCTCGGCCACCACCCAGCCCTGGCGCCGGGCCCGTACGAGCACCTCCGCGTCGAACCCGAAACGCAGGGTGCGTAAGGGTTGGAAGCACACTGTGGCCGCCTCCGCGGTGAACACCTTGAATCCACACTGGGTGTCGTGCAACCCGGGCAGCACGAGCAGGCGAACGAGGCGGTTGTAGGTCCGTCCCATCATCTCGCGGCGACCGGGTTGATGGACGCCGATGGTCGCCCCCTCGAGCGCCCTCGAGGCGATCGCCACCTGGCACCGGCCGCCGAGACGCTCGCGGAGCCTGGGCAGTTCCTCGATCGGTGTGCTCAGGTCGGCGTCGCTGAAGAGGCGGTGCTCACCGCGGGCCCGCAGCATCCCCGCCCTCACGGCGGCCCCCTTCCCGTGGTTGCGCGGCAGGGCGATCAGCGAGAGTTGCGGCCAGCTGCGCGTCGCCACCTCCACGAACTCGACGGTGGCATCGACGCTGCCGTCGTCGACGACGATGACCTCGTACTCCTCGCCGGCGGCGTCGAAGTACTCCCGGACGCGCTCCAGGGTCGCCGGGATGCGCGCTCGCTCGTTGAAAGCAGGGATGACGACGCTGATCACCGGCGCATCTCACGGCGCTCGAGGAACCAGAACTGGGGCAGCACGAGCTGGCGGCGCCAGCGGCTGGGTTCGAGCCCCAGCCGCCACAGCCACTCGAGGCCGGCGCTGCGCACGGGGGCTGGGGCGCGGCGAGCTGTGCCGGCGAGGTAGTCCAGGGTCCCTCCAACACCGATCCCGAGGCGTGCGCGCATGGTCCGCAGATGGTCGCGCAGAAAGCGTTCCTGCCGGCCCGCGCCGAACGCCGCAGCCACCAGGCGAGGAGCCTGCGCGCCGACGCGGAGCGCGGTGGCGGCGGTGGGGTCGCCGCCGTCTGCCACCACGTCGAGGCTGGGGTAGGTGTTGCGCAGCGCGGCGGCGGCACGTTGCGCCACACCGTCGCGGGCGCCGACGAGGGCCACCCGGTGGCCGAGCCTCTGCGCGTGCGCGAGATAGGCCTCGACCAGGTCGGCGCCGCCGACACGCACGGCCTCACGGTAGCCACGCCGGCGCAGGGCGCGAACCACGCCGACGCCGTCGGGGACGATCAGCGGCGCCGACTCGAGGATTGCCAGGAAGTCCGGCTCGCGGCGCGCGCGCATGAGGATTTCCGGGTTGAGCGTGACCACGATCGCCGCCTCCGGCGGCACCGGCCCCTCGGCCAGCTCAACGAGGCGGCGCACCGCCGCGTCCATGTCGACGACATCCACGGGACAGCCGAGGACGCGCGCGCGCGTCGTGAGAGGCATCGCCGCGGAACACTAGCAGGCCACTGCCCTCTGAGCCGCCGGGTTCGGCGGCGATACTTCTCTCTGTTACACATGTCGGCGATGGCCACACTCCCCCACGGCTCGCTCCCTGTCCTGCTCGCCCACGGTGCCTCGGGCACGGCCGCCTTGATGCGCCCCCACGTCGACGGCCTGCGCGTCCGTGGCGTCGACGCCACGGCGATCGACCTTCCCAAGGGACGGGCGGAGCGTGCCATCCCGGTGTACGCGGCCCGGCTGGCGGCCCTGGGCGGCCCCGGCGTCATCGGCGGGCACTCGTTCGGCGGACGCGTCGCCAGCATGCTGGCGGCGTCGGACGCGGGGGCTGCCGTCGCCGGGCTCGTGCTGCTCAGCTACCCGCTCCACCGCCCCGGCCATCCTGACGAGCAGCGCACGGAGCACTGGTCCGACATCCGCTGCCCGGTGCTCTTCCTCAGCGGCGACGCGGACCCGTTCGCCCGCATCGAGCTGCTGCGCCGCGCCGTGGCCTCGCTGACGGGCGCCGAGCTGGTCGTGTATCGCCGGGCCGGGCACGGCCTCGGTGGCGTGCTCGACGACGCCCTCGACCAGGTGGCCGCATTCGTGCGACGGGTCAGCCCGTAGCCGCGACCCTCAGCGCTTGGTGTACTGCGGGGCCTTGCGGGCGCGCTTGAGGCCGTACTTCTTGCGTTCCTTCTCGCGCGGGTCCCTGGTGAGCAGGCCTGCCTTCTTGAGCACTGCTCGCAATTCCGGGTCGGCGACGATGAGAGCTCGCGCGATGCCGTGGCAGATCGCCCCGGCCTGGCCGGCGACGCCGCCGCCCTCGACCTTGACGCTGGCCACGAATCGACCGAGGTTGTCGGTCACGCGCAGCGGCTGCGTCACCACGGTCTCGAGGTCGCGGCGGCCGAAGTATTCGCTCGGGGAGCGGCCGTTGATGACCAGGCTGCCCTCGCCGGGCACAAGGCGCACGCGCGCCACCGCGCTCTTGCGGCGTCCCGTCCCGTAGTAGTAATGCTCGCTAACTGGTGGCACGCTTGATCTCTCCGAGTTCACCGAAACTGATCGGTTGCGGCTGCTGCGCGGCGTGCTGGTGCTCGGGGCCCGCGTAGACGCGCAGCCGCGTGAGCATGTCCGCGCCGAGAGTGTTGTGCTGGAGCATGCCCTTGACCGCATGCATGATCGGGTACGTGGGGTCGCGCTCCATCTGCTGCTCGAAGCTGCGCTCGTGGCGGCCGCTCGGGTACCCGGAGTAGCGGTCGTAGCGCTTCATCGTGCGCTTGCGGCCGGTCACCACGATGTCGCGGGCATTGATGACCACGACGTGCTCGCCGGTGTTGATGTGCGGCGTGAACTGCGGGCGATGCTTGCCGCGCAGCACGCGCGCGATGTTGGCGGCGAGGCGGCCCAACGTCTGACCACGCGCGTCGACGAGGTACCAGTTGTCGGGAAGGGTTCCCGGCCTGGCGGTGTAGGTCCGCTGCGACGTCTGGGTCATGAGGTGATCTCCACCGGTGCCGCCTCGCCGACCACCGGGTACGTCACCGACCACTGGTGCAGGCCACGCGCCGGCGCCACGGTCACGGGCTGTGCGGACCCGGGGTCGGCGAGCATGGCGGCGAGGTCAGCGACGGTCATGCGGCGCAGGCCCACGGCCACGACGGCGCCCGCGATGGCACGCATCATGCCATGCAGGAATGCGTTGGCGCGAACCTCGATGATGAAGGAGGTGGTGCCCTCCGCGTCGGGGGCGGCGACACGGCGCAGGGCGATGTCCTCCACGGTGCGCACCGTTGTCCCGCCGGGGCGTGGAGCGCGGCCGAATGCGCCGAAGTCGTGCTCCCCGCGGAGCAGCGCCGCGGCGTCGCGCATGGCATCGACGTCGAGGTCGCCCGTGATCTGCCACGAGTAGCGGCGCAGCAGCGGGGCGCGCGCGTCGCGCGAGGCGACGACATAGCGGTACGTGCGGCTCAGGGCGTCGAAACGCGCGTGGAACTGGTCGCCTGCGAGCTCGGCGCGGCGAACGGCGACGTCACGCGGGAGCACCGCGTTGAGCGCTGTCGACAGCCGGGCAGGCTCCCATTCCCGTGACAGTGGAACGCCGACCACCTGGCCATGCGAGTGCGCGCCCGCGTCGGTGCGGCCGGCGGCACTGAGGCGCGGCTGCTCACCCGTCACCTGCAACAGGGCGTCACGGACGACACCCTCGACGGTGCGCACCGACGGCTGCGCCTGCCAGCCGTGGAAATCCGTCCCGTCGTACTCGAGCACGAGCCGCAGCATGGTCATGTTCAGTCGACCAGCTCGATGATCGCCATGGGCGCGGCGTCGCCGGGACGGGGACCGACGTGGATGATGCGCGTATAGCCTCCGGGACGCTCCTTGAACCGGGGCACCAGCGTGGTGAACAAGCGGGCGCTGACCTCGCGGTCGGTCACGTAGAGCGCCACCTGGCGGCGGGCGTGGAGATCGTCCGGCTTGGCGGTCGTGATGACGCGCTCCACCCATCGCCGCAATTCCTTGGCGCGAGCCTCGGTCGTCTGGATGCGGCCATGGCGCAGCAGCGACGTGACCTGGTTGCGGGTCATCGCCTGGCGATGCGCGGCGGTGCGGCCGAATTTGCGGCCGGCGCGACGATGGCGCACTGCTCTCCCCTATCGCCCGCTGGGCTGGAAGAGGGTCTCCAGCTCTTCGGCCGTGACCATCTCGCGCTCGACCAGCTTCTCGCGGATCTCGTCGAGCGACTTCTGGCCGAAGTTGCGCAGGGTGAGGAGATCCTCCTGGCGCATCGCCACCAGCTGGCCGACCTTGGTCACGTCGTTGGCCTTGAGGCAGTTGAGGGCCCGCACGCTCAGCTCGAGGTCCTCGATGGGCGTGTCCGCGAGGCGGCTGGGCAGGTCGTTGCCCCGCTTCGGGTTCTGCGGCGGCACGGCGAGGTTGTCGCCGAAGCGCACGAAGAGGTCGAGGTGCTGGGTGAAGAGTCCGGCCGCCTGGCTGACGGCGTCCACCGGGCTCAGTGTGCCGTCCGTCCACACCTCGACGACGAGCTTGTCCCACTCGGTCTCCTGGCCGACGCGGGTCTTCTCGATCGTGAAGTTGGCGCGCCGCACCGGCGTGAAGATGGCGTCGATGGGGATCACCCCGATCGGCTGGCCCTCGCGCTTGTTGCGCTCGGCGGTGACGTAGCCCTTGCCGCGCTCCACCGTGAGGTCCATGCGCAGGTGCGACTTGGGGCCATCGAGGGTGCAGATGTGCACGCCGGGGTTGCGGATCTCGACGTCGCTGCTGGTCTCGATGTCACCAGCGGTGACCTCCTTGGGACCGCGCACGTCGAGCGTGACGCGCACCGGCTCGTCGCTGTGCGACACGACGTTGATCTCTTTGATGTTGAGGAGGATCTCGGTGACGTCCTCCTTGATGTTGGGGATCGCGGAGAACTCGTGGGCGACGCCGTCGATCGAGACCGACGTGATGGCGGCGCCGTTGAGTGAGGACAGCAGGACCCGGCGCAGTGAGTTGCCCAGGGTGGTGCCGAAACCGGGCTCGAGTGGCTCGATCTCGAATTTTCCGTAGTCGGTACTGCTTTCGACTTCGCGAACGGCGGGAGCGGCGATGGTGTCAACCATAAGAAGTGGGGTGCCTCACAAGGGTGCCGGCGTCGCGCGTCCGCAACGCCGGGCGTGGTTCTACTGGGAGCCGTCGCTCCTGGATTTTGGGGAGAGGTTGAGCGACGTCATCGCGAGTAGAACTCCACGACGAGCTGCTCGTCGATCGTTTGCTCCATCTCGTGGCGCTCGGGAAGCCGCACCACGGTGCCGCGCATTGCTGAGGCATCGAGTGTCAGCCAGTCTGGAACGGTGCGCCCGGCAACAAGTTCGCGCGCGTTGATGATCGGGGGCAGCTTGCGGCTGCGCTCGCGCACCTCGACGACGTCACCGGGGCGGACCTGTGCGGATGCGATGTTGATGGTGCGGCCATTCAGCTGGAAGTGGCGGTGGGACACGAGTTGACGCGCCTCGCGTCGCGACGCGGCGAGCCCCAGCCGGTACACGACGTTGTCGATGCGACGTTCGAGCTGCTGGAGGAGCACCGTGCCGGTCACACCGCTGCTGCGTTCGGCACGAGCGAAGTACGTGCGGAACTGTGCCTCCAGGACGCCGTACTGGCGGCGGGCGCGCTGCTTGGCGCGCAGCTGGATGCCGTAATCACTCGTCTTGCGGCGGCGCGCCAGACCGTGCTGCCCGGGCAACAGGGCGTTGCGCTTGTCGAACGTGCAGTTGGTGAGGCACTTGTTGCCCTTGAGGAAGAGCTTGGTGCCCTCGCGGCGGCAGAGGCGGCAGACGGGTCCTGCCTGGTTGGCCATATCGCTTTACCTAAACCCGGCGCCGTTTGGGAGGGCGGCAGCCGTTGTGCGGGATCGGGGTGACGTCGGTGATCGCGGTGACCTCCAGGCCCGATGCCTGCAGGCTGCGGATGGCGGCCTCGCGACCGGCCCCGGGACCCTTGACGAAGATCTCGATGCTCTTGAGGCCGTGCTCCATGGCGCGCTTGGCAGCGCCCTCGGCCGTGATCTGGGCGGCGAAGGGAGTGCTCTTGCGCGAGCCCTTGAAACCCTGTCCGCCGGCCGATCCCCAGGCGATCACGTTGCCGGACGGATCGGTGAGGCTGACGATGGTGTTGTTGAAGGTGGCCAGCACGTGGGCGTGGCCGACAGCGACGTTCTTCCGCTCGCGGCGCCGGGTGCGGACGACCTTCTTCTTCTTGGCCACGCTTACTTCTTCTTGCGGCGCACGCCGACCGTCTTCTTGGGCCCGCGCCGGGTGCGTGCGTTGGTGCGGGTGCGCTGGCCGCGGACGGGCAGGCCGCGACGATGACGGAGGCCGCGGTACGTGCCGATCTCCATCAGCCGCTTGATGTTCAGTGCGATCTGCCGGCGAAGATCGCCCTCCACGCGGCCCTGAAGCTGCTTGGCGATGATGTCGCGGAGCTTGCCGACCTGGGCGTCGCTGAGGTCACGGGTGCGCAGGTCAGGAGAGATCTGCGCCAGGGTGAGCAGCCGCCGCGCCGTCGTCGGCCCGATGCCGAAGATGTACGTGAGTGCGACCTCGATCCGCTTGTCGCGCGGGATGTCGATGCCTGCGATTCGTGCCACTTGTCGCTCTACCCCTGTCGCTGCTTGTGTTTCGGGTTGTCACAGATGACCCGGACAGCGCCGTGCCGCTTGATGACCTTGCAGTGGTCACACATCTTCTTGACCGACGCCCTGACCTTCATCGCTGTCCTGCTGCCCTTTGCACTGTTGTCTGTGGCTCACGCGAGCCGTTGGAGGATGCGCCCCCGACCGGGGTCGGCCGCGCTGAGTTCGACGTGGACCCTGTCACCCGGCAGGATGCGGACCGCTTGGAGGCGCGCCTTTCCGGCTGGATAATGACAGAGAACCCGGTGGCCGTCGTCCAGTTCGACCCGGTAGAGCGAGTCGGGAAGGGGCTCGATGACCCTCCCGATCAGCGGCTCAGCCACGACTCTGGGAGAGACGTGCCGAATCGGGCTGAACGGCAGCCACGACCGACGAGTATACGGAAAGACCGGCTGATACGGCAAACCCGCCGACCTTCTTCCCTGAGCGCCACCACATGCGTGCGCTGATCGTACGCCCGACCGCCGCGATGGCGGCGCCGGTCAGGACGCCTCGAGCAGTTCCGCCGCCGGCTGCCGCTGCGGCCGGGTGTCGAGCCTCGGCGCCAGGAACACCACAACGGCGCCGAGCAGGGCCAGGCCGATGACGACGCCGATCGCCACCGTGGGCACGTTGACGAGCTTGAGGCCGGAGGCGACCAGCACGACGCAGAGCGCTGCGCGAAGCGGAGCTGTGCTGGCCCGCGACGACACCAGCGAGCCGGCCAGCACCCCGGGGACGGCGCCGACCACGATCGACAGCGTCAGGGCCAGCTTGAAATCGCCGAAGAGGACGTGGCCGAGGGCAGCCGCTCCCACCATCGGGATGGCCTGCGTGAGGTCGGTNNACCACCAACCCCACGGCCGCGGTCGCGAGGCGGCGCACCTCGAAGGGCTCGGCATTCTGTGCCTCCTGGCGACGACCGCGTTGACTGCGGTCGATCAGCCACTTGGCGGCCAGCGCCGAGACAGAGAGAAGGAGAACCGAGCCGAGGGCGAGCTGAACCACGTTCTGCACGGCACTCCCCTTGCCGAGCATCTTCAGGAAGGTCACGCCGAGGAACGCCCCCGGGACCGACCCCAGGCTGAGCCAGCGCACCAGCGGCCACTGCACGGTGCGCTTGCCGGCGTGGACCATGGCCCCCAGCGGCTTCATCAGCAACGACGCCACCAGGTCGCTCGACACCGCCGCCAGAGGCGCCACTCCGAAGATCAGGACAAGCACCGGGGTCATCAGGGCCCCGCCGCCCATCCCGGTCAGGCCGACCGCGAATCCAACGATCAGCCCCGCCAGCGCGATGTACAGGTCGATGTGCATCGTGTTCCCCTTCCCCGTCGCCCTTCTCAATCAAAACGGTCAAGTTGACCGAAGTGACAGCATAGGGCGCGATGGCGGCCGCGTCAACCGTCGTGTTCCCTTCCCCCCTCGCCAGGGAATGGTCCGTGTCCTCAGGCGGCGAGCAGACCGCGTCGTCGAAGGAGAGCGCGCTCCACCGGCGAGAAGATGACGTCGTCGACCGCGATGCCGACGATGAGGATGGTGAGGACAGCCGCGAACATCTCCGGCAGGTCGAGGAGCGCGCGACCGTTGTCGAGCAGCGTCCCCAGGCCGGCCCCGGCGAGCGAGCCGATGATCAGCTCGGCCGCCATCAGCGACCGCCACGAGAACGCCCATGCCTGCTTCATCCCGGCGACGTAGCCGGGAAGCAGCGCCGAGAAGATGAAGTGGCGATACAGCTGCGGTCCCTTCGCCCCCAGCGACCGCGCCAGGCGAAAGGTCAGCGGAGGGATGTTGTCGTAGGACGACATCACGCCCATGGCGATCGACGGGAAGGCCCCCATGACCACGACGAAGTACATGGCGTTCTCGTCGTGGCCGCCGGCCACCAGGAAGAGCGCGGCGATGGGCACCCACACCACCGACGGGAGGGCCTGCAGCCCGGCCAGCAACGACCCCACGGCGGACCTCAGGAGCGGGACCCGCGCCACGGCGGCGCCGATGATCGTGCCGATCACCAGGGCGAGCGCGTACCCGGTGGCGGCGCGCGTGATCGTGTTGAGCAGCGCGGGGAGCAGAAGCCCCTGCCTGGTCAGGTCGGCCATGGCGCCCACGGCGTCTCCCGGCCCCGGCAGCGGGACCCCGGTCGGTGACTGCACGCCGATGACCACAAGCAGTTGCCACGCCCCGGTGAGGAGGGCGATGGCGAGGACGCGCGGAAGCAGCGCGCGGCCGGCGCGGGCGAGCCTAGCGGTCGTCACTGGACACCTCCAGGCGCAGCGTGGCCGTGATCTCTGTGGCCAGGGCCGCCACGTCGGCCGAGTCGAGGGTGCGCGGCCGGGGGATGTCCACGTCCCAGATGCGCCCGACACGGCCCGGCCGCGAGGTCATCAGCACCACGCGGTCGGCCAGGCGCACGGCCTCGCGGACGTTGTGCGTGACGAAGATGATCGTGTTGCCGCAGTCGCCCCAGATCCGCGTGAGGTCGTCGTGGAGGCTGTCGCGGGTGATGGCGTCGAGGGCGGCGAAGGGCTCGTCCATGAGGAGCAGCTGCGAGTCCTGGGCGAGCGCCCGCGCCAGGGCGGCGCGCTGGCGCATTCCACCCGACAGCTCATGCGGCCGGCTGTCCGCGAAGTCGATGAGCTTGACCATGGCGAGGAGGCGGTTGACGATCACCCTGCGTTCGCCGTCGGCGCTGTGGCGCAGGCGCAGCGGGAGCTCCACGTTGCGCCGCACCGTCAGCCAGGGCAGCAGCCCCGGCTCCTGGAACATCACTGCGGGATGCGCGACCGGGGTGTCGATCCGCCCCGCCGTGGCCCTGTCGAGGCCGGCGATCAGTGAGAGGAGCGTGGACTTGCCGCAGCCCGAGGCGCCGAGGATGCAGACGAACTCACCCTTGCCAACGTCGAGGGAGACGTCGTCGAGGGCCGTGACCGACCCCCGCCCCTTCCCGTAGACCTTGGTCACGCCGGCGAGGCGGACGGCGACCTCGTCGGCCTCCTCCGCCACGAGCAGGCGGGGGCGGGCGCGCAGCGCGAGGTTCATGACCCCAGCCCCGCGGCGCCCACTACCGGCTTGCCGGCGGCGCTGAGAAGTGCGTTGAGAATCCCGACGTCGATGATCCCCTTCAGGTTGGCGCTCTGGACCACGCCGGCCTTCAGGGCGTGGCTGGCGTCGCTCTGGACGTCGGCGGCGAGCGGGTCAACGGTGAACTTCAGGTGGGTCCACGCCAGCTGCACCACCGCCGCCGGCAGGGCCTTGGCGCCGGTCAGGGCGGTGAGGTCCGCGTTGGCCGCCGTCTGGGCCGCCGCCGGGTTGGCATTGATCCAGTCGACGCTCTGGATGAGCCCCTTGACAAGGTCCCTGACGATGTCCGGGTGGTTGGTCAGGAGGCTGGTCGTGACCACCAGCTCTGTCGCCGGGAACTCCTGGTTGGGCCAGAGCGAGGACTCGTCGACGACGAGCTTGCCGTTGCCCTTGAGGATGTACTCCGACTCGTACGGCTCGGGCTCCCAGCCGCCGGCGATCTGACCGGCGATGAAGTGCTGCAGGTCGACGGAGTTGCCCGAGGTGGCGTCGATGGTCACGTCGGCACTGCCCCCGGTGGTGCTGCTCGAGAGGCCGTTCTGCGACAGCCACGTGCGCAGTGCCACGTCTTGTGTGTTGCCCAGCTGAGGGCTGGCGAGCGTCTTGCCCTTGAGGTCGGCAGGGAAGTTGCCGGCCGCAATCTCGGGGCTGACCACCAGCCCGGCGCCCCCGGCGTCGGCGCCGGCGACGATGCGGATGCCCGTGCCCTTGGTCGTCAGGAAGGCCGAGATCGCCGGGTTGGGCCCGACGAATGCGGCGTCCAGCGAGCCGCCGAGGAGCGCCTCGCTCTCCGCGGGACCGGCGCTGAACGTCTTGGTCTGCAGCGCCGTGGTGGCGGGCAGGTTCGCCTTGAGGTAGCCGCCGCTGACCTCGATGAGAGCGGGCGCGTGGGTCAGGTTGGTGAGGTACCCGACGCTCACGGACGCCGGGTCCGGCTGCGGTGTCGAGGACGGCGCCGACGCGGCCGCCGACCCGCAGGCCGCCGCTCCGAGCGCGATGACCACCATGGTAAGGGGCGCGGCGGCGCGGCGGGCCAGCGGCGTGAGGCGCCCCCCACCATCGAACGGCCGGGCGCCAGTCTCAACGTCGTGTGTCGTGCGGTTCACGAAACCCCCCCTTTGTCGTCGACCATTCTGTAGTAATCCGATCGACTTGACCAATGAACTTCGCGAGACCATACAGGGAGACCTCGCGGGGTGTCAAGCGAACGGAGCGAACGCGCCGCCTAGAGGCGGGCGGGCTTCTGTTCGGCCACCGAGCTCCAGCGCGCCCCGGGGCGGTTCAGCTCGGACTGGAGATACGTCTGCGCAAGCTCCCGCACGGGTGCGGGCAGCGAGCCGCTGACGAGGTCGGCGACGGTGACCCGTTCGAGCACGGAGCGCACGCTGGAGCGGACCGCCATCCACACATCCTCCAGCGCCTCGGATGGACCTCCGTAATCCAGCTCGCGCAGTGAGGAGTCGCGCAGGTTGACGAGGGGGCCGTCGATGATGCGCATCACCTCGGCCAGGGTGATCTGGTCGGCCGGCCGTGCCAGCTCATAGCCGCCGTCGGTGCCGCGGTGGCTGCGCAGGAGCCGCCCCCGGGTCAGCTCGCGCAGGATGCCGAGCAGGAAGGCGAGCGGGATGTCCTGGCCGCGGGCGATCTGGTCCGCCTTCAGCGGCCGGTCGCCGCCCACGGCGGCGAGCTCGGCGACCGCCCGCAGCGCGTAGTCAACCTTGGCGGACACCCTCACGATCGGAAAGTGTGCCTGATTCGCTTCGCTGCCGTGCACCCCGGCGCGAGTACACCGCCCGCGTGGCCGATCGCGGTCGTGTTCGACGACCTACGCGATGGCGGCGTGGGCCGGCCGCGACGACCTACGCGATGGCGGCGTGGGCCGGCCGCAGGGTGAGGACTTCGGGGCCGGACTCGGTCACGGCGACGGTGTGCTCGAAGTAGCACGAGAGCTTGTGGTCGGCGGTGACCACGGTCCAGCCGTCGTCGAGAACGCGGACCTTGGGACCGCCGACGTTGACCATGGGCTCGATCGCCAGCACGTACCCGGGCTTGATCACGTTGCCCGTGCCCGGCTGGCCGTGGTTGGGCACCTGGGGCGGCTCGTGCATGTTGCGGCCGATGCCGTGACCGACGTACTCGCGGACGAGGGAATAACCGTGCGCCTCAGCATAGGTCTGCACGGCGTGGCCGATGTCGCCGATGGTGTTGCCGGGACGGGCAGCGGCGATGCCCTGCTCGAGCGACTCGCGGGTGACCTCGATCAGCCGGGCGACCTCAGGGCTGGCCTCCCCACACGCGACGGAGAGGCCGCTGTCGGCCCACCAGCCGTCGAGGATGAGTCCGCAGTCGAGGGACACGAGGTCGCCGTCCTCGATCACCCGCGGGCCCGGGATCCCGTGCACCACCTCGTCGTTGACGGAGACGCACAGCGACTTCGGGTAGTCCTGGTAGCCAAGGAAGCCGGGGATGCAGCCGTGGTCGCGGATGAAGGTGTCCGCCTCCCGATCGAGATCGTCGGTGGTCACCCCGGCATGCACGGCCGCCGCGAGGTGGGCCAGGCACTCGCCGAGGATCCTTCCCGAGACGCGCATCCTCTCGATCTCCTCGGGCCGCTTGAGACGGAACGCCTCGATCCTGGCCACTCAGGCGACCTCGCCGCGCGGCGACTGGTCGCCGTAGATCGTCAGGATCGAGTCGGTGACCGCGGCGATGGGAGCGTTGCCGTTGACGTACTCGACGCGGGTCCCACGCTCCTGGTAGTAGTCGACCACCGGGGCCGTCTTGGCCTCGTACTCGCGCATCCGCTTGACGAAGGCCTCGGGGGTGTCGTCGGCTCGGTGGTCGATCTCGGCGCGATGCGCGATGCGCTTCTGCAGCTCGGCCTCGGGCACGTCGAAGAAGAGCACCACGCCAATCTCCCGCCCGGACCTCTCGAGCATGTCGTCGAGCTCCTCGGCCTGAGGCACGGTGCGAGGAAAGCCGTCGAGGAGCACCCCGCCGGCTGCGTCCGGCTGGGCGAGGCGGCGCTCGATGACGCGCACCATGACGTTGTCGGGGATGAGCCCGCCGTCCTTCATGATCGGCGCCACCTCCTCGCCGAGATCCGATCCAGCGGCGACCTCGTCGCGGAGCATCTCTCCCGTGCTCACATGCGGCAGGGAGAAGCGCTCGGAGATGATCGCTGCCTGCGTGCCCTTGCCGCAGCCGGGCGGTCCGAAGAGGATGGTGATCATCGGATGAAGCCCTTGTACTGGCGCATCAGCAACTGCGTCTCGATCTGCTTCATGGTGTCGAGCGCCACGCCGACAACAATGAGTATCGCCGTCCCGCCCAGGTAGAGGCTGGTCGGGTCGGCTCGGGTGGCGAACGCCGTGAACAGCGGCAGGATGACGGTGATCACCGCCAAGAACAGCGCGCCCGCCAACGTGATCCGGCCCATGACGCGTCCCAGGTACTCGGCCGTGCTCCGCCCGGGCCTGATGCCGGGAATGAACGTCGATTGTTTCTTGAGATTCTCGGCCACGTCGGTGGGATCGAACACGACGGCGGTGTAGAAGTAGGTGAAGCCGAGGATGAGCAGGAAGTACATGCCGTTGTAGAGGACGTTGATGTACCACTTGGGTCCGTTGGGCTGCCAGTTGGCGGTGATCCACGTCGCTGCGCTGGCGAGGAATCCGCCCGAGGCCGCGAACAGGTTGGCGAAGATCGTCGGGAAGAACATGATCGACAGGGCGAAGATGATCGGGATGACGCCGGCGGTGTTGATGCGCAGCGGCAGGAAGTTGCGCCGTCCCTGCGACGCCATCCCGGTGCGCGGGTTCAGCACCCGTTGCGCCGATTGCACCGGCACCTTGCGCTGCGCCTGCTGCACGCCGATGATCCCGGCCGTCACCACCAGCGCGATGACGGCGACGCCGATGATCTGGATGATGTGCGTGCCGCCGGTGGTGCTGTAGTCGCCGATCGACGGGATGAGCCGGGAGATGATGCCGGTGAAGATGATCAGCGACACGCCGTTGCCGACGCCGTACTCGGTGATCAGCTCGCCGAGCCACATGGCGATGATCGTCCCCGCGGTCAGCGTCAGCACGATGCCGATCTCCTGCGTCGTCGTGGCGTTGGGGATGATCGCCTGGGGAACACCGTTGATGGTGACGGCGTTGGTGTTGGTGAACAGGGCGAGAAAGCCCCAGCCCTGGAGCGCGGCAAGAGGGATCGTCAGCCAGCGCGTGTAGCGGGTGATCTTCTTGCGACCCTGGTCACCTTCCTTGCTCAATTCCTTGAGCCGGACCGACACCACGGTCATGAGCTGCATGATGATGGTGGCGTTGATGTAGGGGTTCAGCCCCTCCGCCACGATGGTGAACCGCTGCAGGCCGCCTCCGCCGACAAGGTTGAAGAGCCCGAGCAGCGAGTTGCTGCTGAACAGGGCGGCCAGCGCCTTGGGATCGGCCCCGGGGATCGACACGTTGGCCAGCACGCGGAAGGCGAGCACGAGGCCGATCGTGATCACGAGCTTGCGGCGCAGCTCGGGAATGCGCATGGCCTGGCCAAGCGCCTGGAGGAGGTTCACGCCTGTGGCTCGTCCCGCGTGCCGTCAGGGGCGTCGTCGGCCGCCTCGCTCGGGGCTGCCACCCGAGGCGCGGGAGCCGCGTCCTCAGCGGCCTCGGCGGCGGCCGTGCGGGCGCGCCGCCGCGATGCCGCGTTGTCGACCGGGCCGGCGTTCTCGTCGGCCTTCGCGGCCGGCTCCTCGAGGAGGTCGACGCGGCCGCCCGCCGCTTCTACGGCGCTGCGGGCTGCTGCCGAGGCGCGGTGGACGCGCACATGCACGGCCACCTTGACGCGACCCGCGGCGAGCAGCTTGACCGGCGCATCGGGCCCGGACACCATGCCGGCGGCGGCCAGGGCGGCGCCGTCCACGATGGAGTCCGCGCCGAAGCGGTTGAGCTTGCTGAGGTTGACCACCTGGTACTCGCGGCGGAAGCGGTTGTGGAAGCCGCGCAGCTTGGGCAGCCGCATCGACTGCTTCATCTGCCCGCCCTCGAAGCCCTTGGGGACGCTGCTGCTCTCGCGCGCGCCCTGCCCCTTCTGGCCCCGGCCGGACGTCTTGCCCTGGCCGGCGGAGATGCCGCGGCCGACGCGCGTCCTCTTCTTCCTGCTGCCCCGGGCAGGCTTCAGGTCATGCAGCTTCATGAGTTCTTCTCCGCGACGCCCGCGGCCAGCACGGCCATCCCCTCCGGGGTGTCGGCGGGCAAGCCGTCGACACTGACGAGGTGGCGCACCTTGTGCACCATGCCGCGGATCGACGAGCTGTTCTGGTGTTCGACGGTGTGGTTGAGCTTCTTCAACCCGAGCGCCGCCACGGTCGCCTTCTGGTCCTTGGCGTAGCCGATGACGCTCTTGCGATAGGTCACACGCACGGTGCTCACGCGCTCACCGCCTCGGAGCTGGCCGCGCCCTCGCCGAGCATCTCGGCAGCGCGCTTCCGGCCCACCATGTGCTCGGGCGCGAGGCCGCGAAGAGCGGCGACGTCGCGAAGCGTGCGCATGCTCGCCAGCGCCGCGATGGTGGCGCGCACCACGTTGATGGGGTTGTCGGTTCCCAGCGACTTGGTGAGGATGTCGTGGATGCCCGCCGCCTCGACGACGGCGCGCATCGAGCTCCCGCTGATGACCCCGGTGCCGGGCACAGCCGGCTTGAGCAGGACCTTGGCGGCGCCGAGCTTGTAGTGCACCTCGTGGGGAATCGTGCTCCCCACCATGGGTACGGTGATCATGTGCTTCTTGGCGTCGTCGACACCCTTGCGGATGGCATCGGGCACCTCGCCCGCCTTGCCCAGCCCGGCCCCGACGCGGCCAGCGCCGTCGCCGACCACGACCAGCGCGCTGAACGAGAAACGCCGGCCTCCCTTGACCACCTTGGCAACGCGGTTGAGAGAGACGATCTTCTCCTGAAGGTCACTGGCGCGATCATCGCGGCGATCCATGCGCATGGCCATGGCTAGAACTCCAGTCCCGCTTGGCGGGCAGCGTCGGCGAGGGCCTTGACCCTGCCGTGGTAGAGATACCCTCCGCGGTCGAACACGACCTTCACCACACCGGCGCCGCGGGCGCGCTCGGCGATGACGCGGCCGACCACCTGCGCCCCGCTGCTCGTGGCGTTGCCCTTGCCGCCGAGCTCCTTGCGGATGTCGGCGTCGTGTGTCGACGCCGCGGCGAGCGTGTGCCCGGCGGAGTCGTCGATGAGCTGAGCGCTGATGTGGTTGAGGCTGCGGAACACGGCGAGGCGGGGACGCGCGGCGGCGCCGTGGACGCTCTTGCGGACGCGGCGGTGGCGGCGGTCGCGGGCGGCGCGACGATCGAACTTGGTGTGCATGACTACTTGCCCTTCCCGGCCTTGCCGGACTTGCCCGCCTTGCGCCGGATCACCTCGCCCCTGTACATCACACCCTTACCCTTGTACGGCTCGGGCTTGCGGAAGGAGCGGATCTTGGCGGCCACCTGGCCGACGACCTCCTTGTTGGTGCCGCTCACGGCGATCTGCGTGGGCACCGGGACGTCGATGGTGACGCCATCGGGCGGCGTGTACCTGATGGGATGCGAATAACCGAGGCTGAGCACCAGGTCGTTGCCCTGCTTGGCGGCGCGGAAGCCGACGCCGACGAGGTCGAGCTGGCGCACGAAGCCCTTGCTGACACCCTCGACCATGTTGGCCACCAGCGTGCGCGTCAGGCCGTGCAACGAGCGGTGCGTGGTCGTCTCTGTCGGGCGGCGCACGCTGATGACACCATCAGTGAGCTCGATGATCATCGACGGCGGCAGGCTGCGCTCGAGCGTGCCTCGTGAGCCGGACACCGTGATGTGGTTTCCCGTCAGGGTCACGTCGACACCCCCGGGGACGGTGATGGGCAGCTTTCCGATCCTGGACATCGCGCTTACCAGATGTACGCAACAACTTCGCCGCCGAGGCCCGCGCGCTGTGCGGCCTGGCCGGTCATCAGACCGTGCGAGGTGGAGATGATGGCGATGCCGAGGCCGCCGAGGACGCGAGGGATTGCCGTCTTGCGTGCGTAGACGCGCAGCCCCGGGCGGCTGATCCGGCGCAGCCCGGACAGGGCGCGACCGCGCGGCGTGCGCGGCTTGAGCGTGATGGTCAGCAGTTGCTGGGGCGCCTCGCCGGCGACGTCGAACCCATCCACGAATCCCTCCGCGGCGAGGACCCGCGCGATCTCCACCTTCATCTTGGAGGCGGGCACCGCGACGGTGTGGTGGTTGGCGGCGTTGGCGTTGCGAATGCGCGTCAACATGTCCGCGATCGTGTCACTCATCATGGCCGTCTACCAGGAACTTTTCTTGACGCCGGGGATCTGGCCCTGCGAGGCCATGCCCCGGAAGCACACGCGGCACATCCCGAACTTGCGCATGTAGGCGCGCGGGCGCCCGCACACGCCACAGCGATTGTGCTGCTGACTGGCGAATCGAGCCGGCCGCAGCGACTTGGCGATCAACGATTTCTTGGCCACTGTCTACCTCTCCACGCCGTATCCGGGGGTGTCCCCGGACGCGCGCGGCGTTCTGTTCATTGTTGCTGTCCGGGCTTGCGGAAGGGCATTCCGCAGGCTGCCAGGAGGGCGCGGCCCTCGTCGTCGGTCTGCGCCGAGGTGACGATGCACACCTCCAATCCGCGCAGCTTGTCAATCTTGTCGAAGTCGATCTCGGGGAAGACGAGCTGTTCGCGAAAGCCCAGCGTGTAGTTGCCGTGGCCGTCGAAGGCGTTGGGATCGATGCCGCGGAAGTCGCGAATCCTGGGCAGGGTGACGCTGAGCAGCTTGTCGAGAAACTCCCACATCCGGCGACCGCGCAGGGTCACCTTGACGCCGATGGGCATGCCCTCGCGCAGCTTGAAGGCCGCTACCGACTTCTTGGCGCGGATCACGATCGGCGACTGGCCGGTGATCGTCTTGAGGTCGTTGACGGCGGCGTCGATGGCGCGGCCGTTCTGGATCGCCTCGCCGAGGCCGATGTTGACGACCACCTTCTCGATGCCCGGCACCTGCATGGCGTTGCGATAGCGAAAGTCGCGCACCAGGGCAGGGACGATCTCGTCCTGGTAGCGCTGACGGAGACGGGGCAGGTCGGCGACGACGGTTGCCATCAGCTCTCGGCCCTCACATAGATCTCCCCGCACTTCTTGCAGACGATGGGAACCGTGCCGTCGGGTTGGACCACACGCGAGATCCTTGTCGGCTTGTCGCAGCGGTTGCAGACGAGCAGGACGTTGCTGTAGGCAATGGGGGCGTTGAAGTCGATGATGCCACCCTGGATGTTGCCGGCAACCCCGGACTTGGTATGCCGCTTCAAGGTGTTGATGCCGTCGACGACGAGGCGCTGCGCAGCCGGGACGGTGCGCACCACCTTGCCGCGCTTGCCGCGGTCCTTGCCGGCGATCACCTCGACTGTGTCACCCGAGCGGATGTCGAAGAGGCGGACGCGGCCGCGGGCCCAGCCGTTGTGCTTGAGGCCGACACGGGTGCGGCGCTCTGTCTTCGCGCTCATCTCAGAGCACCTCCGGGGCGAGGCTGACGATCTTCATGAAGTTGCGCTCACGGAGCTCGCGGGCTACCGGGCCGAAGATGCGCGTTCCGCGCGGGCTGTTGTTTGGCTGGATGAGCACGGCCGCGTTCTCATCGAAGCGGATGTTGCTGCCGTCGGGACGGTGGTATTCCTTGACCGTACGCACGATCACGGCGCGGACGACATCGCCCTTCTTCACCTGGGCGTTCGGCTGAGCGACCTTGACGGTGCCGATGATCACGTCCCCGACCGACGCGTACTTGCGATAGCTGCCGCCGAGCACGCGGATACAGAGGATCTCGCGGGCACCACTGTTGTCCGCCACCTTGAGGACGGTTTCCTGCTGGATCACCTACTTGGCCTTTTCGAGCACCGCGGCGATGCGCCAGCGCTTCTCCTTGGAGAGCGGACGGGTTTCGGCGATGCGCACGCGATCGCCGACGCCGCTCTCGTTGGTCTCGTCATGGACCTTGAAGCGTCGGTTGATGCGCACCACCTTCTTGTAGAGGGCGTGCGGCTTCTGATCCTGGACGAGCACGATGCGCGTCTTCTCCATCTTGTCGCTGACAACCACACCCTCGCGCACCTTGCGCCGCGTGCGAACTGTGGCTGCCTCGGGCTCGGTGCTCATACGTCGTCCTCATCGGCGTCCACGGCGCCTTCGCTGCTCTCGGTGTCGGCGGGCGCCGCATCCGCGCCGGCCCCACGCGACCGGGGCGTGGCAGGTGTCGCCTCCGGCTCCACTGTCTCGATCTCGGTGGCGGCGATGGCGTCCTCCACGAGGATGTCATCACTCACCGCGGCGGCGGTCTCGGCGCTTTCGACCACGGCGCCGCGAGCGCGGCGGGACCGGACCGGCGCGACGATCGCGTCGCGGGCGGCGGCCCGGCGGCCGCGTCGCGCCGTGGTCCCGGCGGTGATCGGGCGGGGCGCGGGCGCCGGCTCGCCACGCTCGGCGGCGAGGCGGATCTCCACCTGCACCGTCATGGTGCGGGCGATCTCCATGCGGATGGCACGGATCTGGCGGTGGTTCTCGACCTGGCCGATGGTCTGCTGGAGGCGCACCTGGAAGAGCTGCCCACGCTGCTCGCGGAGGTGCTGCGCCAGTTCCTCGCCGGTCAGGGCGCGGAGGGTGTCAAGGGCGGCGGCGCGAGCGGTCATGCCGTCTCCTCCGCCTCGGCGCCGGGCTCCTCGCGGACGACGAACCTGGTGCGGATGGGCAGCTTGTGGGCGGCGAGGCGCATCGCCTCCTTGGCGACGTCCGGGGTCACGCCCGACATCTCGAAGAGCATGCGACCGGGCTTGACGACGGCCACCCACCCCTCGGGCTGCCCCTTGCCGCTGCCCATGCGGGTCTCGGCGGGCTTCTTGGTGAAGACGTGGTCGGGGAAGACGCGGATCCAGATCTTGCCGCCACGCTTGACGTGGCGGGTCATGGCACGCCTGGCGGCCTCGATCTGGCGGTTGGTCATCCAGCACACCCCCATCGATTGCAGCCCGTAGGTGCCGAAGGAGATCTTGTTGCCGCGCTGCGCGGCTCCCTGGCGGCGGCCGCGGTGGAGTTTGCGGTGCTTGGTGCGCTTGGGCATCAGCATGGCGCTACTCCTCCTCTACCGCGGAGCCCGCGGCGGCAGCGGAGGCGGCCGGCTTGCGGGCGGGGGGCTTGCGGGCGGCAGGCTTGGCGGGCGCGCGCGTCGCCGGCTTCTTGGCGGCGGCAGGCACCTTCCGCTTGGACGCCAGCTTCTCGACCTTCTCCCCGTCCTCGGGGATCTGACCGACGGCTGCCACAACGACCTCCTCCTCGACGTCGACGGGCTCGTCATCGACGGCGGCCTCCTCCTCGGTTGCGGCCGGGGCCGTCTCGACAACGGCGACGCGCGCCACCGGCTCGGCGGCCGGGGCCAGGCGGGCGCGGGCCNNCCGAGGTGCCGCTGATCGGCTCGCCTGTCGCGGTCACGAAGTCGCCCTTGTAGATCCAGGCCTGCACGCCGATGCGCCCGAAGGTGGTGCGAGCCTCGGCCTGTCCGTAGTCGATGTTGGCGCGCAGGGTGTGCAGGGGCACACGACCTCCGCGGTCCCATTCCCGCCGCGACATTTCGGCTCCGCCGAGGCGTCCGCTCACCTGGATCTTGCAGCCCTTGGCGCCGGCGCGCATGGAACGCAGCAGCGTCTGCTTGAGCGCGCGTCGGAAGGCGATGCGCTTCTCCAGCTGCGAGGCGACGTTCTCAGCCACCAGCTTGGCGTCGAGCTCCGGGGTCTTGATCTCGTGGATGGTCACCCGCACCTTCTTGTTGGTGACCTTCTCGAGCTCGTCACGCAACGAATCAACCGAGGCCCCCTGCTTGCCGATCACGATGCCCGGCTTGGCGGTCTGGATGGTCACGGTGAGCTCGTTGCCGCGCCGCTCGGTCTCGATCCTGGCCACGCCGGCGTTGCGCAGACGGCCACCGATGAGGCGCCGAATGGCGATGTCCTCATGGAGCAGGGCTGTGTAGTCCTTGTCGGCGTACCAGCGCGCGTCCCAGTTGCGGTACACGCCCAGGCGGAAGCCGATGGGGTGGACTTTCTGACCCATTACTGCGTGTCTCCCTCGCCGGTGTCGATGGCCGGCTCCTCGGTGGCGTCCACGGGCGCCGATTCTGCTGCGGTGTCGATGGCGGGCTCGGCCACTGCGGCCGCGCTGTCTGCGTTCTTGGTGGACGGACGGCGGCGTCGCGTGCTCGCCTGCGGGGCGTCCGCTGCGGCGGGGGCGGGGCGCGACCGCGAGCGCCGCGCCGGGGTCTCGCGCGAGGGGCCGGCCGACGGGGCGGTCACCACGGTGCGTGGCATGCGGATCGCCGAACGGCGTCGCTTCTCCGGGGTGGGCTCATCGTCGGTGACGAAGGCGCGCAGGTGCGCCGTGCGCTTGAAGATGCTGCCCGACATGCCGCGCGGCTTGGGGCGGAAGCGCTTGGTGATCGCCGCGGCCTCCACCTCGATCCGCGCCACGCGCAGTGTCGAGGTGTCGAGGTTGTAGTTGTGCTCGGCGTTGGCCGCCGCCGACTTGATGACGTTGGCGACGTCGCGGGCGGCGGCGCGCGGCGTGAAGCGAAGGATCACCAGCGCCTCGGCGACAGGCAGGCCCTCGACGCTCGCGGTCACCAGGCGCGCCTTGCGCGCGGTGGTGCGAACCCATTTGGCGGTTGCGACGACTTCCATTCTTCTCGTTGCCTACTTCAGCGCCGCGCTGCGCTCGGTGTGGTGCCCGTGACCGCGGTAGCGGCGTGTGGCCGCGAACTCGCCGAGCTTGTGGCCGACCATCGCCTCGGTGATGAACACGGGGACGTGCTTGCGTCCGTCGTGCACCGCGATCGTGTGACCGACCATGTCGGGGAAGACGTCACTGCGTCGCGACCAGGTCTTGATGATCCGCTTCTCGCGACTCGCGTTGAGCAGCTGCACCTTCTTGAGAAGGTGGTCGTCGCAGAAGGGACCTTTCTTCAGGGAACGGCTCATCTCTCTACTTCTTGCGTCGTCGCACGATCATGCGATCGGTGGACTTGTTGCGGCGGGTGCGGTAGCCCAGCGCGGGCTTGCCCCACGGTGTCTGGGGATGGCCACCGGCGCCACTGCGGCCCTCGCCGCCACCGTGGGGATGGTCGAACGGGTTCATGGTCATGCCGCGCACCGACGGGCGCCAGCCGCGCCAGCGCGACTTGCCCGCCTTGCCGACGGTCTCGTTCTCGTGGTCGACGTTGCCGACCTGTCCCACCGTCGCCGAGCAGCGCACGTCGACGCGACGCACCTCGCCGCTGGGCATGCGCAGGGTGGCGAAGCCGCTCTCCTTGGCGAGCAGCTGGGCGGCGCCGCCGGCGCTGCGCACCAGCTGGCCGCCGCGGCCGAGCTTGAGCTCGACGTTGTGCAGGGTGGTGCCGAGGGGCATGTTGGCCAGGGGCATGCTGTTGCCCGGCTTCACCTCGGCCTTGGCACCGGCCGTCACCGTGTCGCCCACGGCGAGGCCGAACGGGGCGAGGATGTAGCGTTTCTCGCCATCGGCGTAGTTGATCAGCGCGATCCTCGCCGAGCGGTTGGGGTCGTACTCGATCGTGGCCACCCGGCCGGGGATGTCGAGCTTGTTGCGCTTGAAATCGACGAGGCGGTACAGCTTCTTGTGACCGCCACCGCGATGGCGGACCGTGATGCTGCCCGTGTTGTTGCGTCCGCTGTGCTTCTTGAGATGCTCGGTGAGGGAGCGCTCAGGGGTTGTCCGCGTGACCTCCTCGAAGCTGCTCACCGACATGAACCGGCGACCCGGGCTTGTCGGCTTGTAGCGCTTGATCGGCATGACTACACGCCCTCGAAGAGGCCGTCGATCCGTTGACCGGGGCCGAGTGTGACGACGGCTTTCTTCCAGTTGGGGCTGCGCCCGATGACACGCGACCGTCCCCGCGACCGGCGCCGCACCTTGCCGCGCACGTTGATCGTGTTGACGCTGGTGACCGTGATCTTCTGCGCGGCGAACAGCTCCTCGATGGCGTGGCCGATCTCGATCTTGGTCGCCCACGGCGCGCAGCGAAAAGCGTAGCGCCCCACGGCCATCGCCCCGTACGACTTCTCGCTGACCACGGGACCGAGGACCGCCTGCTCAGCTGTGCGTCCGACGCTCATGACCAGGCCTCCTCGACGTGCTCGAGGGCATCGCGGGTCATCAGCACGGTGTCGGCCGTGAGCAGGTCACGCACCGAGAGGTTGGCCGCGAGGATGACGCGCACCTCGGGGAGGTTGCGCGCGCTCCGTTCCAGCGGCTCGTTGTGGGAGCCGAGGACCATGAGCACGCGTGCTCCCGCCTCGATGGTGCGGAGCAGGTCGACGACCGCGCGGGTGCGCGGCGCGTCCAGCTCGAAACCGCCGAGGACCGAGATGTGGCCGTCCGCGGCCTTGGCCGCGAGCGCGCTGCGAAGCGCCAGGCGGCGCTGCTTGCGCGGCATCTCCTGGCGGTAGCTGCGCGGTGTGGGACCGAACACGATGCCGCCGCCCGCCCACTGGGGGGAGCGGATCGAGCCCTGGCGAGCGCGCCCGGTGCCCTTCTGTCGCCACGGCTTCTTGCCACCGCCGCGCACCTCGGTGCGGGTCTTGGTGTCGTGCGTGCCCTGACGCGCGTTGGCGAGCTGGCGGATCAGCGCCTGGTGCATGACCGCGGTGTTGACGGGGCCGCCAAAGATCGCTTCGGACAGCTCCAGCTCACCGGTGGCCGTGCCGGTCTGGTCGACGACGCTGACGGTGGTCACGACAGCTTCTCATCACGGTCGCTGGGGCGGACCAGCACGACCGAGTTCCTGTGGCCGGGGACGGAGCCCTTGACGAGCAGCAGGTTGCGCTCGCCGTCGACGCGCACAACCTCGAGGCGGCGGATGGTGCGACGCACGTTGCCGTACTGGCCGGACATCTTCACGCCCTTGAAGGTGCGGGCGGCGTCCACCGAACCGATCGAGCCCGGCTGGCGCGTGTTCATCGAGCCGTGGCTCACCGGTCCGCGGCTGAAGCCGTGCCGCTTGACCGTGCCCGCGAAGCCCTTGCCCTGGCTGATCCCGGTGACGTCGACCAGCTCGCCCGCTGCGAACATGTCGACGCGGAGGCGGCTGCCGAGGGTTGCCTCGCCGGCGTCACGCAGCTCGGTGAGGCGCCGCAGGGGGCGCACCCCGGCGCGCTTGTAGTGGCCCGTGAGCGGCTTGTTCACCCGCTTCGACAGCTGCTCACCGAAGCCGATCTGCACAGCCTCATAGCCGTCGACCGACGTCGTCTTGCGCTGCACGACGAGGCACGAGTCCGACTCGAGCACGGTCACCGGAACCACCGTGCCGCGCTCCGTGAAGATCTGTGTCATGCCCACCTTGCGGGCGAGGATTCCCTTAGCCACGCTGGTCCCCGAGCTTGATCTCGATGTTCACCCCGCTGGGCATGTTGAGGCGCATCAGCGCGTCGACAACCTTGGGATTGGGATCGAGGATGTCGAGGATGCGCTTGTGTGTGCGCATCTCGAACTGCTCGCGCGAGTCCTTGTCGATGAACGGCCCGCGGACGACCGTGTACTTGTTGATCGTGGTGGGCAGCGGAACCGGGCCGGCCACGCGGGTACCTGTGCGCGTGGCCGTCTCGACGATCTTCGAGGCGGCCTGGTCCAGGACCCTGTGGTCGTACGCCTTCAGGCGGATGCGAATCTTCTGTGCCATGAGGTGAAACCGGTTCCTTTGCCCTGGCGGGACTACTTGCTGGTCTTGTCGATCGTGGTGACGGCGCCGGCGCCGACGGTGCGGCCGCCCTCGCGGATGGCGAAGCGCATGCCGTCCTCGACCGCGATCGGGGTGATCAGCTCGATGCCCATCTCCACGTTGTCACCGGGCATGCACATCTCCTGTCCGTCGGGCAGGCTGATGGTGCCGGTCACGTCGGTGGTGCGGATGTAGAACTGCGGACGGTAGCCGTTGAAGAAGGGTGTGTGGCGGCCGCCCTCGTCCTTGCTGAGCACGTACACCTGGGCCTTGAACTTGGTGTGGGGCGTGATCGTGCCGGGCTTGGCCAGCACCTGGCCGCGCTCGACGTCCTCACGCTTGACGCCGCGGATCAGGCAGCCGACGTTCATGCCCGCCTCACCGGTGTCGAGCAGCTTGTGGAACATCTCCACACCGGTGACGACCGTCTTGGTGGTGTCCTTGATGCCCACGATCTCGACGGGCTCGTTGACCTTGACCACACCGCGCTCGATGCGCCCGGTGACCACGGTTCCGCGACCCTCGATCGAGAACACGTCCTCGATCGGCATCATGAACGGCTTGTCGATGGGACGCTCCGGGACGGGGATGTAGCTGTCGACCGCGTCCATGAGCTTGACGATGCCCTCGGCGGCCTCCTTGTCACCCTCGAGCGCCTTGAGCGCGCTGACGCGGACGATGGGGGTGTCGTCGCCTGGGAAGTTGTATTTGGTGAGCAGCTCGCGGACCTCGAGCTCGACGAGCTCGAGGAGCTCCTCGTCGTCGACGGCGTCGCACTTGTTGAGGGCGACGACGATGTAGGGCACGCCGACCTGGTAGGCGAGAAGGATGTGCTCGCGTGTCTGCGGCATCGGGCCGTCGGTGGCGGCCACCACGAGGATGGCGCCGTCCATCTGGGCGGCGCCNNATCATGTTCTTGATGTAGTCCGCATGACCGGGACAGTCGACGTGCGCGTAGTGACGCGTCGCCGTCTCGTACTCGACGTGCGCAGTGGCGATGGTGATGCCGCGCGCCTTCTCCTCGGGAGCGTTGTCGATCGAGTCGAAGGAGCGGAATTCCGCGCCACCCTTCTCAGCGAGCACCTTGGTGATCGCCGCGGTGAGCGTCGTCTTGCCGTGGTCGATGTGGCCGATCGTGCCCACGTTGACGTGCGGCTTAGTGCTGTCGTACTTCTTTTTGGCCATCTCTGCTCGTGTCTCCGCTTTCCTTGTTGCTCTTTCTGCTGGTCATGCTCTGGTCTTGGCGATGATCTCTTCCGCGATGCTGTTGGGAAGAGCCTTGTAGTGGTCGAACTCCATCGAATAGGTCGCGCGACCCTGGGTCATGCTGCGCAGCTCGGTGGCGTACCCGAACATGGACGCAAGCGGCACGTGAGCATGCACCATCTGCGAGGTTCCGCGTCCTTCCATCCCCAGGATGGTGCCGCGACGTCCGCTGAGATTGCCCATGACGTCGCCCATGTACTCCTCGGGCATGCTCACGTCGACCTTCATGATCGGCTCGAGCAGCACCGGCTTGGCCTTGCGCATGCCGTCTTTGAAGCCCATCGAGCCGGCGATGGAGAACGCCTGCTCGTTGGAGTCGACGTCGTGGTATGAGCCGTCGACGAGATACACCTTGACGTCGACGACCGGGTAGCCGGCGAGCACCCCATTGGTGAGCGTGTCCTCGATGCCACGGCCGGTCGGGGCGATGTATTCGCGGGGCACCGAGCCACCGACGATCTTGGAGATGAACTCGAAGCCCTTGCCGGGCTCGTTGGGCTCGAGCTCCAGCTCGACGTGGCCGTACTGGCCGCGACCGCCCGACTGGCGCACGAATCGGCCGGTGCCGTGTGCCTTGGTGGTGATCGTCTCGCGGTACGCGACCTGTGGCTTGCCGACGTTGGCGTCAACCCGGAATTCGCGCAGCATGCGGTCCACGATGATCTCGAGATGGAGCTCGCCCATCCCGGCGATGATCGTCTGGCCGGTCTCGTCGTCGGTGTGGACCCGGAAGGTCGGGTCCTCCTCGGCGAGCTTCTGGAGGGCGACGCCCATCTTGTCCTGGTCGGCCTTGGTCTTGGGCTCCACGGCAACGGAGATGACCGGCTCGGGGAAGCTCATCGACTCGAGGATGATCGGGTTCAGCTCGTCGCAGAGCGTGTCGCCGGTGGTCGTCTTGCGCAACCCGATGGCGGCGGCGATGTCGCCGGCGCGCACCTCCTCGATCTCCTCGCGGTGGTTGGCGTGCATCTGCAGAAGGCGACCGATGCGCTCGCGCTCGCCCTTGGTGGAGTTGTAGACGTAGCTGCCGCTGCGCAGCACGCCGCTGTAGACGCGGAAGAAGGTGAGCTTGCCCACGAAGGGGTCGGTGGCGATCTTGAAAGCCAGCGCCGAGAAGGGCTCGTCGTCGCCGACGTGGCGCGTGGCCGCCTCATCGTTGAGCAGTCCCTCGATGGCGGGCTTGTCGAGTGGTGAGGGCAGGAAGTCCACCACCGCGTCGAGCATCGGCTGCACACCCTTGTTCTTGAGCGCGCTGCCGCACAGCACCGGGACGAGCTTGGTCGCGACGGTGCCCTTGCGGAGGCCGCGCAGCAACTCGTCCACGGTCAGCTCATGGCCGTCGAGGTACCGCATCATCACCTCGTCGTCGCACTCGGCGACGGCTTCGAGGAGGGTGTGGCGGTACTCCGCCACCTGCACCGCCATCTCAGCCGGGATCTCGGAGCGCTTGCTGGCGGTGCCGAGGTCGTCCGTGTAGACGATCGCCTCCATGCGCACCAGGTCGACAACGCCCGTGAAGTCCGACTCGGCGCCGATGGGAAGCTGGACGCATACCGGGTTGGCACCGAGGCGCTCGCGGATGCTGGCCACCGACGCGAAGAAGTTGGCGCCGATCCTGTCCATCTTGTTGATGAAGCAGATGCGCGGGACGTCGTAGCGGTCGGCCTGGCGCCAGACGGTCTCGGACTGGGGCTCGACACCGGCGACGGCGTCGAAAACGGCGACCGCGCCGTCGAGGACGCGGAGGCTGCGCTCCACCTCCATCGTGAAGTCCACGTGCCCGGGCGTATCGATAATGTTGATGCGATGGCCGCGCCATTCCGCAGCCGTGGCCGCGGAGGTGATGGTGATCCCACGCTCCTGCTCCTGGACCATCCAGTCCATGGTCGCGGCGCCCTCGTGGACCTCGCCCATCTTGTGAATGCGACCCGTGTAGAAGAGGACGCGCTCCGTGGTCGTGGTCTTGCCCGCGTCGATGTGGGCCATGATCCCGATGTTGCGGGTCTTCTCGAGCGGGAAGGCCCGCGTTGCCACAGCCATCTCTAGTACCGGAAGTGGCTGAATGCCTTGTTCGACTCAGCCATCTTGTGGGTGTCCTCGCGCCGCTTGATCGAGGCGCCGACGCCGTTGGCGGCGTCCATCAGCTCGCCCGCGAGGTTGTCGGCCATGCTCTTGCCGTTGCGGGCCCGGGCGTAGCGGATCACCCAGCGGCGCGCCAGCGCGGCGCGACGGTCGTGACGGATCTCCACCGGCACCTGGTAGGTGGCCCCGCCGACGCGCTTGGGCTTGACCTCGAGGACCGGGGTGACATTGCGCATCGCCTGGTCGAAGACGTCGAGCGGCTCACGGCGCTGAGAGCGGCGGATCTTCTCGAAGGCGTCGTAGACGATCTTCTCGGCGGTGCTCTTCTTGCCGGCCAGCATCACGCAGTTGATGAACTTGGCCAGGCCGGGGTTGCCGTAGATGGGATCGGGCAGAATGGTCCGTTTCTGGATCCGGGCGCGGCGGGGCATTACTTCGCCTTCTCGCGCTTGGCGCCGTACTTGCTGCGACCCTGCTTGCGGTTCTTGGCGCCGGCTGTGTCGAGGGTGCCGCGCACCACGTGGTAGCGCACACCGGGGAGGTCGGCGACCTTGCCGCCGCGCACCAGCACGACCGAGTGCTCCTGGAGGTTGTGCCCGATACCGGGGATGTAGGCGGTGACCTCGACCTTGCTGGTGAGGCGGACGCGGCACACCTTGCGCAGCGCCGAGTTGGGCTTGCGCGGGGTGGTCGTGTAGACGCGCACACAGACGCCGCGGCGCTGAGGGCAACCCCTCAGGGCGGGCGCCTTGGTCTTCTTGACCGCGGTCCTGCGGCCCTTGCGGACCAATTGCTGAATGGTGGGCACGCTACTCCGATAGGTATGAACAGCACAGTCCGAGCGAACTGCGCGCGAATACGTCGCCGCCTTGATGGCGCGGACGGACATCGTACCAGCGACCCGGTCTAGTCGTCAAACGAGGATGGTCGTTCTCGGGGGTCCCGCCGGGGCGGGTCAGATGAACTTGGGATAGGTGGACATGCCGCCATCGACCACGAGGGTGGTACCGGTCACGTAGTCCCCCTGGTCGCTGGCCAGCCAGGCGACGGCTCCGGCGATCTCCTCGGGCTGGCCGAAGCGGCCCAGGGGGATCTCCTCCTCCACCGTGTGCTTGGCCTCAGGGTCGTCGAGCACGAAGGTGTTGATCGGGGTGGCGATCGCCCCCGGGGCCACGTTGACGCAGCGGATTCCAAGGGGAGCCAGTTCGCGCGCCACGGTCTGGGTGAGCAGCTTGAGGCCACCTTTGCTGGCACAGTAGTGGGCGAAGCCCGGCCACGGGATGAACTCGTGGACGGAGCTCATGTTCACGATGACTCCGCTTTTCGCCGCCGCCATGTGCTTGCCGGCCTCGCGAAGACAGAGGAACGCGCCCGTCAGGTTGGTGCGCAGGACCGCATTCCAGAGGTCGAGCGGCATCTCCAGCGTGGCCACCTGCTTCTCGATGCCGGCATTGTTGACGAGTACGTCGATGCCACCGAAGCGCTCCACCACCGCAGCCACCATGGCGGTCACCTGCTGCTCGTCGCCGACGTCGGCCTGGAAGGCGAATGCCCGTTTGCCGGAGGGGTCGATGGCGGCGCAGACGGCGTCGGCGTCGGGTTTCTCCGGGTCTGCGTAGTAGTTGACGCAGACGCTGGCACCCTCGGCGCCGAAGCGGATGGCGGTCGCCTTGCCGATGCCGCTGGAAGCGCCGGTGATCAGGGTTCGACGTCCGTCGAGGAGCATGGCGCAGCCTCCGTTGGCCTGGCGTGATGGAGAGGCGCTGAGCCTATCCCTGCTATCGTCGGCTCCGCAAATCAATCCATGGTGCCGTCGAGGCAACCATCTCGCCCGAGACCGCAGGCGGAGCGGCGCGCTCCTCAATCTCCTGCGCTAGGTGAGTGAGCGGAGCGGTTGCGCGTCCGGCGACGCGTTCCCGGCGACGCCCACCTCACACAGGGGTGGGTGTCGCCGGAGGCTCCTGCAACACGGAGGAAGCGCATGCCGGTCAACGCCGCCGAAGACGGCGAGGTCCGCGCGGGCCCACGCAAGCACGAGGCGGTGGCGCGCCTCGCCGACAAGCTCACGAGGGCGACGTCAGCGGTGGTCACCGACTACCGAGGCCTCACCGTCCACCAGCTCGAGGACCTGCGAACCAAGCTGCGAGGCGAGGACGTCGACTACGTCATCGTCAAGAACACCCTGGCGCGCCGCGCCGCCGACGCCGCCGGCCTCCCCCAGTTCTCCGAGGTCCTCGCCGGGCCGGTCGGGCTCGCCGTCGGCTACGGCGACCTCGCGGCCCCGGCCCGGATCCTCAGCGAGTACTTCCGGGTCAACAAGCGCCTCCCGTCTGTCGCCGGCCTTGTGGAGGGCACCGTCCTCGACGCCGCCGGCGTCAGGACCCTCGCTGAACTGCCCTCGCGTGAGGTCCTTCTTTCCCAGCTCGCCGGGACGCTGCTGTCGCCGCTGACCCAGCTCGCGGCATCGCTCGATTCGATCACAGCCACCTTCGCGTCGACGCTCGAGGCGTACCGCGACAAGCTCGCCGCGGCCGCATAGCGGCCCCACAGGAGGTACCCACATGGCAACAAAGACCCTGACCCCGGAGGATTTCGTCGAGGCCCTCAAGGAGTGGACGGTGCTCGACGTCGTCAACGCCGTGAAGCTCATGGAGGACAAGCTCGGCGTCAAGGCCGCCGCCCCCGTCGCCGTGGCCGCCCCGTCCGGTGGCGGCGCTGCCGCCGAGGCCGTTCCCGAGGAGCAGACCGAGTTCACGGTCGTCCTCACCTCGGCTGGAGACGCCAAGATCAACGCCATCAAAGCCGTCCGTGAGGTCACCGGTCTTGGCCTCAAGGAGGCCAAGGACCTGGTCGACGGCGCTCCCAAGGCCATCCGTGAGGGCGTGTCCCGTGAGGACGCGGACGCCGCCGCCGCCAAGCTCAAGGACGCGGGCGCGTCCGTGGAGATCCGCTAGACGATTCTTATAGGGGCGGGGCAGATCCCCGCCCCTCATGAGGTCGAAATGAATTCGACCTCATTCACCCCACTCCTCGGCGCGCCTCGCGCGCCGGACGTCNNCCCTCAAATTCCAGGCCACGGTGGTCGACTGCAACGACGCGCTGCGTGTGGGCACCTTCTGGGCCGAACTCCTCAATCTGCCTCTCGAGGCCGACGAGGACGGCACCGAGTGCTGGGTGGAGCCCGGCGGCGACGCCGCCGACATCCTCTTCGTGACGGTGCCCGAGGCCAAGACCGTCAAGAACCGGTTGCACATCGACCTGCGCCCCGACGACCAGGACGCTGAGGTGGCCCGGGCCCTGGCGCTGGGCGCCAGCCACGCCGACATCGGGCAGGGCACACAGACGTGGGTCGTCCTCGCCGACCCCGAGGGCAACGAGTTCTGCATCCTGCGGCCCGAGGAGATGTAGGCGGCCGGGTCGCCCCTGTGCGCCTCCGGGCGCACTCCTGCGGCCGCGGAAGTTCGCGGCCGAGTTTGAAACAGGCCTGGCGAGGGTACAACCCCAACCCGCGGGCATGGGGAGTCAGGCGGCGCCGAACCGCCGAGCTTTGGTACGATACGGCCTTGTGCCCGTCTCCGTCGGTACCCGCACGCCCACCTTGTCGAGGGAACTCTAGCACATGGTTTTGACTGCTTCCAGACTCTCCAACAGACACAACTACGGAAAGATCACAGACAGGCTGGAGGTGGGCAACCTCATCCAGACCCAGTTGGATTCATTCCGGTGGTTCTGCACGGAGGGTCTTCGGGAGCTTTTCGACGAGATCAACCCGATCACCGACTACACCGGCAAGAACTACGAGCTGCGCTTCCTCGAATATGAGTTCGGCGCGCCCAAGTTCGACGAGGAGGAGTGCCGCCAGCGCGACATGACCTTCTCCGCCCCCCTGCGGATCAGCACCCGGCTGCACATCAAGACCGGGGAGAACGCCGGGGAGATCAAGGAGGCCGAGGTCTTCATGGGCGACTTCGCCATGATGACCACCGAGGGCACCTTCATCGTCAACGGCACCGAGCGCGTCGTCGTGTCCCAGCTGGTGCGTTCGCCAGGCGTGTACTTCACCGCCGCCGAGGACCGCACCTCGGGCCGTCTCCTCTACTCAGCCAAGCTCATCCCCAACCGCGGCGCCTGGCTGGAGATCGAGACCTCGGGCAAGGACGTGCTCACCGTCAAGATCGACCGCAAGCGCAAGGTCCCGGTGACCACCCTGGTGCGCGCCCTCGGCTACGCGAGCAACGACGACATCAAGTCGTTCTTCGCCGAGCAGGACATCGACCCGGAGCACCAGTACATCGCCGCCACCCTCGACAAGGACCCCACGACCAGCGTCGAGGAGGCCCTCATCGAGCTGTACCGCAAGATCCGCCCGGGCGACCCGCCAACGGTGGACAACGCGCGCAACCTGCTCAACTCGCTGTTCTTCAACGGGCGCCGCTTCGACCTCTCCAAGGTGGGGCGCTTCAAGCTCGACAAGAACCTCGGCGTGCCTGAGGACGAGGCCCGTGAGCGTGCCCAGGATCGCGACCGCCGCGTCCTCGACAACCACGACTTCGTGTCGATCATCCGCAAGCTCATCAACCTCAACAACGGCAAGGGTGAGGCGGACGACATCGACCACCTCGGCAACCGCCGGGTTCGTGCCGTCGGCGAGCTCCTGCAGAACCAGTTCCGCATGGGCCTGATCCGCATGGAGCGGATCATCAAGGAGCGCATGACCATCTGCGACTCGGCGACGGTGACGTCGGCGAGCCTGATCAATGCGCGCCCGGTCGTGGCCGCGATCAAGGAGTTCTTCGGATCCAGCCAGCTGTCGCAGTTCATGGACCAGACCAACCCCCTTGCGGAGTTGACCCACAAGCGGCGCCTCTCGGCGCTCGGCCCGGGCGGCCTCTCCCGCGAGCGCGCCGGCTTCGACGTCCGCGACGTCCACCACAGCCACTACGGGCGCATCTGCCCGATCGAGACCCCGGAGGGTCCCAACATCGGCCTGATCGGGTCGCTGGCCACCTTCGCGCGAGTCAATGAGTTCGGCTTCATCGAGACCCCGTTCCGCCGTGTCTACCGCGAGGTCAGCACCTCCGAGTCCCGGGTGCTTGCGGGTCGCACCGTCGCCCGCGCGTACCCCGAGGCCGGCGTCAAGGAGGGCCAGGTGCTCACGCCCGAGGCCGCCGAGGCCCTCGCCACCGCGGGTGTGGGCACGGTCAGCATCGTTCCCTGGGTCAGCGACGACATCGTCTTCCTGTCCGCCGACGAGGAGGACAAGTACACGGTCGCCCAGGCCAACGCCCCGGTCGACGACGCCGGCAAGTTCACCGTCGCGCACGTCGCCTGCCGCAGCCGTCACACCTTCAAGGACCTTCCCGTGGTGGAGGTCGACTACATGGACGTGTCCCCNNAACCGCGCGCTGATGGGCTCGAACATGCAGAAGCAGGCCGTCCCGCTGCTGGTCAGCGAGGCGCCGATCGTCGGTACGGGCATGGAGGCACATGCGGCGCGCAACAGTGGCGAGGTCGTCCTGGCGAGGAAGCCCGGCACCGTCGTCGGCGTCAGCTGGCCCGAGCCCACCGACAACGACCGCAGCGTGGAGAAGATCCGCAGCGGCCAGGACTTCGGCATCGGCATCCTGGTGCGCCCCGACGACGGTGGCGCCGACCAGTGGTACGGCATCCACAAGTTCGTGCGCAGCAACCAGGGCACATGCCTGTCGCAGCGCATCGTGGTCAAGGCCGGTGAGCGCGTCGAGGTTGGCGACCTCCTCGCCGACGGNNTACAACTTCGAGGACGCCATCCTGATCAGCGAGCAGGTGGTGCGCGAGGACATGTACACCTCGATCCACATCGAGGAGTTCGAGGTCGAGGCCCGCGACACCAAGCTGGGCCCCGAGGAGATCACCCGCGACCTCCCCAACATCTCCGAGGAGACGCTGCGCAACCTCAACGAGCGCGGCATCGTCTACGTGGGTGCCGAGGTCCATCCCGGCGACATCCTTGTCGGCAAGATCACACCCAAGGGTGAGTCCGAGCTGAGCGCCGAGGAGCGCCTGCTCCGCGCCATCTTCGGTGAGAAGGCACGCGAGGTTCGCGACTCATCGCTGCGCGTACCTCACGGCGAGCGCGGCACCGTCGTCGACGTCAAGCTGTTCAGCCGCGACAGCGGTCACGAACTGCCCGCCGGCGTCAACGAGCTCGTGCGCGTCTACGTGGCCCAGAAGCGAAAGATCGCCCAGGGCGACAAGATGGCCGGACGCCATGGCAACAAGGGCGTCGTCGCCCGAATCCTGCCCATCGAGGACATGCCCTACCTCCCCGACGGCACACCGGTCGAGATCGTCCTCAACCCGCTGGGCGTGCCCAGCCGCATGAACCTCGGCCAGGTGCTCGAGACCCATCTCGGCTACGCGGCGCAGGCGCTCGGCCTCCTCGTGGCCTCGCCGGTCTTCGACGGCGCCAGCGAGGAGCTCATCGAGGATGAGCTGGAGCGAGCCGGTCTTCCCAGGACAGGCAAGGAGAAGCTGCGCGACGGGCGCACCGGCGAGCAGTTCGACCGTGAGGTCACCGTCGGCTACATCTACATGCTCAAGCTGGCCCACCTTGTCGAGGACAAGATCCACGCGCGCAGCACCGGGCCGTACTCGCTGGTCACGCAGCAGCCACTGGGCGGCAAGGCTCAATTCGGCGGACAGAGGTTCGGCGAGATGGAGGTGTGGGCGCTCGAGGCGTACGGCGCCGCGTACACGCTGCAGGAGATGCTCACCATCAAATCCGACGACACGGTCGGGCGCGTGANNTCGCCGAGCCGTCGATCCCCGAGTCCTTCAAGGTGCTGCTGAAGGAGATGCAGTCGCTCGCGCTCGACGTGCACGTGCTCTCCGACGAAGGCCGCGAGGTCGAGGTGCGCGAGGAGGAGGACGAGCTCCTGCGTGCCGCCGAGGAGCTCGGTATCGACCTCTCGCCGGGCTCCCTCCGCGCGGTCGGCCGCCAGCCGACGGCAGAGGAGGCCGAAGAGGGACAGGAGAAGGTCGATCTGGACGGTGACCTCACCCTGCCCGTCGACGAGTCGCTCGGCGACCTCGACGACGTCGAGGTGACGGAGGAAGTAGAGGCGAAGGAAGAGGCCGAAGCCGAAGTCGGGCCGCTCGGCGACGCAGACCTTGTTGACATTGAACTCGAAGACTGATCGGGAGCTGAGGAAAAACTTTGATCGACATCAATGATTTCGACGCAATCCGGATCGGGCTTGCCTCCAGCAAGCAGATCCGCGACTGGTCTTCGGGTGAGGTCACGAAGCCGGAGACGATCAACTACCGCACGCTGAAGCCGGAGCGCGACGGCCTCTTTTGCGAGCGCATCTTCGGACCGACGCGCGACTGGGAGTGCTATTGCGGCAAGTACAAGCGCGTCCGCTACAAGGGGATCATCTGCGAGCGCTGCGGTGTCGAGGTGACGCGGCAGAAGGTGCGTCGCGAGCGCATGGGTCACATCGACCTCGCCGCGCCCGTTTCGCACATCTGGTTCTTCAAGGGCGTCCCGAGCCGCATTGGCTACCTGCTCGACATTGCCCCGCGCGAGCTCGAAAAGGTCCTCTACTTCGCGGCGTCGATCGTCACTGCGGTCGACAACGACAAGCGCGCGGCCGACCTCAAGGGCCTCGAGGACCAGGTGCAGAGCGAAGCGGGCCGCATCGAGGTCGACAAGGACGAGGCGCTCGCCGCGCTCGAGGACCGTCTCGCGCGCCGCCGCGACTTCTTCGCCAAGGGCAAGGAGCGCAACTTCGACGAGGACGACGACTTCTGGGTTCGCGGCCTGAACAACTGGGCCGAGGAGCAGGCGTTGCCATCACTCGACGACGCGCGCAAGCTCGTCAACGGGCTCTTCGTCGAGCTCGTCCCGAAGATCACGACGGAGGACTCGAAGAAGATCCGCGAGCTCGTTCGCAACACCGCGATCCGCGACGACCGCCGGCTTGCGCCGCGCGAGCTCGAGCAGGTCTCGGTCGCGGCAGAGCAGATCCTCATCGCGATTCAGCCGCTCGAGAAGGACCTTGCGAAGGCGACGGGTGCGAAGAAGGGCGCGATCACCAAGCACATCCATCGCGTCGTCGACTCGCTCCTGAACGGCGACGAGATCCACGAGGACGACGTCTCGCTCGTTTCGGGCGTCGACGTGAAGAACCTCGACAAGGCGCGCGAACTCGGCAACGGCCTCCTTCGTGACGCCGTCGACACGTGGGAGGAAGGGCAGGACATTCGTGAGCTCACGAATGACCTCTGCCTGCGCACCGACGGCCGCATTCAGAAGGAAGACCTCGACGCGGTCATCCAGTGGGCGCTGAAGGTTCGCGAGATGTACCTCGACATCGAGTCTCGCCGCGAGGACGCGCGCGAGGCTGCAGTCGATTCGGAGCGCCGCCTGGAGCAGACGTGGACGCTCTTCCGCGAGCTCGAGCCGAAGATGATCGTCAACGACGAGCAAATCTTCCGCGAGCTCAAGGACCGCTTCGGTTCGCCGTACGGATTCGGCGTCTACTTCCGCGGCGGCATGGGTGCCGAAGCGATTCGCGACCTGTTGAAGGATCTCGATCTCATCAACGAGTCGGCGATCCTGCGCGAGCAGATCCGCACGGGTAAGGGCCAGAAGCAACAGCGCGCGATCAAGCGCCTGAAGGTCGTCTCGGCGTTCGTCACTTCGGAGAACCGTCCCGAGTGGATGATCCTCGAGGCCG
>PLWW01000039.1 GCA_003153125.1 Candidatus Dormiibacterota bacterium | reverse complement strand
GAGAGACTGGTTCCCCCGGTGGGCCACCGCCCTCGGCGGCCTCATTGCCATGGCTGTGGTGATCGGATCGCTCGCCGGACTGAATTTGTGGTCAGGACAACAACAGGCGGCCTTCAGGTCGGTGATCACCCTTCGCAGCGCGGTTGCAGTCGAGCAAGAGAGCCTCTTTGACCCATCTGGCCAACCAACGGCAAGGCAGGCCGCGGCGGCAGTGGCGCTGGCCGAGGTCGAGGCCGCTGGGATCCCCAGCGTCGATCGTGCGTCGATCGTGCACTTGTCAGCCGTCTACCAGGCGGCGGTCAAGCGGGAGCTGACCATCCTGCGGGGAGGCAATCCTCCGGTCGCCGTGGCGCTGGATGCAACGGTCGGGGATCCGGCGTTCAGGGCCCTGGACCTGAAGCTCGGGCAAGTGATCGATGCGACAGCGTACGCCTCCGAACGCGGGGCGACGATCGTGCTCGTGATGTCGATCGTGGTTATGGTGGGCGCCGGCGCGGCCGTTGCGCTCTTTGCTTCGTTCGCGAGACGCCGACAGATCCGGCTGTTCAGCGCTGAAGCGAACGCCGGCCGGCTGGCCGACGTCGCGCGGTTCACCGCTGAGAGTGAGGAGGGTTTCCGATCGCTGTTCGACCAGAATCCGCAGCCGATGTTTGTCTCCAAGCATGAGCGGAGCGCTGGCGGTGATGACACCTGGCGGTTCCTGTCGGTCAACACGAGCGCACTGGAGCTGTACGGCTACAGCCGCGATGAATTCCTTTCGCTTCAGCCCCTGGACCTGCGCGTCCAAGGGTCTGAAGTAGCGCTGACAGCCGCCCTGCGTGCGGTGATCGAGGGGCGTGTCCGTTTCGCAACGATTCAACACCGCACCAAGTCAGGCGATGTTCTCGATGTCGAGCTTGAGATCCGGGAGACACGCTTCGAGGGCAGCAGCGCCAAGCTTGTCTGCACGCGTGACGTTACCGAGAAGCTACGTCTCCAGAACGAACTTGAGCACCAAGCCTTCTACGACGGCTTGACGGGACTTCCCAATCGTTCGCTGTTCCATGACCGGCTCGAACATGCTCACCAGCGTTTGCGGCGGGGCACCAGCCGATATGCAGTGCTCGTGGTCGACCTGGACAATTTCAAGAAGGTCAACGACAGCCTCGGCCATGGTGCAGGCGACATGCTCCTGGTTGAGGTCGCCAAGCGGCTCGCCGACACGATGCGTCCCGGCGATACGACCGCTCGGTTGGGGGGAGACGAATTCGCGGTCCTCCTCGAGGATTTGTCCGATCAACAGGGAGCTGTCACCGCTGCGAACCGACTGAGCGACGCGCTTGGCGCGCCCTTCTCCGTTGGCGGTCGGGCGCTGAGCGTCAGCGCAACCATCGGCATCGCCTTCTCAACCGGCACCGGCACCGCGTCCGATATCGTTCGCAACGCGGACGTGGCCCTTTACGTCGGCAAGGCGAGAGGCAAGCACTGCCACGAGTTGTTCTCCGACGACATGCATGCAGCTGCTCTTGAGCGATTGACCCTCGAGCAGGATCTGCGCGAGGGGATCGGGCGCGGGGAACTGCTGCTGCACTATCAACCGAAGGTTGACGCGCGAACCGGACAGTTGCGGGGAGCCGAGGCTCTCGTACGGTGGAACCACCCCACCCGCGGGCTGGTTTCACCCGACGCCTTCATATCCCTGGCGGAGCAGAGCGGACTGATCAGCGATGTCGACGACTGGGTGATACATGAAGCATGCCGGCAGGGTCGCCGGTGGTCGACGTCGAGCGTGGGTCCAATCCCTGTCGCGGTCAACGTCTCCGGAAAGGACCTTGTCGCGGCCAAACTGTTGACGCGCGTCAAGAGCGCGCTGGCCGACAGCGCACTCGATCCCCACTTGCTGGAGCTGGAGCTCACGGAGAGTGCAACCATCCCGCTGGACGCCACAACGCTGCGCCTGCTCGAAGAGATTCGCGAACTGGGCGTCACGATCGCGATCGATGACTTCGGGACTGGCTACTCGGTTCTGAGCAGGCTCCAGGACTTCCCGCTGGATACGCTGAAGATCGACCTCTCTTTCGTTCGCGCGATCCGGGCCGGGCACGAGGAGCCAATTGTCGATGCGATGATCGCAATGGGCCGCGGTCTCGGCCTCACCGTCGTCGCTGAGGGGGTTGAGACCGAAATGCAGCGCGAGTACCTGACCAAGAAGGGATGCACGCAACTGCAGGGCTACCTCTTCAGCCGCCCTGTCGATGCCACCGAACTGGTGGCGTGGACGGAGCGGCTCGACGCTCAGACACTTGACAACCAACATGGGGCGTGGCCCAAGGCGTCGTGAGCTCGCACCTCCGCGGCAATGAAAGGACAGTGGCTAGACGTTGGGGCGGGCCAGACGTCGTCCACTGCTTCGCGTTGGCGCGCATCAACGGAACTTGCAAGATTGTCAACAAGGTGTTCGCGCACACCGGCGACGAGATGCCCTCGGGCTGATCTCCCGCGGACGTCCCGACAGTCCCGAACTGCTTAGGGAAGCGTTGGTGACGCTCGTGGAGGGACCGCCGGCAGCTGTGCGAAGATCTCTGGCGCTGTGCCAACGCTCGAGATCATCTTCAGCGGATTTCCAGTCTGACCCTCGCACTGGCGCTGGTCTTTGCGGCCGTGCAGGTCCGCGACGCTCGACGCAGCCGCCGGGATCTGGCGGCGGTGGAGGCCATCAAGTCGATTTTCAGAGGCAACTTCCCCACTAGCTGGCGCATCATCATTGAGCTACTTGTTCACTTCCCCCCCGAAAGGGTGGCCAACGACGCGACCACGCGCGCGGCAGCTGACGACATCGCACTCACGTTTGAGAGCCTGGGCTATCTCGTCTTCCGACGAATCATGCCGCTTCGGGTCACCGACGAACTCGTTGGAGGAATTGTCACCGGTGCCTGGCAACGTTTGCGGCCCTGGGTTGACGACTGCCGAAAGTCGATGCCTGCCCCACGTCTCTTCGAGTGGTTCAACTGGCTTGCCGATCGCATGGAGGAGCACCGCGAGGTGTGGAAAGCACAAGGGGCGCACGAGGCCTTCGCTACCTGGAAGCCGTGAAGCGCCGAAGAAGGTTGGACAGCGGGAGACGAGGCTCGAACTCGCGACCCTTACCTTGGCAACGTACGGTTCTAATTCTGCATTCGTGTGAGGCCGAAAACGGCCTCCGAACGACTACTTACCCCCAACTTCCACGGTGGTCAACGCTGACCACACAGGACGCTACGTCGACCGGACGGGCGTCCACGCTTATCACAATCGCCCGAATGGCGGGGGAGGGCGGTAGATGCGGCTCGAAGGGTCGCCAAAGAGCCCGCACGTCTCCCAGTTTTCTGGGATGGCGGCGGAATGTTCGTCGGCGGATGCTCCGCGGGACAGCAAACAGTAGGAGGAGCGCCCATGTTCGCTCGGACATCAATCTGGACGGGAACCGCAGAAGCAATCGACAGGTGGGCCGCAGCTGCGGAGACCGTTCGGCCGTTCGTGGAAGGACTCGAGGGCAACGCCGGCGCCTTCTTCTTTGTCGACCGGTCGAGCGGGAGGGCCCTCACGCTGACTCTATGGAACACCGAGGACGCGGCGCGTGCCAGCGATGTCGCCGCTGACGAGAGCCGGGCGCGAACGATGGCCGCAACCGGGGTCGATCTCCTGGAACGGGGCCAATACGAGGTCATCGATCGCCCAGAAGCCACGGGATAGGTGGTCCGCTGATAAGCGGATAGCTCGACGCAAAGTGCCCAACGCGTCCGATGCGCAGGCGACGCCACACTACGAGCCGTACACTCCGCGATAAGGCAGAGGAGACGGGCCATGACCGGCGACATCATGCGTCGGGACGCGGCGCAGTCGATCATCGAACTCTGCCGGCTCGGTCTCGACGCGGAGACGTTGCGATCTCGACTCCTGCCACGCTTGCGCCGCGCTGTACCTGTGGATGGTCTCTGGTGGGCAACGGTCGACCCAGCCACCCTCCTCTTCACGGGAACCTACCAAGAGGAGATTCCAGACCGAACCAAACCATACTTCCTCGAGAACGAGTTCATCGCCGATGACGTGAACAAGTGGGTCGAGGTCGCCCGCGACCCCGCCGGTGTACGGACACTCGTGCAGGCCACCGAGGGCACCATGTCGCGAAGCGCACGCTACACCGACATTTTCCAGCCGCTCGGCTTCGGCGACGAGATGCGGGCCGTATTCAGGGTTCAGGGAGCATGTTGGGGCTTCATCTGTCTCCACCGTGAGGGGCAGCAGCCCTTCTCGTCAGACGAGGCGCTCTTCATGAGGACCATCGCCCCGCATGTGGCCCTCGGCATCCGCGCGGGTCTGGTCACCGGTACGCTCGACGCCGCCGATGTCAATCGTGCGCCAGGGGTTATTCTGCTGAGTGCCGAGCTGGCGGTCACGGGCTGGACGCCGGCCGCGGAGCAGTGGCTGGAGGAATTGGGCTACACGGCAGCGCGGAACGCTCCGCTCCCTACGGAGCTCCTCGCCGTGGCCGCACAGCTGCAGGGCCAGACCAGGGCGGATTCCGAGGTGCCCCGGCTCCGGGTGCACACCCGGGCAGGACGGTGGGCGGTGCTGCACGCGTCACGTCTGCCCACGGGCGCTGGCGAGGCCATCGCGGTCACCATCGACGATGCGTCCCCGGCCGAGGTCGCCCCCATCATCATGCTCGCGTATGGGTTAACCGAACACGAGCGCACGATCACCGGGCTTGTTTGCCAGGGACTTTCCACGTCGGAGATCGCGACAAAGGCTCGGGTTTCGGCCAATACCGTTCAGGACCATCTCAAGGCAGTGTTCGTCAAGGTCGGGGTCCGGAGCCGCCGCGAGCTCGTCGTGCAAATCCTCCGCGATCACTATTCGCCGTACCTTAAGGCCGGGCATCTGCCGGGCCGGTCTGGCTTCTTCGCCTGACCGGTCCCGGCGACCTCCGCTCTGCAAGCGGTCCTTCCTTCCGGCAGGCCCGCACGCGGAGCCAGTGACCGGCTGACCCAGGGGCTTGGCGTTGCCTCAGTCAAAGGCCATGCGCCCGATCGCCTCGGGTGAGACGCCCATTGGTGAGCCCGCCTGAGGGCGTTTGTGACTTGCGAGGGGACGCCGATCTGCTGTCGCTCTGTGAGGTCAATGGCGCGCCGATGCTCGGCGCCTCGGACTTTATCGCTCGCATGCTCTAGGGAACCTCCGCGAGGCGGGGAGGTGGCCCGAGCGGACGCGCAGGATCTAGGCCTTGGAATATGTTTCGGCGGCTGTGTCCGATCCGCCGAGTGAAATGCGGGTGTTGTAGTACGTGATGACCACCCTCACGACACCAGGCACGGGAGCCAGGCTCGCCACTCTGCGCGGCTCGGCTCGTGGCCCGTAGCACTACTTTCGTCGGGTAGTGCGTCTAGGAATTCCTAGGCCGCTACCTTCGGCGAAATCCACCGCGGTCCATACAGACCGAAGCCGGGCCAATCCGTATTCAATTCACGGAGTGGAGCGGGAGACGAGGCTCGAACTCGCGACCCTTACCTTGGCAAGGTAGGCTTCTCATTCTGTATTCGGAAGGGGCCGAAAATGGCCTCGAAACGACTACTTACCCCCAATTTCCACGGGGCTCGACGCTGATCACACGGGAACCCACACAGACCACACGGGGTTCCACGCTGACCACAAAACGCCCGAATGATGGGGGAGGGCGGTAGAGACTGCTTGAAGGGTCGTCGATGGTCGTCCGCGGGGAGCGGCGGGACGCATTTGCCCGGTGGCCTTGCGACCGCCGAAGAACGGCTGGTCGGGTGCGGCCACCGATCGTAGCGCGGCCGACGCGATGCGCGACGGCGCTCTGCTGATCGACACGCGCCCAGCCACCCAGCGAGAGCGTGATGGCGAGATCGCAGGCGCGATTGTCGTCGACCGCAACGTGCTGGAATGGCGCCTCGACCCGACGAGTCCACATCGAATCCCGGAGATCCATGACCTCGATCAGACCGTGATTGTCATCTGTAACGAGGGATACTCGTCGAGCCTCGCCGCCGCCACCTTGCATCGGCTGGGATTGCGGCGCGCAACGGATGTCATCGGAGGCTTCCAAGCGTGGCTGTCGTCCGGGCTGCTGGTCGTCTGCAAGCCACCGTTGTCATGAGTCGTTTGCGCCCTCTGGCGAAGGTCTTCGCGCATGATCACCCTTCGCCAGTCGGTCCTGTCGGCGACGGTCGCTTCGGGTTCATCAGCAAGCCAGTAAAGGTGGAGTAGCTCCATGGACGGGCAGGCGCTCGCGCGGGCGGAGGTCTTCGTATGCCCGAGGTGCAAGGGCGCCCTCGCCGCGGCTGCTGAAGCGCTGCGCTGCGCTGCCTGTCGGCTGGCATACCCTGTTGCCGACGGCATCCCCGTCCTCCTGATTGACGAAGCGATGCCGATGGCATCGGGGGATCTCAGTTCCAGCTCGGAGTAGCCGTCGCGTAGATGACGTCGTCGTGGTCGGTGAGTGAGTCGGCGTCGAGCTCCCGGAGTCGCTGGCGGGCACGACGGACACACGCATCGCGGGTCTGTGGGTCCAGGGTTGCCAGGCGCCGTCCCGGCACTCCGAGGCTGGTTTTCAGAGCCACGACCTGCTCTACAGTCATCGGCTGTCGCCAGGGCTCAAGGTGTAGTGAGACAACATGAAGCCCGGCGCTCTCGAGTAATCCGGTGACCTTCTCGGGTGTATCCATCAAAGCCCGGGTGGACTGTGCCGGGTCCGGTGGTGCCCCGTGCGCATCGAGTTCCTCGTTCCAAACGTCCTCAGCGTGAAACCTCGGCGCCGGTCCCCAGGTCGTGAGCCCGACCACCCCATCGGGATTGAGCACCCTGCGGACCTCGCGGAGAGCTGCCACCGGATCTGGCACATGGAAGAGCATGAAGCAGAGGACGGCCACGTCGAACGCGCCTGTCGTCAGGGGCAAATTGAGCACATCGGTGACTGCCAGCGGAAAGTCCCTTGGTGCTAGCGCAACCATGCCGCGGGATCGGTCAACGCCGACGATGGTTGCGTGCGGGGCAGCGCGCCGCAGGTGCGGAAGCAGAGTGCCGACACCGGTGCCGATGTCGACCACCCGTTGCGCCTCGTGCAGTGAGAGCTCGTGGAGGAGTCTGAGGCCGGCCGGCTCCAGCAATGGCGCCCAGAGAGCTCGATACGCTGCGGCTGTTGCGCTGTAGTAGCTGGCGATGCGTTCGGATGCGTTCGCCGCCGCCGTCCCCATTTGATCAGCCATCGGTTGGAGGTTACCGGTCTGTCGCCAGTGGCGTGGCCTACCGCCGGCGAGGAAGCCGCCGTCGAGCACCTCCTTTGACGACCTCGTTCGCCTCTGTCCGCTCCCTAGACAGCCGCTCACCAGTATCCAGCCTTTCGGAGTCTCCGGACCCTTACTCGGCGGTCACTGGTAGCCCGGCGCGAGCCCAGTCTGGGAAGCCATCCTCGAGGCGGGCCGCGCGGCGGCCACTGCGGCGCAAGAGCCGGACAGCGTCATCGGCGTACACGCAGTACGGTCCCCGGCAGTAGGCGACGATATCGACGTCCTTGGGCAGCTCGCGCAGCCGCCGCTTCAGATCGCTGAGCGGCAGTGAGCGGGCACCGGCGATGTGGCCGGCGTGGTATTCGGGGCCCGGTCGCACGTCGAGTACGACGACGTCCCCAGCCCGGACGCGCCGGCGCAATTCCTCGCGACTGACCGTCTGCAAATCGCTGCGGTCTCCGAGGTAGGCGCTGGCCAGCCGGTCGAGCTCACCGACGTGAGCAGCCGCAATGTCACGCACGGCCAGCCACAGATCCGTCACCCGCTCGCTGGCGAGCGAGTAGAAGATCCGGGTTCCGTCGCGCCGGGTGCGGACGAGCCCGGACCGCAACAGCTGCTGCAGGTGCTGGGACGTATTGGCGATGCTCTGGTCGATCTCACCGGCGAGGTCCTCGACGGATCGCTCGCCTTGCGCGAGTACGTCGACAAGCTCGGCTCGCCGACCGCTCCCCAACGCCTTGGCCACGCTGGCCAGGGCGTCGTACAGCGCGTCCTTCGCCGGCCGATCAGACAACGTCCAGCCTCGAGCTTGTTCTCATCATCAAGAGAATACTTGACAAGCCGCCTTGGGGCAAGGCACTATCCAAGCGATCCATTGAGAACGTCCGACAGAGGGAGGTCGACCAGGCGGTTCAGCCGGACGATCGGTGCGGTCGCATCAGAGCGGGTCGGACCGGTTCAGCATCGAGTGGGCGTCCTCCGCGGGCAAGGACGCGAAGGAGCAGATCGGAAAGTTGGAACACGAGGAGAGAGTTGTGACCACCACACCGGGCGTCAACGTCGCAGAACTGGACGACAAGGTCATGCGGATGTATCGGGATGTGGCCACCAATCCCGGCGGCACGTTTCACTTCGAGATGGGCCGGGGACTTGCGGAGCGCCTTGACTATCCCGCGGCGATCCTTGATCAGATTCCTCTGGGTGCCGTCGAATCCTTCGCGGGCGTGGGTTATCACTTCGATTTCGCGGACCTGCATTCCGGGGACCAGGTGGCGGATTTGGGAAGTGGTTCGGGCATGGACGCCTTCTTCGCAGCGATCAAGGTTGGAAGTGAAGGAAGCGTCAGTGGCGTCGACATGACCGACGAACAACTCGCCAAGGCCAACCGCCTGAGGGACGAGCGGGGCCTGTCCACGGTGACATTTGTCAAGGGCCGCATCGAGGAAATGCCCTTTCCGGATTCAAGCTTTGATTGTGTGGTCTCGAACGGGGTCATCAATCTGTCGGCGCGCAAGGCGGACGTCTTCCGCGAGGCGTGGCGTGTGCTGCGGCCCGGAGGCCGCCTCGCGCTCTCCGACATCGTCACCGAGCGTCAACTATCGGAGCAGATCGTTTGCAACACCGACCTCTGGGCGTCGTGCATCGGCGGCGCCGCGCAGGTCGATGACTACAGAGGCGCCGTCGAAGAGGCGGGCTTCCACATCACAGATATTCGCGAAAACGCCGAGTATCGTTTCCTCTCGGATCAGGCCCAGGGCGCCACTGCGACCTACGGGGTGAAGAGCGTGTCTCTCATCGCTGAACGCCCCAGAGGTCTCGATAGGCTGCGGGTGTGAGGCTGTAGTAGCTGGCGATGCGCTCGGATGCGTACGTCGACGGCGTCCCCGGTTGATCAGCCATCGGTTGGAGGTTACCGGTCTGTCGCCAGTGGCGTGGCCTACCGCGTTCCCGGCATCGTCGGTGTCGCCATCTCCGCGGGCGCTCCGCTCAGCGACAGCCCCTGGGGCAGGCTTGCACCGGAGGGCGACGCGCTGGTCAGGCAACACGAGGATCCACGCGCGTAGGGTCGCGACCAGGCGCCCCAGCGACCGGTTCTCTTGGTGCGGTTCGCTATCGCGGGCGCATTAGGTGACCGTCAACTCACTAAACATCCCTGCTGCGTAGTGTCCGGGCCTGTCGCAGATCAACTCGTAGTTTCCGACAGGCAGGTTCACCGTCACCCACCCGATCGCTCCGGGATTGATGCCGTCTCCCGCGCCGGCGCCACAGGTGCGCGACGCCTCCGCCAGGCTGTCGCTCTCGTCCACGCTACTGTTGGAGTTCACCGCGCGCTCGCCCACCGCCTGCCCCGCGGGGAGTGGCAGGATCACTAGCTCGTGCACCAGGCTCCCGGCGTTGGCGACGCGGAATGAGACTGAGCCTGCTGCTACCTGGCTCGTGCTCGCGAGGACGCGCATCATGCCTCCGACCGCGTAATAGCCACCCATCATCCCGCCCTCACCACCCATCATCGCCCCCCCGTCGGCGAGGGTGACGTCCACGACGGTGCCAGAGAGGGCGGGAGCGGAACACTGCCCGTTCGGGGCGGTGGCTGCGTCGCGAAAGCCGCCGGTGGCGGCTGCCCAGCCAACCGTGGACATGCCAGCAAGCACCACCGTGGCAGACCCAGCCACGATCAGTGTTCGCGTGCTGAGTCGCACGACGTCATGGGGAGGTGAGCAGCTGCCGCCGCCGACCGTATTCGTCGGCGTCGATCTCGCCGCGGGCGAAGCGCTCATCGAGGATGCGCAAGGCGTCGCCGCCGGCGCGCTGGTCACGACCATGCCCAAGGTAGCGGACCAGGAAGATCACCCCGGCGACGACCATGCCCCAGAAGACCAGCATCACGATCCCCATCACGAGCCAGCCCACCCAGCTTCCGTCGCCGTATCCGTAACCCCACATCATCTTCTTCGGGTCTCCGTACTCGCGCTCAGGCGCCGATCCCCGGTGCCGTGCGCATGGATCTTCTTCAGCCGTCCACTCCAGATTGAGCGAACGCCAGCCTTGAGGGACAGGGTCGGGAGACCTCGATCAGAGGGTCCTTCGTCCCGGAACCGTCGGAGTAGCCGAAGATGGGCACTCGACGACTGTGGTGTGTTCGACGCCGGAGCTGGTTGCGACGAATTGCTCGAGCGAGAGCCGGATCGCATGGGGGAAGTCTTCTCATTCGAACTTCTCGATCGTCGCTGGTGGACGTTTCGCGGACGTCTGATGGTCGAGGCGTGGACGCCTCAGCACCCAAGCGCGCACGATCGTATCGACAACCGCGAGAGTTCGGTGAGCACCGGCATCGGAGCCCTTTTCGAAGTCGTCTCCGCCAATACCCATGTTGTTCGTGACATGAGCCACGCAGACGACGTCTCGCTGTTGGGCTGTGGCGTACGCATAGAGTGCTGCGGCCTCCATCTCCACGGCATGGACCCCGGCGGCTTTCGCCGTGGCGATCGCGGTCTGCGTCTCCCGGAAAGGCGCATCGGTCGTCCACGATGTTCCGACACTGACCGGCTCCACGAACCCCTCGAACGCCCCCTCGAGAAGCGACAGCAGCTCGGGCCGCAGGTGCGACCACTCACTGGCGGGAAGGTAGTGGAGGCTGGTCCCTTCGTCCCGCCAGGCACGCTCGATCAAGACGAAATAGGGCGGATCGCCGAGAGGGAGAACGCGGCCCGCAGAGGTGACCGACACGATGAGGCCGCAACCCGACGCGTGCAGCTCCTCGGCGACAAGCACCGCGTAGGGCGCACCGACAGCGCACGGCACGATTCCAATGTCCCGACCGCCGCGGTGGGTGACCCAAAGCTCGGAGTGGTAGCACGCCCAACCAGGGTGACGGCTCGCGAGGCCGGCGGCTTGCAGGTGCCGACCACGTCCCCGTCGGGGTCGAGCAGACAAACGTCAGGAACCGACACGTCTGGTAGGTTGCGCTGTCGCCGGCCCTCACGCAGGAGGCTCTCCACCACAAACATGGACGGTTCGCCGTAGTGTTTCGGGCGCAGGATCGGCGGTTCGTCAGTTGCCATGCAGGTGTGGGTGGGCAGAGTAAGGATGAGCCCGTGCCGCGTCGTGCCGCAGCCAGCGCAGCCACTCGCGATTGCCGAGAAGCTCGAGGCGCCGCCGCAGCACGGGATTAGCCGTCGACTGGCTGCGGTGCTGGGCGATCGCACGCCGCTGGCGGTTCCGGTTGACGCGCAAGACAATGTCGAGAGCGCTGTCGGCGCGGCCAACAAACGTGGTGCCGAATTCGGCGTTGAGTCGCGACGCGACTGAGACGGGGATCGCCCATGCAAGGACGGGAACTCCAACGCTGTCCGCTGCGGCCAGCGCGGCCTCCGTCGCGCGCTCGTGGTCCGGATGGCCAGTGATGCCGCCCCGGTCGAATACAAGCAGTCCGTCCGCGCGCACCTCCTGCGCCTGATCGCCCACGTGCTCGGCGAGCTCCTCGAGCGGCTGCTCTGCCAGTCCACCGTCGGGGTAGGCGAGCAGCTCGGACCGCTCAACGCCAAGCACGCGGCTCGCGGCTGCGAGTTCCCCGGCGCGGATTCTGGCCAGGTCCCCGGCGACCCCGCCCAGTGTCGACGCCTCGCCATGAGTGAAGCTGAGCATGGCGATGCGAGTGCCGGCATCGGCGAACATTGTGAGGACCGCGCCCAGGCCGAAGGACTCATCGTCAGGATGGGCGCCGATGGCGAGCACGGCCGCCCACCGCGGGAGCGCCGTCTGGATGTTCTCGGTCGCCAGCCTCAACCTCAATCTCCAGGCTCGTCCGGTGCCGCGAACGCGACTGGCGGGGGAGTGCCGCGCGGCGATAGCGGCTGGCCAAGCACTCGGGAGTGCGTCTCATACATCCGCACCGCGACGACCACGCCCGACGCCGCGGTCACGGCCGCGACCACCCAGATCGCCGCCGGGATCCCGAAAAGGTCGGCGAGGCCACCCGCGAGGAGCGCTCCGACCGCGAAGCCGCCGTCGCGCCACAACCGGTAGACGCCCACCGATGAGGCCCGCCACGTCGGGTGGGCGACATCACCGATTGCGGCCAGGAGTGTCGGATACACCATGGCGGTCCCCACCCCGAGCAGCACCGCGCCGAGCGCCCAGATGGTGAATCCCCTGCCGGCGGCGATGACGGCGATCGCGCTCGCCTGCACCCACATGCCGCCGGCGATCAGCCACTTGCGTCCGACGCGGTCGGAGAGCGCCCCGGTGACTAGCTGCCCGAGCCCCCACACGGCCGGGTACAGCGCGGCGAGCGTTCCGATGGCGGCCAGGGAGATCCCACCCCGGGCGAAGAGGATCGGGAACAGGCCCCAGGCCATCCCGTCGTTGGCATTGTTGACCATCCCCGCCTGGCACACCGCGCTCAGCGCCCGCTCTTTGAAGCTGGTGAGCAGGAACACCTCCTTGGTCGACAGGGCGTCGTGCAGCGCGGCCGAGCGGTCGACGTGCTGACTGGCCTCGTGCTTGGCGTGCGCGTGGGTCTCGCGGACGAAGAGTGTCGACACGCCGAAACCCAGCCCCGCGTACGCGACGCCGAGGTAGAAGGGGGCCGGCCTGAGCCCGTAGCGGGCCGCCAGGAATCCGGTGGCCAGCGCGGTGGCGGCGACGGCCCCGTAACCAGCCGCCTCGTTGAGGCCCATTGCCAGCCCGCGCCGAGCCGGCCCAGCAAGGTCGATCTTCATGATCACCGTCATCGACCAAGTAAGCCCCTGGTTGACGCCGAGCAGCACGTTGGCGGCGACGATCCACGCCCACGACGGCGCCCAGATGAGCAGCAGCGGCACGGGCAACCCGACGATCCAGCCGGAGACGAGGACCGGCTTGCGCCCCACGCGGTCGGAGAGGGTCCCGGCGAAGAAGTTGGTCACCGCCTTGACCGCGCCGAAGGCGACGATGAAGGTGAGAGCCGCGGTGATGGCCTCGAGGTGGAAGACCTGCTGTCCGAGAAGCGGGAGGACGGTGCGTTCCTGGCCGATCATGCCGCCGACCAGGGCGTTGACCCCGACGAGCAACGAGAACTGGCCGAGGTTGGCGCGAATGCCCAGCCGGGACGAGCCGCGTGGGCCGCCGAGGCTCAGACGCTGATCTCCAGGCGGTTGCCAGGGATCGCCGCCCAGTCGTCGGGTCCTCCGGCGACGACGGCCAGGCCGGTCCGCCCGGTTCGCTCGAGCACGCTCGCACCGGTCATCGCCCGCTCCCCGTGGCCGCACATCACAGCCAGCGGCCCGGGCTCGAGGTCGCCCGCAGCCGCGAGCGCGCCGAGCTCAACGGAGAGAGCGCCGGGCACGTGGCCGCTGCGGTACTCCGACGCCTGGCGGACATCGAGCAGCGGTGCATCGGGGAGGTGCCCCGGATCGACCACAGGGAGGCGCCACTCCTCGAAGCCGGCGGCTCGCCAGGCGATCATGCCGCCGTCGAGCTCACCGACCAGGCTCTCATAGCCGACCTTGAGTGCCTGGCGGACGAGGTCGGCTCGATCCTGGTCAGCGTCGAGGACGGCGACGATGGGGCGGTCCGGCGACGAGAGCCAGCCGAGCCAGGTCGCGAAGGCGGGCCGCAGCGCGATCGAGAGTGAGCCGGGGATGTGTCCGGCGGCGTACGCGGCCAGCGGGCGGACGTCGATCACCTCGGCGCCTTCGGCGATGCGCTGGCGCACCGCTACGGCCGTCAGCCGAGGGAGGGTCGGGATCTCGCCGTAGAGGCGAGGGCCGCGGCGGTTGATCGCCTGGAGGCGGAGGAAGTACGGCGGGTAGGTCCCTAGGCCCGCGAGCAGGAGGGCCACGAAGGCGTTCTCGTCGGGCGCGGCGAGGAGGGGGTTGCCCGCCCGCTCGCGCCCGATCGTCGTGGTTCGCTCGGCCCCTGCCGGAGCGGAGCAGAAGGAGCCGGCGCCGTGGGTCGGGTAGACGGGTAGGTCGTCGGGGAGGGGCAGGATACGGTCTCTAATCGAGCGGTACATCGCCCGCGCCAGCTCCTCGGTCAGGTCGGGGCTGATGAGGTCGGTCCTCGCCACCGCGCCGACCAGCAGGGAGCCCCCGGTGAAGAGCGCGGCCGGCCGGGAGCCGTCGAGGAGCAGGTAGGCGAGGTGTTCGGGGGTGTGGCCAGGGGTGCCCAGGGCGCGGAGGGTCAGACCACCGAGGGCGACCTCATCGCCGTCGCGGAGGCCTCGGTGGGGGAATTCGCGGCCGTTGAGCGTCGGGCCGAGCACGGTCGCTCCGTGGGCGCTGAGCTCGCGGCTGCCGGAGACGAAGTCGGCGTGGAGGTGGGTTTCGGCGGCGAAGGCGATGCGCCGTCCGAGCCGCTCCGCCTCGGCGAGATACGGGGCCGGGTCTCGGCTCGGATCGACGGCCAGCGCGCTGCCATCGCCCAGGTCGACCAGGTACGACGAGTTGCCCAGGCCTTCGTCGACGATCGGAACAATGGTTGGCGGCATCCCGGACCTCCGTGCGATTGGGCTGCGCCTGCTAAGATTCCAGATATTACTGGATAATCGACAGAGGAGGCTCCCGTGGACGGCCGCGACGCCAAGGACACCCTCTACGAGCAGTTCGCCCGCATCGGCAAGGCCGTGGCCAACCCCAAGCGCATTGAACTGCTCGACCTGCTCGCTCAAGGGGAGCGGAGCGTCGAGGATCTCGCCCGCGGCGCTGCCATGGGGGTGACCAACGCCTCGAACCACCTCCAGACCCTTCGCCAGGCGCGACTCGTCGAGACCCGCAAGGAGGGCACCCGCGTCCTCTATCGGCTCGCTGGCGACGGCGTGTTGCGCTTCTACATCGAGCTCCGCGACCTTGCGCGCAGCCGGCTCGCCGAGGTGGGCGAGGTTGTTCGCGACTACTTCCTCGCCCGCGACGCGCTCGAGACCGTGACTCGAGACGAACTCCTCCGTTTGGTCAAGCACGGCGACGTCGCCGTGTTCGATGTGCGCCCCCGCGAGGAGTTCGACCAGGGCCACATTCCGGGGGCTGTCTCCGTCCCGCTCGACGAGCTCACGGCGCGGCTGCGCACCCTGCCCAAGCGGACCGAGGTCGTGGCGTATTGTCGCGGCCCGTACTGCGTCCTCGCACCGCAGGCGGTGGAGCTTCTGCGCAGCGGCGGATTCCGCGCCCGCCGGCTCGAGGACGGCATGCCCGAGTGGCGGCTGGCGGGTCTGCCCGTCGCTGTCGGGCAGGCGTGACCACATGAATGCGCTACTCATCCTCAACGACCCGCCCTACGGGACGGAGCGCTCGTACAACGGTCTGCGCCTTGCCGGATCGCTTGCCCAGCGCGATGGCGTCGACGTGCGCGTCTTCCTCATGGGCGACGCCGTGGGCTGCGCCGCCACCGGGCAGAAGCTGCCCGACGGCTACTACCACCTCGACCGGATGATCACCTCGGCGGTGCGTCACGGCGCGCAGGTCGGGTGCTGCGGCACCTGCCTCGATGCGCGCGGCATCGCCGCTGACCACCTGATCGAGGGCGCCCACCGCTCGACACTTGATGAACTCACCGACTGGACCCTGTGGGCCAATCAGGTTGTGACCTTCTGACCGTTCCTTGAGGTGCGTGCCATGGCGGACCGGACCGTCGTCATCCTTGGAGGGGGGACCGGGGGGCTGGTCGCGGCCCGGCGCCTGCGGCGACTGCTCGACCCTGGCGACCGCGTGGTTCTGATCGACCGGAGTCCGACCTACCGCTATGCGCCGTCGTTCCTGTGGGTGATGACAGGCGCCCGCCGGCCGGAGCAGATCACGCGCGATCTGCGCACCCTGCGCCGCCGCGGGATCGAGGTCGTGATCGCCGACATCCGCGCCATCGACACGGCCAACCGGAGCGTCGAGACATCCTCCGGCGCCATCGACTACGACCGCCTCGTCATCTCGCTGGGAGCCGACCTCGCCCCGGAGGCGCTGCCCGGGTTCGCCGACTCCGCCCACAACCTCTACACCATCGACGGAGCTGTTGGCGCTCGGGACGCGCTGCAGCGGTTCAGCGGTGGGCGGGTCGTCGTGCTGGTCTCGCGGCTTCCGTTCAAATGTCCCGCCGCACCCTACGAGGCAGCCCTGCTGGCCGAGGCGGTGCTGCGCAAGCGTGGTCTACGCGACCGCTCGTCGGTCGACGTGGTCACCCCCGAGGGACTGCCCATGCCGACTGCCGGCCCGGTGATCGGAGAGGCACTGGCTGCGGTGCTCCGCGATCGCGACATCGGGTTCCACCCCGGCTCGACGGTCGAGCGCGTCGACGCTGCGGAGAAATCGCTGGTGCTCGCGGATGGTGGGCGCGTCGCCTACGATGTGCTCATCGGCGTCCCGCCGCACGCTGCACCTGAGGTCGCTCGCACCGCTGGTCTGGCCGCGGAAAGCGGATTCATCCCGGTGGACCGTGCGACGCTCGCGACGAGCGCCGCCGGATTGTTCGCCATCGGCGACGTCACCGTCATCCCCATCGCGGGCGGCAAGATGCTGCCAAAGGCTGGGGTCTTCGCGCACGCCGAGGCGGAGGTGGTCTCCCGCAGGATCGCCGCGGAGCTGCGCGGCGCGGACAGCCACGTGCACTTTGATGGACACGGCGCATGCTTTGTCGAGATGGGCGACGGCGTTGCCGCATACGCAAGCGGGGACTTCTACGCCGAAGGTGCAGCCGGCGTCCAGATGCGCAAACCCGGTCGGCGTTGGCATACGCTCAAGGTGGGCTTCGAGCAGTACTGGCTACGCCGTTGGTGGCTGTGAATGACCGGATCGGCCCTTGCAAGCGAGCACCGGAACGTTCTCAGACCCTGGTTCTTACCGACGCCTTTGGAAACCGAGCGTCTATATACCCACTTGGCGCACTTGTTCTACGAGCGATTGGTGCCGTCCGGTGGTGACCTCGTCACGGCTGGCGCGGCGCCGCCACCCAGCGCGCCGCTCATGACAGAACGAACCTTGCACGCCGCCCGTTCCATGCCGAGCTGAGCATCGACAGCCGTGCTGGTCGCAGCAGGCCAAGGATGATCGAGCTCGCGGCGCGATCGATCGACGGCCTGTGTTCGCGCGTCCTGCGTTACGTCGACGGCATTGGCCCCTCGAAGAGATAGTCGTTGCCACCGCTCTTTGGCTCCGCGCTGCGCCTCGGCACCTGCGCCTGCTGGTCCAGTGAGAGACACGCTCTAGCCGTTGGCGGAGCCGCGCCCCTCTGCGATGAGATGACCCTCGGCGCCGCGAGTGATCTCGACCTCCCAACCAGCCAAGCGCTTGCGGCATGCTGCCGGGATGCCTGAGCGCTCGAGGACGCGGGATTTGGGGTCGGTGGCGGCGGTCTTCGCCCCGCTCGGCTGGCGCGCCATTGGCGGCCCCGCGGTGCACGTGGCGCTGATGGAGCGCGAGGTGGTGCGCCGCCGCCACTGGCTCGAGCGTGCGGAGTTCAGCCGGCTGTTCGCGGCATGCAATCTGCTGCCCGGGCCCGGGTCGACTCAGCTCGCGCTACTTCTCGGGTTGCGACGGGCCGGCGTCCGGGGGATGCTGCTCGCAGCTCTCCTCTTCATCGGACCGGCTGTGCTCGTGATGCTGGGCCTTGCAGAGCTCTATCTGCATGTCGGAGCGGATCGAAGCGTGCAGCTGGTTCTGTTGGGCGTGGATGCAGCGGTGGTTGGCATCGTGGCCCGAGCGGCTGTCGACCTCTCTGCACTGGGGCGGCGGGGAGTGGTCGGCGTGGTGATCGCCGCTGCTGCGCTCGCGGCGGGGATCCTCGGGTTCAATCCATTGGTGGTGCTGGCAGGCGGGTCGCTGATCGGCTACGTCGTCTGGTCGCTGGACGCCGTGGGGCACGGTCGCCGCGGAGGGTTCGCTCAGGTAGCAAGCGCACTGCCCTGGCTTGCTACGGTAACGGCGCCGCTGGCTGCGGCGGGGCTGCTGCCGCTGGCACTGATCTTCCTGAAGATCGGCGCGCTGGCGTTCGGAAGTGGGTATGTGCTGTTGCCCTTCCTGCATGCTGACCTGGTTGGCGGCAGCTTCCACTTGACGGATCGCCAGGTCGCTGATGCGTTTGCCCTCTCGCAGGTGACGCCGGGGCCCGTCTTCGCGGTGGCCGCATTCCTGGGCGTGCAGATCTCGGGGATCCCTGGCGGAGTGGTGGCGGCGCTGGCCATCTTCGCTCCCTCGCTCGTGTTCGTTCCGCTGGTGAACGTGGTCACACGGATCACCGAGGCTCGACCCGGTGTCCGAGCATCCCTGGACGGAGTGGTCCTCGCCGCGGTGGGGTTGATCGGGTCCGCGTGCGTTGCGCTCGCTCGCGTGGCCTTCGCGGGCCCGATCGAGGTGGTCACCTCCGTTGCGGTGTTTGCGCTGCTCTGGCGCTGGCCGCGCGGGCAACCCATCGGTGTCGTACTCGGCATCCTGGCCGGCCTACTCATCCTGGCCACGACCCGCTGAGCCGGTCGGGTTTTTCTCGGAGTGTCCGTTGGTC
>PLWW01000120.1 GCA_003153125.1 Candidatus Dormiibacterota bacterium | reverse complement strand
GAACATATATTCACAGACTGACTAGCCACAATCGGAGGTCGAGGGCGTGAAGTCGCACCTGTCGCCTGTGGAGAAGCTTGCCGAAGTGACCAGCCGGGCGGTGAACCGGCGGCGTTTCCTGCGCCGTTTGTCATCGGCGGGACTGGGTACTTTCGGCATTCTGGCGACTACAACCATTGCTGAGGCCGGCGGATCGGGACGCAGCCAAGCATCGATGGCGGGTGATTCGCGGCAGCGCCCTGACGCTGCAGTCGCGCCGCTTCTCTGCCATGTGTACTGTACCGTCTTCGACTGCTGTGGAACATGTTGCAATAACCGCTACAACCTGTTCAAGTGCACGGACTCGTGCGACGGCAGCTACTTCTACGTGTGCGCCAGTGGTTGCTCTGGTTTCTGCTACTCCGTAGGCTGCTAGCTACGGTCCTCGCATTCGTAACAGGGGGGTTGAAATGGTCGCGGTGGCCCTCGCACTCGCTATCGTGGCCATTGGGATGTCCAGCTTCGCGGTATTGCTCGCGGTGGGCGCTGTCCTGAGGGTCCACCACGTCGAGCAATCCGGACGCACACCCTCCGTCAGAGCTCTGGAGCCAGGTGCCGAGGCCCCCACCGATCTGCTCTCTATCCACCTTGAGACGCCCGCGGCTGAACTACGTCTCGGATCACAGTTTTTGGTCTTCATATCCCCTGCCTGTGAGCCGTGCGGCGACATCGTCAAGGTCCTCAATACGGCTTGGACGCCCGAGCATTCCGCCGATACTCTGCTCGTCATAGAGGTCGCCGGCCGTGGTGAAACATCCCTTCGCGGTGTGGCCACGTTCGATGGTCCCTGGATTCGTGACACAGAGGGAGACCTCGCGCGCGCATTTGGTGTTCCGGGATATCCCTTCGCGTTTCGGGTCGCCCATGGCCGAGTGGTCGAGGCCGGGATGGCCCGAGCCATGCTGGCCTCCGCCTTGGGCGGCCTATCCTCGGACTCTGAGCCGGTGGTAGCGGACTCCCCCCGATGAGCGAGTTCGGTGCGGTGACCTCAATCAGTCTCGCGACAATATTTACGATCGCGGCCGTTGGCAAGGCGTTGGGGCCTAGTACCTGGAGTGATGCTATCGTCTGCATCGCTGAGTTGGGACTGTCCGCGATGCTCCTTATCAGGCCGGCCTCCGCTATCGTGGCGGCGATGACCTGCCTTTTCTCTGTCGGCTTGACAGCCCTCTCCTTGCGACCAGCCCACCAAGCCCCCTGTCGCTGCTTCGGCGTTCACATGCCAGCGACAAGCCCGCGTGGGCGACGCGAGCGGAGCGTTGCGGCCCTGGTATTGTCCGTGGCGCTCGTGCTGGCCGCGGTCTCGGGGTCCGCGTACAGACCGCCGGGACTTGTGGGTGGAACACTGGGGATCATGGTTGGCCTGCTCATCGTCGCAGGTCCGTGGCTACGCGACTGGTTGTCAGTCCCGGCATCGACGTAGCAGGCTATGGGCATTCAGGGCATCCTCGCCGGGCTTCTCGTTGGTGGACCCGCGCACGGGTATCAGCTGAAGGCGACGCTCGAAGAGGAACTCGGGCCAGTGTGGATGACCAGCGCCAGTCAGGTGTATCTCACCCTCGGACGCATGCACCGCGACGGCGTCGTCAGCTCTCGGCGCGTGCGCCAGGAGAGGCGGCCCGACCGGCAGCTTCTGGCGCTGACCGCGTCCGGACGCGCCCTCGCGTTGGAGTGGTTGTTCGAATCAGATGACCCCGACGAGAGCGTCGTGCGGCTCGCCGTGGCTCGCCTGGTCGTGCCAGATCGCTTCGCGGAGCTCACCGACATCATCGTCGAGCAACGCAGCGCAGCACTCACTGAATTGCGCTCGCTGCGCCGCGATGCCACCCAGGGATTTCAGAGGGAAGCGATCGATGCGGAGATTCAACGTGTCCAGGCTGACCTTCGCTGGACCGTCGCAGTTCGTGAACACGCAGGGGCGATCGTTCAGCGACCGCGGAGCGGTAGCAGAAGCGACTCCTCTGCGCGTTATGGGTGACGACGACCGGCTCGTCGTTGCGCTGGCGGGCGTCACGCGGGTCTTCCAGACCCCGGGAGGGCCCGTCACCGCTCTCAAGCCTGTCACGCTGACCGTCATGCGCGGTGAAGCCGTCGCGCTCATGGGCCCGTCGGGGTCCGGGAAGACAACGCTCCTCAACATCGTTGCCGGCCTCGACAGACCGACAGCGGGGTCGGTGACCGTGTTGGGAACATCGCTCGCGACGGCCACGGAAAGGCAGCTGACGGCCTTTCGCGGGCTCCGCCTGGGAATCGTGTTTCAGGAAGCACATCTGCTGCCAGGGCTCACGGCATTGCAGAACGTCGTCATCGCACGGCTGCCATGGGGCGATCGGCGAACTCTGGAGCCGCGAGCCCGCGATCTGCTGGCCAGAGTCGGACTCGCTGACCGTGGGAATTTCCTACCGGCTCGGCTGTCCGAGGGAGAGCGTCAGCGGGTTGGCTTGGCCAGAGCACTCCTGGGAGATCCGCAACTCCTCCTTGCCGACGAGCCGACCGGAAATCTTGACTCGGCGACGACTGAGGATCTCCTCGGGCTCCTCGAGGAGTTGAGGCGGGAGCGCACGTTGACCATGGTCATAGCCACTCACGATGCCGCGGTCGCCGCGGCTGCTGGTCGCCAGCTGCGACTCAACGATGGTGGACTCGAAGCGACAACCCGCCGCGGATTCGGTGGCTCGGTGCGCATGCGAATCCTCGACTGACATGCTGCGGCTGGCGGTTCGCCAATTGCTGTCGCGCCGCGTGTCGACGGCCTTCGGTGCGTTTGGTCTGCTGGTCTCCACAGTCGGCTTCATCGTGTTGGCGAGTACGTCGCAAACAGTGTCAGCAACGCTGCGCGGAGACGCTGAGAAGTCGTGGAGCAGCACGTTCGACCTGCTCGTCCGTCCCACCGGTTCGACAACGACGCTCGAAACGCGTGAGGACCTGGTGCGGCCGAACTACCTCTCGGGGCTCATCGGCGGAATCACCCTCAGCCAGCTCGGCCGCATCCGCGACGTCCCCGGTGTGCAGGTCGCTGCGCCGATCGCCGTCGTCGGCTTCGTCAACTGGCCGGCGGGAAGCACAGTCGACCTGCAGAACGCAGCCGCAGGGAAGAGCGTTTCCGTGTTTCGCCTCACCCAGCGGACGACGGGCGACGGTGGACTGTCCGCTTTTCCAGCGACGACGAGCTACCTGGTGATCGCCCCCACTGGGACCGTTGACCAAGCCGGCCTTCATGTCGGATCCACAGTCATCCCGTGTACACCGACCGTGCAGTGCCTCACGTCCGGCGACACAGTTCCCGGTCTCTCCACTGGGCAGGCCGGCGCGTTCGTCCCCTTCGGAGAGCCGGTTCTCCTGGCCGGAATCGACCCGGTTGCGGAGGCAGCGCTCACCGGAGCGCCGAATTGCATGAAGGGAGGGCGGTATCTGCGCGCCGACGACCGCCCCGACATAACAACCGGGCCATCCGACGTTGTACCGACAGTGCCCGTGCTGGCCAGCACGACCAGCTTCATCGACGAGAGCATCAACGTCCAGGTGGATCAGGCTGCGCAGCCCAGCTCGTTGATGTCGGGTGGTAGCCCGGCCGGCTTGCAGGATTGGCGAGAGGTCACCGATCAGACGTCAATGGCCAACACGCTGTTCCAAACCTTTTCGCAACAGGGCCTCGCGTCGTTCTACAACACGTCCCCCCTCGAGGTGCCAGGCGACGTCAGCTATCAGGTCCTCGGCACCCACCATCTCGCGGCTGAGCCGGTAGCAATGAATCTCTCAGTGTTCGACAGCCCCTTTGGGATCGGAGCTTCGCTCTCGCCCGACGCCCAGGACACATGGTTCCGCAGCGTCGCGGCGCATCCCTTCAACAACGGGACCGGAGGTTCGCGCGGGCCGACTCAGCCTCCCAACCGCTGGCAGCTGGTCGGACAGGTTGACCCTCAATGTTTCGACGGATTCGGCACGAGCGCGACAAATCTCCTCGGATACGCGCCGGCGGCTGTTGCCACGCCCGCGGGGGCGCATCTCGGCCCCACTCGGTCGGTCGCCGGGTATGTGAATGCGCCGCCGTCACTGCTCACGACCCTCGATGGAGCAGCCTACTTCGCGGACCCGCACCGTTTCGCCAACGGTGTGGGTCCTGCCTTCATCAGCACTGTCCGTGTCAGAGTATCGGACGTGGGCCAACCCGGTCCGGCAGCAGAGTCGCGGCTGGCCCGGGTCGCTGCGGATATCCACGTAGCCACAGGGCTGCTGGTCGACATCGTCAAAGGCTCGGCACAGCAAGCAGTCAGCGTCGACCTGGCGGCGGGACACTTCGGACGGCCTGCGATGACGGTCGTCGAGAGCTGGACGGCGAAGGGTGTCGTGGTCGCTTTCGTCAACGCGGTGAGCGGTGCGAACCTCGCGCTGTTTTCGGTCATTCTCGTCGGGGGGTCGATTTTGATCGGCCAAACTGCATACGCGTCGATACGCCGGCGACGAGAAGAGTTCGAGACTCTCCGTGCGCTCGGGTGGTCACGGCGCCGCATCGCCCTTCTCATCGAGCTGGAGACTGTTCTGCTGGGCACGGCCGCCGGCGTGGTTGCCGCCGCTGCCGCTATCGGCATCCGCCTCAGCGCCCATTCCGGAGACTTTGGCATGGAGCTCGCGATCAGCCCCCTGGTCGCCATCGGGATCGCCTCTTTGGCAGCGGCGGTGCCGGCGCTCATGGTTGGCCGCTCCCATCGGGCTCGGTCCAAACGAGTAGACCGTCGCATCCGCAGAAGTTCCCGCGGCCCCTCGGTCCTCGGTTTCGCTGTCGGTGATCTGGTCAGTCAGTGGCGGACGGAGGCGACCCTCGGAGCGGCGGCAGTCGGTCTCGGAGGACTGTTGATGGGTCTGTTCGTCCTCATCGCCGTCGGCTTTGGCGGAGAGGTAGACGCGGCCTTGCTCGGCACACTGGTCAGCGCCCAATTTCACGCCTTCCATGCCGTCCTGGGCGGGCTGGTCTTGGCGATCGGTGCCCTCAGCGCCGGCCAGATCGTGACGCTGAGCTATCTCGAGCGTCAGCCGGATCTCGCCGTCCTTCGGGCCCTCGGATGGCACCGGCGGACGGTGGTTGCCGTCATTGCAACGCAAGCAACCATTCTGGGTTTGGCAGGTGGCGCATGCAGCGGTGCGCTTGTTGTTGCTTTGGGAGTCGCTCTCGGGACCCCGATTGGAGTCATCGCGCTGGCCGGGCTGGTCGCGGTGCTGGCCTCCCTCTTCGCTGCGGGAGTTGCGGCAACTGGGCCCCTGCTGCTTGCGTGGCTCGTGCCGCCCGCGATCACGCTGCGGGGCAGCGCGGCATGAGCAGTCCGCGCCTGCTGGGGCTTCGCTGCGCACCAGAACGGGCAGTGCTCGAGTCGGAGATTGGCCGGCCGATGCCCTAGACGGTCGAGGTGGGTCACGGGGTGCCGGAGCGGTAAGACCACAGACGGCTTGACTCTCCCCGAGGAACGCCACATAGTCACGGATTGACTAGGCAGAGGGGGAAATGTGGGGAGTTGAGGCAGAGGATTGCGTCACGTGAACGAGAACCTGATCCGCCTTGTAGCGCTGCCGAGGAGTTACCCGGCCGCAAACCCTCGACGGATCGAGTTGTGACGAGGCAGGCGCGGCGACCAGGTGACGGTGCGCTTCGCGAGGTCGGTGGGTAGCGCGGTGGCACAGAGCGCGGACGTACCGGCGGCATCGAACGACGTGCCCTGCGGCCGTCACGTGGGTCCGGTCGCCGCTGCAGTCATGGGCGTCCTTCTATTCGCCGTGGCCCTAGCGCTCATGCAATCACTTGTGGAGCTCTGGACCGCAGTCGACAGTGCCACGCAGACGCGTCCAAATGGGGTCGCGGCGCCCGATCATGAGATCGCCATCCTGTTCGGGAGCATTCGCTTCGGTACGGTGGCAAGCACAAGCCTTATCGTTCTCGCGTTCCTTGGCGGCGGCCTCGGCGCCTTCCTCCACGTGGCCACGTCATTCACCACATTCGTGGGCAACAGAACCCTCCTCTGGCGCTGGATGCTGTGGTACCCGGCCCGACTGCTGATTGGTTCCACGCTCGGCGCGGTCTTCTACTTTCTCGTGCGAGGCGGCTTCTTTTCGAGCAGCACGCTCACGAGCGACATCAATCCATACGGCATCGCGGGATTGGCGGCCCTGGTCGGAATGCTTTCGAAGCAGGCGACCGACAAGTTGACCAACCTGTTCGAGGCGCTATTCGGCCAGCAACCCTCTCAGGGCGACGAGGGACGATTGGACAAGGCCAATCCGACGCGAGACGAGTGCCCGACCGCGCCGTCAGCACCAGCGATTTCAACCAAGGGCGGTACAGTCGCATCGTGACCAGCCATGCCGGACTCTTGCGGCTGCCACCTACGTACTCGACGCGCTGGCGTTCGCCGAGGGCACCAAATTGCCACGCCGCGGTTGCTGCGGATTAGCTTTCGTGAAATCGCTGACCGTCGATAGCAGTCGACGCCACACTCGCGGGCAGGTTGGACGCTGATGCGTCGGATTCGGATCATGTTGTCGAGTCGCTGTGAAGTAGGCATCAGGACGGAGGCTGGAGGAACTGTGTCGCTCTCGTCTGTCCGACGCGAGCTGAAAAGCCGGATCGAAGCCCTGCTCGGCGTGGATGGTCACGCCGCGTTCGAAGTCTGGATCAACGAGGAGGCGACGCCGGCACCAGGTGACGAGACCTCCTGGACGCACTGCATCGAGCAGGCGAAGCGGTGCGATCTGTTCATCGCCATCTTCAACGGCCAGAGCGGCTGGGCCGACGTGGGGGACGCGGTCGGAATCTGCGAGGCAGAGCTGGAGGCGGCGCTCACCCAAGCGCGGTCGAAAGTGAGCGTCGTCCGGCTGGATCCCATGCAGGCTCGGCAAAAGGGCTCCGGCGCGCAACTGGATCAGCGCTTCATCGAGTATGTCGAAGGCCAAGATCTGTTCCGCGGCACAGCGGCGGACTCCGATGCGTTGATTTCCCTCGTTCTGCAGACCGTTCAGGAGAGGATCGTTGATCTCGCGCTGACCGGCGCCCGGATCGCTCGCTCGGCGAGGGCATATCAGGGCCAGGCGCTCGACTGGAGCCTGATGACCTTCGCGGAGCGCAAATCGGCAATCGAGCGGGTTTTGTGCTGGACTCTGGAGCGGAGACCGGACAGCGTTCGCGTCGATGACACGAGCACAGTGATCGTTCAGATCGCTCGCGGGCGAGTGGCGATGTGCTGCTCCGGCGTTCCGGCGGGGTTGGCCGTGGCCGCAGCTAGAGAGATGGTTGGTCAACCATTCCTACGCGATCACGAGGAGGTGAAGGAGATTGACCGCACGACGGGTGTGGGCGATACTGCTGACATCGGGCCCGTGCACGTGATCGGCTGTCACGGCGGAGTCACCGAGTCGCAGGCAAGGCGTCACCTCGGCTTTGCGGATGCGGCCATCGTGAGCACGATCGCAGGAATCTGGGTTGCTGACGGTGTCCAGAAGATGCAAGTGTTCTTCCTTCCGAACTGCGTGGATGAGGTGAGCACGAGTGCGCGATTGGAAGCCGCGCTGGACTGGCTGGCCACTAGCGGCGAGGACGCTCGTCTGCTGGGCCGGGCGGTGGGTCGAGCGAGAATCGCTCGCTCTATCGCCGATCAGATGGACTAAGGGAGGACCGGCCGTGCGGATCATCGATCTCGCCGTGATACCCAGCACCACCCTGGATCGCTTTGAGAGCCATGAGGCGAGACATGCCCGGATCGCGGACATGCGGGCTGACTCGGCCGTTGGAGTGATTCAGATAGGTCCGAAGGGCCGCCTCGGGCGGCATCCGGCAACCGTGCCACAGCTCATGGTCATCACTGCGGGATCCGGCTACGCGCGCGGCGAGGATGCAACAACGATTCGGCTGACGGTGGGAAGCGCTGTGGTGTGGACGCAGGGCGAGGAGCACGAGACTTGGACCGAGGAGGGGATTGTGCTACTGATCATCGAAACCGACGACCCGAATCTCGGCGTCCGCCACAGCTAATCCGTAGTGGGAGATCGTCCTCGGCCACCCAGGCGTGCTGTCACCAGACCGAGGCGCGTCACCGGTTGTAGGCGCCTTGACCACCTCGCGCGATAGCTGAGGAAGATGCCGAAGACAGAGAAACGCGGTGGAGGAGAGGAGGTGTGCGATGTCCAACCGAGTCCCGGGACGTTGATGCGATTCCTACGGATTCCAACTCGCGTGCACTAGTAATCATTCCAACCGTTTCGCCACGATTACGAACATTCGGAACTCGAGCACCTCCCGCCAAATAAGTACTAGTCTGGGGGACCAGGGGTCGCAGGTTCGAGTCCTGTCTCCCCGACTTTCAGCGGTTTTCAATTCAACGACGCCGATTTCCAGCGCCGTCCAGCCCCGTCCAGCGAGGTCTACTCAACAGCTGGGCTACCGCCTGCGTGGCCGACGCCGTGTGGGTGGCGAGTTGATCCCGTCGACGTCGAACGCGTGAGGAGCTCCAACCTGGACCAGTGGCCCCGGCGGAGACAGGTCAAAGGTCTGGAGTGGATTGCGCCCCGGCGTGAAATAGATCTCCGCGTACGCCGCGGTGGCCACCACCTGGTTGATGTTGACTGTCGCCTGCCGCTGATTGGCTTTCGTCAGCCAGTTGCCGCACGTCGCGTGAGGGCTGAGGACGAGCATGGAGCGCGGGTCTAGCGGGAACCAGACCTCATCGGCGTTGGCCGGCCCGACGCCTTCGAGAGTGCTCCAGCCTGGGTACCGCGTGCACTGGACGGGCTCATCCGAGGTGAGAAGCTCCGGCGTGTCAAACCTGAGCAGCCGCAAGTGGTAGCGGATGAGCACCCGTTCGATGTCGCGGGCGGACCTGACCATGACACCTAGGTGCTCTTCGGGATCCGGCTCGACTTCGCCGGCATCGTTGCGTCGCAATCCTTCGACGAGCTGACCGTCATGATCGAGCCACGCGCCGGGCATGAGCTTCTCGATCACATTCGAGAAGGCCTCTCCTGCACGGCGTACACGCTGCCCTCGGACGCGTTGAAAGGCGACAAGCCTGCAGATGGATGCGCGTTGCGCGGTCGAAAGCGGCTCGTCTCTCTCACACAGTTGGCGCACCGCTTCGAGGCCGTCGCCCTCCACATCGGCCAGAGCCCGCTCCAGTGCGTACCGGTCGTCGCCTTCCCTGTTCTGCAGTGTGTAGAAGTCGCGGAAGGTGGCGGCCTCGGACACCCTGACCGTCCGCCGCTGAGATGGGCTGGCCCGCGAGACGACCGTGACCCGCCCCATCCGATCGGCGAACCGCGCGAGGTAGCCGGCGGTGACCAGGTGCTGCATGCGCGGGGCCGACTGCACTTCAGTTGTCAGGACCGGGTCGCGCTGTGTTGCGTGCTGTCAAGACATCGCTCTACGCCCCACCGCCGTGGCTCATCCGAGGAAATGATCTGCCGTGATTGGCTCTGGATGAACGCGCCGGAGGTGGCGATCAACGGCCCTCATGGACCGGACGAGCTGGGCTGCGGCCTCCGCGGAGATCAACGCGGACGCCACGGCTCGCCGAAGGATATCGATGCTATCGATAACCCGCTCGGCGCCGAGCCTTCGTTGAGCGAAGTCGTAGGCCGCGTTGTCGTCGGTCGCGAAGGTTGCGTCCATTCGTGCGGCGAAGTAGATTGATTGCGCTTCGCCAGCATGCTCCGTCGGCGGCCCGTCGCCTGGGTTCAGCGCAATCCACAACTCCATGATTCCCAGTTGGTCATCCGCCGTCGGCTCGACGGGTTCGCCAAGCCAGTCCTGACCGAGGATGTAGCGGCATTGCGTCCGTTCCGGGCCGGATCGCGTGCGGGCGGTGTAGTGGATCTCCCCATGAACCGCCTCGGTCCAGCAGGGGTGCGGATGACCGTCGTGAAACGCCTCGAGGAGGGCCAGCGAATCGCAGGCAGCAAAGTGGCGCAACGTGACTGTGTCGAAGAGAACTGGAGGCAGGGGAGACGTCACGGGACAAACAGCGGTTACACAGGATCGCCGCTGTATCGATCTTCATCAGTGACGTCGACGACCCGGGAGTAGTCATCGCGGACCGCGTCGCGGGAGTCCTGTACCCGGACCATGCTCTCGAGCAGGTCATCCGGTGGCAAGCCGAGCAAGCCGGCTAGGGGACGAACGCTGATGACCCCCTGTTGGTAGCCGTGAAAGGCGCGTTCTGTCAATAGATCAGGCGGCTTCTGCTCTGGGCGCATGCCGAGGCTGCTCAACAGAGTTCGCCGCATGTCATCGTCATTCAAGTCGGTCAAAACCGCCGTCCACCCACGCCCTCGGAGTTGATCGCGTCCGTGGGCGTTGATCACGTTCAGATTGTGAAGACGGTACACGAGCGATTCAAAGCTGACCCCGAACTCCGATACCATCCGAGCCAGCGCGGTGGCCCCGCGCCCCGCTTCCGCAATGATCGCATCGATGCGCGCCTTGGGCATCAGCAACGACGCCGCGAACGCGTTGGCAAACCTCTCGGGATTTGTGTGCGCGGTGAGGTTGACATCGAGCGTGAGCGCGCTCTCACCTTCGCCGGATAGGACATGGGCGAGTTCATGTGCGAGGGTGAACAGCGCCCGAGTGACGGGCTGGTCACGGTTCACGAAGATGAAAGGAAATCGACGGTCCGTGATTGACGCGCCCGCAATCTGATCAGGAGAGCCCTCAATCAACACATCGACGCGAAACTCCCGTTCGATGGCTGCGGCCAACTGGGACAAACGATCCTTGTGCGGACCATCGAGACGGATTCTCGTGCCAACCCATGACGCGAGTGCATCGGCGGAGTCAAGCCAATGGTCCACGTCGACAGCCGGCACGTCGGCAAGGGCAGGCGCGGACGGGAAGCCGTGCGCCGATAACACCTCATGGAGCTCCGCAAGGGCGGTGAGACGCGCGACGGCCGAGCCGTCAGAAACGACCTCGGCTTGTGCACGAGCGGCCACCGGTAGCCTCTCCAGAAGGGAGTCTTCGGAGAGGATGGCCAACGCGGACACGCCGAGAGCCCGAGCGATGGACGCGAGCTCCTCGGTCTTTACGGCGCGCTTGCCGCGCTCAATGTTTGACATCGCGCTCGGATCGAGCCCGACAAGAGCTGCAAGTTCTTGGGACTGGATCCGAGCTCGTTCACGAAGCGCGCGAATCCGGGCGCCGATCGTCGTCTCGCTACTCACGGACCCTCCACTGTAGGCCTGCCCAGGGGTGCCCTCACTCCAGGTTGCGGCAAGCTCAAGCACATGATAGGATGGACTTGCGAAAAACGCAAGCTGACCAGGGCCCACCTGGGACGGAGATCGCGATGGCAACGAATACAGGAAAGGGATTCCGTAAGGGCGAGGTGCGAGCTCGGAGTCAGGTAGAGAACACTCGGACGGGTGACTGGGTGAAGCGCGACGATCTGTCCGGCCGTTTCGTCGACGTGAAGCGCGACGGCGAGCCGTTCAAGGGCGTTCGGAGGGAGAACTAGCGATGGACAAGGACCTGCAGGTGATCGGATTGGGCATCGCCTTTCTCATCGGTTTCGGCCTGGTGAAGGGAGCACAGAAGAAGGAACTCCAGGAATTGGGGAAGGTGATCAACGCCATCTCTACGATCCTGGCCCTTGCTCACGCGGTTGACCGTTTGGGGAGCTGATGATACGTACTCCGGTTCGCAGCACCAATATCGCATCAATCGGCTACGACGAGTCCGCCTCCACCTTGGAGGTCGGCTTTCGCAACGGGTCCATTTACCAGTATTACGGCGTACCCGCATCGGTGTGGCGTGCCGTGATGTCAGCTTCGTCCCACGGCCGCGCGCTGTGGAGGTCGGTACGGGACCGGTATCCATACCGGGAGGTCCGATAGGGAGCGCCCGGGAACCGGGAGTCCAACTGCGTCCACTTGCCCGTCGTGTTCCTGTTCCCCCGCTCCCGCGAGAAATGCTCTGGGTGGCACCTCGGAAAAGCAAGGAAGTCCAACAGAGTCCATGTGCTCGGCGTTTTAAGCTCTTTGGCTAACCGTTCTCCCGACGAAACGGGACAATGGTGGTCGCGTCCGTAGTGCTGTTGCGAGGGTCGCCGGCGATCACGCCGGCCAAGAGCCAACGCCGATTACCAAGTCCTGCGAGCGGTCCTAGAGTGCCACCCGAGAGGACAACAGCCGAGCCGTCGCCATCCTGGGTCTCTCCTCGTTCACAATTGAGCCGGCCGCTTGCGAAATCGCTCGGAGAGGCTTTTGAGATGGGACTACTCGGTCCTCCACCAGAATTCCGGCCAGACGGCTCGTGGCCGGTGAGCAGCTCGACACCGATACGGCTCAGCACGAGCTACTACGAGGTCGAGCTCGATCGGGCCGATAGCATGGCGGGAGATGCGCTCGGTTGCGTCCTTAGTCAGCTGGTCGGCACGTTCGACAAGGACTGGAAACTTCTTATTGGTGCCGCTGCCCCTCCGGAGACGGATGCTCGCGACCTAGCATCTTGGGGACGAAAAAAGAATTCTATGGCTCGTGAGAAACAGCGCGCACGCCTTACTTCAGGTAGATACGAGCTTCGGCGAGCTACGCTCGACCAATATTGGTGCCGCGAGGATCCGCCGGTGCAACTGCCACCAGGGGCGACGATCGAGGAGACATATCGGTTTCAAATTGGCCTGTCGGTGGAGCAAGCCCGCGAGCTAACAACGGGGCTGTCGCTCACGGGCGGCAAGAGCACGCCGCTCGCATCAGTACAACTGGGTTACACGTTCACCGAACGGTTTGGGGTCACTGTAGCTGTGACAACTCAGAGCGAACGCACGAAGCGTGTGACACTCGCAAATCCTACAGTCGACCAGTACCGTCGATTCGCTGTGTGGCACGTTGTGACGCGCATCACCGTACATGCTCTGCGCGCCAGCAGCTATCCAGTTCCCCAGGATGGGCCCTTTTCGGGGCGAGCGATCATGGTACCGAAGTGGCTGCCGCGTGGTGAGGTCGAGTTCTTGCCCTCCGACGCAGTTACTCTCACGTGGGTCGACGTTGAGCCGACAAGGGTGCAATGAGGGCCCCAAGGCGCGTGTGTCGCTAGCATGCGGGAGTGTGTTCACCGGGGGCGGCGAGGCACGTTCCGGCCCGCCGGGCGGGGTGACGCTGGTGGGGAGGGGTGGGAAGGTGTGGATGGACTCCGGTTGCGCCAGAACGCGTGGGTTTCCACCCGGTGACGGTCGATGCCACCGCTTTCCAACCTGCACGGACCAGGAGTCGTAGGTTCGAGTCCTGTCTCCCCGACCACCATCTGAGTAAGCGCAGTGATCCGGGTGACCCGCCGGAAGAGCAAGGAAATCCAACACCGTTCACGTGCACGGCGTTTACTTCTTTGGCCAACCGTTTTCCCGACGAAACGGGTTATTCTGAACTCGAACAGACCCCATCGCTGAAGCACTAGTCTGGGGGACCAGGGGTCGCAGGNNTCGAGTCCTGTCTCCCCGACTTTCATCGGTTTTCAATTCAACGACGGCGATTTCCAGCCCCGTCCAGCGAGGTCTACTCAAGAGGGACTAGTGCTCAAACTCTCGTCGCCCAACGGTCAGCCGGGCTACAAGCCTCGGCCCGCCGATCCGCAACTCTGGCACTGGGTAGAGAAGAGGGAAGGATCTCCCGGCGCGACAAAGGATCGGCGCTAGCTCGAGGCGGCCACCGGCTCCGCCGCCGCGCGGACGTGCAGCCCCAAGCAGTGGAAGCCCTTGCCGGCGGCCCGGCTGGTTAGGGAAACTGCAGGCGGCCATCCCAGGACTCGGAGTAGTGTTCTGCGCGTCATGTCACTCGCGGATGGAGGCGGCGGACGGGCGATGACTGCGGACCTGTGCGCGACACTCTCAAAGGAGCCGCGCACCTCCCAACGCGGACCGCTCGGGCATGCTCAGGAAGGAACTCCGTGATCTGCAATTCGTCCGCGTGGCGCCGACAAGGGAGAGGACTCTTACCATGGTAGACACCCCGAATCCAAGCGATACCGTATGTCTGGTCACCATCCACGGGATTGGGTTCCAACAGGCACCAGACGATGCGAAGGGCAACGCGGGCTACGCTGACGCGCTGCACGAGGCGCTGAGGAGCGAGCTGGGCGACTTGCTCAGCGACGACCCGAATCGCTCGACACCTGCGCACGTTCCCGGTCAGCGCGGCGTCATCTACGTGCAGAGCAGCTGGCCGCCAGATGAGGCCGAGCCGGCGCAACGCAGCGTCGAGAAAGGGCTCGAGCGCCTGGCATCGCGAGCGGACCCGCGCAGTGCCGCGGTGGACACCACGGGCAAGCCGCTGTTTGACGGATCGGGAAGGATCGCGCACGTTGCGCTCGTCTACACCCCGGCTGAGGAGGCGGGACCGGATCCCGTCGCAATCCTGGAAACGGCCACCTTGGGTCTGTTCAGCATCGAGCACTACAGTTCGTTACTCAACGAGGTGAAGTTGCTTGGCACCGATGTCAAGACCATCCTTCATGAGCCGCACGTCTACGGGCCACCCGCCGCCGGCAACGTTCCGCGCAGCGATGCCGTGCATCGAGACGGCATCGCCCGGCGCGTGCTCGAGCATGTGCACGGTGGTTCACCGCCTCCCGCTCCGACGGGTCCGTTCGAGGTCCTTCGCACGGTCGAGGATGACGTGGCTGGGTATGTGGCGCGCAACTTTCTCCGCGAGCGGGTGCAAGACTTCGTCCGCGAGGCCCTGATCCGCCTCTGCCAGCGCGGTGACGTGATGCGAATCGTGATCAACTCCCATAGCCAGGGCACGGTGCTTGCCTTCGATACGCTGCGGACACTGCCCTACGAGGTGATCGACAAGGTCGCGGCGTTTTTCACTCTGGGAAGCCCCCTGCGCAAGTACGCAGAGGTGCTCAGCTGGGGGCGCGACGTGGGCAGGCTCAGCGCGCTACCACCTTGGGCGTACGGCGAGCGGTTCGATTGGGTCCGCGCCCAGCCGGTGACCAGCATCCCAGCCTGGACTAACCTGTGGGATCAGCGGGATCCGGTCGCCGATCCGCTGGCTCCGGCACCGCCATGGCGGCGCGGCATGTGGCTTGACCCGGTGCCTCCGGCAGGATTATTCGTGGATGTCGACTTGCAGACCGGAATCGAGTCACCCCATCCGCTTGAAGACATCCTGGTCGACAATGTCAATCACGTCAGCGGTGGCGGGCTGCGCGCGCATGATTATTGGGACAACACAGCGGAAGTGGTGCCCCGGATCGCCGATCGGCTCCGGCAGTTGGCGCCTCCATCTCGGCCACAAGGCGGCAATGGTTAGCTGGTGCTTCCGCCGATATTTCCTAACGTGAGTGACACCCATTTCTCTCGACAATCGATCAGCTCCTCCTTCAGGCGCTTATCCGAAGCCCACTGAGGCAAAGCTAACTTAGCGTCGATCTGCTGCAGCACGGGTTTGACCGCCTCGGGGGTTGCGAAAGGCCTCCGATCATCAACGTCTACGAGAGCCTGGAGGGTGCTGAGGGCGGCAAGCCCGGTGCTGTCATCGTGAGTCATGGAAGCCGCGATGTCTCGTGCCCACGTCACGATAAAGGCCGTCAGCTTGGCCGGCTCACGAACGCGAGCACATGTCACTGCGCGGCGAATCGTGTCTGGACTGCCTTGAAGCGTCTCTAAAGCGGCATTTCGATTCCGGTTAAGGCGTTTGGTCTGGTCGTCGTCAACCGTAGCCGCGAGAAGGTGGTCCGTTTGCACACCCACCAATACGGCAAGTCCGCCAACTTCCTCCAGCGGCTCGTAGGTAGGCGCTGGCGCGTCGAGATCCTCAGCACGTTTGACAGCCTTCTTCGCGGGCTTGAGACTTCCGAGCAGCGGGGAAATGAGCTCCGCGTTGAGGGCCGTGACCTCGTAATTGCGAAGCATTTCGCACCTACAGCGAAGACAGACGTCTCTCGCAATCGCAGTCGCCACGAACTGAAGCCCTCCTTTTCGAGTGTCGAGCGCGTCCTGCACACGCTCAACCAAGGTCAAGAGACTCGCCATCGGTGCAACTGACGGTGAACTCCCTCCGGCTGAACTTGCCCACGTTCGAAGCGCAACCTCGGCGGCAAGCTTGGGGACGTCGTAGGTCAGAGCGGCGCGCACATTCTCGCTGAGATCGAGCCGTTGGCAGTATTCCACGAGAATCTGAGTGAGTTGTTCACAAGCTTGTACGAAAGCGGCGCCTCCGGTTTCCGTACCAACGAGCTTGATCACACGGTGCAGTTCCGCCTGGGTAACCGCCTCCCAGCCCTCCCCAGTGGCCCGCAGCACGGCCTCGCGATGAAAGGCTGCGATCGGCTGTGTGGCTGCAGAAAGGTGGCCCCGCTTGCCGTCACCAGATGCCTCAGCTACGAGCCAGTGGCCTACCGTGCTAAGGATTCGGCGTTCTAGTGAGGGCAGGTTGAAACTGACGACGTGATCGTTCAGAGAGTGAAGCAGCGTCGAAACGTCGCTGGCCGTGACCTCCGTGTCGTTGCTTCGGTTGGATTGGATGTTCTTCGTCGGCCACGTCGTGAGTACTTGGTGCACGCCGAAATCGACCAGTGATCCATTGCCCGACCTCGCGGCAGCGATTAGGATCTCTCCCACATCGCTCGTCCTACTCGATGGACCGACAACGTCGTCGAGGTTCCCTAAGAAGACGGCTACGAGCCAGCGGAGCGCGAGGAGGCGGCGAAGGAAGCCGATGATCCAACGAATGGGTGTGTAGACGACGTGGGCGATTTGACGCCAGCCAGACGCAGGCGGGGGGGCCGGCCTCTCGTCGACCACGAGCCCGGTGATAATTGCGCTGCCGCTTAGCCGATTAGCGAATCGAAGCACGAGACCGACGCCCACGACGAGGGACAAGAGGACGAGTGCGATGCCGGTGGCTGGCACGATCCAGGTTGGCCAATGCCAGCCTTCCTCGACGTTGTCCACAGTGAGAAACAGACCAGCGGTGAGGAGAAGGAACAGCAGAAGAAGGATGCCAAGCAGGGCAGACCATTGATCGCGACTGGCCGCGATCGCAGCCGCCGAGAAGCGCCCCTGAGCAAGTTGGACGAGTGCGAAAAGAGCTGCGGCGATGATTGCAAGAAGCGTCGCCTCTATTCCGAAGAGGGCTTCATACAGCCCCGGATCCGGGCTACTGACTAAGGCTACCATGCGCGCCTCCCATGCCACAACAGCGTGGGTCTACCTGAAGGTCGGAAGTCAAAGGTCTTGGTGGCCGCCAATACTAAAGCAATTGCAAACGCGACCACGATTGGTCGGCCCACACGTAGTTATCGAATGACTTCCGCAGTGCCGCTACCCAATCGTGGCGAGCGCAAGGTCGATCCACGTTGGCCCGGCGCATCTCGTCTTCCTTCCTTCCTTCCTTCCTTCCTCGTCACCGGCTCGCTCGTTCTCGTACGAACCCTTCCAACCCTCGGTGGTGGGCGCGGTGGGTTCACCGCCCTGACTCCGTCCGCGTCAGCTGCGGGAGCACTCGCGACGGCGGTCGTCGCTTGAGCCAGTCCATCATCGATTTCCCGGCCGGACGAGACCAACGGGTGGCCAGAGCGCGAAATCGGGCGACAGCAGCTCAACTGGTTGCCGGTACCGGCCGGTGGTCAACTCACGTCGCAGCGGGAGTCCAAGAATCCGGCTCTACCAAAGTCAGGACACTCCTGAGTCTCCAGCTTTCCCGGGGCGGCTCACAGAGCCCCGTCAGGGGGTCCGGGCTTCGAGCTCAGTGTGGCGGACTCAGTCTTGTTGCGTTATGACCCGAGCGTCGGTCGGCCCGGTGTCATGTTCGATGGACCACCCTCAGCACGACTAGCTTCGCAAATCAATGAACTCGCACCTGTCTATCTCAGCTTGCTGCAGCCCACTGCTTTGTAGACGGTGACGCCCGACGCCAATACCGCAGCACCGTGCAGATGGGGCGGCATCCACGCGAGGACCAAACCAGCTGACATTTGGCACTTCGCCAGGCCGCACAGAAAGGCGTCCGGGAGGTCCAAGTCAACTACACGCCCGGGAGTGGTGAGAGACTTGAGCTCTCTGCTCAATTCAGCAATTGTCGCCTCTCGGTTCTCACTCAGTTGGTCATGCCCTTCCTTGCCGATCGATCGTAGGTCATCTACATCAACGCCCGCCGGTTCCAGTTGCTCGCCTAGCATCGCCGATACGTCTGGTGGTATATGACCCAAGTTCTCGACGGTTGATACCATCCGCCCGGACAGGTCGACGCTGCGTTCGATCGCCGTCTTCATCCGCTCGTTGAGAGTGTTGGCCGCGTTGATAAACTCGTGGTCTCTTGCACGTACGCTGACCTGAGAAAGCGCAGTCCAGCGGCGATCGAGCAGAAGGACGCGGAGGTAACTGAGAGCGGCTGCGGCCGCCAAGTCCGTGTCTGGCAGTGTGGGGTCTGGCATCCTGAGTCCTCTCCCATTCAGTTTCGCGGCCCGGAGATTGTAGTTTGCCAGGGCCAATAGGCTCTTGATAGCACCCGGACGGTGCTTGCACGCGAGCTCTTGTCAACTCTTGTGGAAATTCATCCAGGCGAGTCGGTGAGTTGAGCTATGCGGCGAGACCCTCCGTGTTCGGTTGACGTCGCAGCTTGCCGTCGACGAAGCGTTCGCGGCCGATCAGGAGGAGCAGTTGGTTGGGGCCGTTGATGGCACGCCAATTCAGACTCAGCCGGGTCACCAGCTTGAAGACCAGGTAGAGCGCGTTCTCGCGCACCCGCATGTACTTGGCCGCGTTGGTGCGCAGCCGAACCCCGGCGAAGATGCTCTCGATCGGTTCTGGTGCGCAGATGGGTCCAGTGCTCCTCGGGGAAGTCGTAGAAGGCGACGAAGTCCTCCCAGTCGCGCTCCAGACAGGCCGCCGCGTCCGCCTGCCCTTGCAGCCGCAGTCGCTGGCAGAGCTCGGCGCGGAGCTGGGTGCACTCGGCCCGGGTCGGGGCCGCGTACAGGGTGTGCAGCTGCTTCCTCGCCTCAGCGTGGAGCCGGCGAGGCAGCTTGTCGATCACGTTGAGAGCGCGATGGTTCCAGCAGCGCTGATGCCGGGTGCGGGGAAACACCTGGTCGAGCGCGGCCCACAAGCCGAGCGCACCGTCAGCGACGGCGAGCAGCGGCGCCTCCAGGAGTCCGCGATCGCGCAGCCGTCGGAGCACGCCGGCCCACGACGCCGTGCTCTCTCGGTAGCCCTCCTCCATGGCGAGCAGATCCTTGCGCCCATCAGCGGTCACGCCGATGACGATCAGCATCGCGGTCTTCTCGGCCTCGAGCCCGGCTTTGAGATACAGCCCGTCGGCGAACACGTACACGTAGCGCTCGGTGAGCGGCCGGCAGCGCCAGAGCTGGTACTCGTCCGCCCACTCCTGCTTGAGCCGCAGGATGCTGTTCGGCGAGAGCCTAGCGGTCGCGCCCACCAACTCGCGGAACACCGGCTCGAAGTCCCCAGTTCGAAGGTGCAGCGCCGGACGCGAACGATGAATGGTTAGGCGCGGATATAGACACGTGGTGGCTAATCACTTGAAATAGCTTAGCGGTGGTGTCACAATGCGCTACCACTTGAATCCCGGATCAGGGAGGGCGGTTCGCCAGCCGATTCGATCATCGACTCGTCACCGAGGCTATTAGGGACCTACGTGGGGGAGCAGTGTGACCATTCGGCCCGTGGTCGTCATAATCGGAGCAACGTGAGCTTCGCGGTCCGGCTGCGCCGGGTTGCCGCAACACGTTCGAGGGTTGTGGGAGGCGCACTAGCGTCTGTATCGTTGCTGTTGTCGGCCCTTGGAGTTCAAACTCTTCAAGTACAGCCTCCCTCGACAGCCGACCACCGCGTAACCGCCGCCGCACGTGGCGTGCTTCAAGCGAATGTAGTGTTGGCGCAAACCTTCACGCTCAACGGCGTCCTCTATGCCGCTACCGTCTCGCCGCCAGTCAGCAGCCAGTTCTATCCGTCCCAGGCGGGCGACGTCACTCAGGTCGCGACATCGGTAGCCTGGAACCCCTTTCGGGAAGTCAGCTTCACTCAGGCGGTCTACGGAACCGCTCCAGGAACTGAGGCGGTTCCTGTCGCCGCGCCCGCTGCGGTTAGCGGCTACCTTCACGCATTGGCGGCCGCGCACGATCAGCAGGGATGCACGGCATCCGCGTCCGTCCCTGTGAACCCGGCGTCTCCTGTGGCAACGATTCTGGGTCAGTCCGTCATAGGCCAGGTGTGCGAGGGACCTGCATACGTGTACGTCACACAGCCGACAACTGTGGCGGTGTTTGAGTGGGTGGCCGACGTCGATGGCGCCCTCTGGATAGCCCGTTACTCAGAGGAACTCGATGGACGCAGTACACCGGTGCCCCCCTCCATCACCTTGACGGTCGCACCTCCGGTCGCCGCGCAGCCGGGAGGGAATTCCGTGCCGACGCCGGCCCCGACGTTGCAAGGGCCGGAGGCGACGCCGTCTACGCCTCCTTCCACAGAAACGAGCCCGGCGTCCTCTCAAGCCGCGAGCAACGCACAGCTGGCCACAACCGCCGCTAGGCATGGCGGGTCGCCAACCAACGGCAACGCGTCGCCTGCGCCCGACATGTTGATGAGTTCCATCGGACTCGGCATGCCTTCCTGGTGGGGAGGGAGCTTGTGTGACGACAATCGATACTTTCCCGCAACCGGCACCCACGCCAGCACGCTTGGAGCAAGTTTTCAGGGCCTGGTGGCATGTGGACCCCGTCCGGGACCTACCGGACGAACATGCCAGAGTTTCGGTTCGGGCCCGTGCGTCGAGGAATGGCAGTGTGTTGAATTGAGCCTCCGCTGGCTGGACCAGCAGTACGGTCAGACCCCTTACGGTGCCAACGGGAGTCAGATCGTCACCAAATACCCTGGCCACCGGCTGACCATGGTCAATAATCTCGGCGTGAGGGGCATCCTTCCGGCTCCGGGCGATGTGCTCAGTTTCGGTCCGACAAACACTGCGGGGCACACCGCGGTTGTTAGTGCTTGGCCTACCGTGGATGGCAACGGTAATGGCAGCATCCCGATCATCGAGGAGAATGCTTCTGCAACCGGCTCGGGTTCGGTGGGAATCTCGAGTTGGTCGCTCATGCCCGGAAACGTGGGAATCACACCGACGGGATGGCTTCACGACCAGAATCCCCCGGCGTCTGCATCGCACAGCCCCTCATGGCAGGTGGTGTTCTGGCGAGGCAGCGACGGTAACCTCTGGGAGAGCGTAGGGTCAGGTACCTCATTCGGCTCGCCATCCCGACCGGCAAACAACACCTGGGGCCCAATGTGGTCGGCTCCATCGGTGGCCGTCGATGCTGCGAACAATGAGTATGTGTTTTGGGAGGGGGCCAACGGCGCATTGATGGAAGCGTGGTGGACTGGCACCTGGAATGGCCCCGCCAACCTGGGTTCCTACTCTGGGCACATGGGATCAGCACCCTCCGCAGGCGTCTCATCAAGCCAGCAGAATGTCTGGTGGCAAGGCACCGACGGCAATCTCTACGAGGCCTTCTATAACGATTCGACCGGGCAATGGACAGGTCCTATGTCCCTCGGCCTCGGGCACCTCGACTCGCAGCCCGGAGCTACGGATGCTGGAGGCGTACAGTTCGTCTTCTGGGATCGTGGCGGCGACCTTATCGAAGCGTGGTACTCCGGGGCATGGCAGACGAGTGATCTCGGCGCTGGGCCAATCGCATCAGCGCCGAGCGTTGCAGTGGATCCGACCACCGCCGCCCAATGGGTCTTCTTTGACGGCCAGGGCGGTGGCGGCGTGTTTGATGACGTTTACAGCGGCAGCTGGCAGCCAGGCTACGTAGGCGGGGGCGCCAGCCCATCCAGCCCGAGCGCCACTTCACCGGGCGGAGAGGTCGACGCGTTCTTCCAGGGGACCGACGGGTACCTGTATGAATGGCGCCACACGTCGTCATGGCAGGGTGCCTACGGCTACCCGATAGGGCCAGTGTGATACCCGGTGAAGGCGAAACCCCCGCCCAGGCCAGCGCGTTCCCCCTGAGCCGATGAGTTTGAAAATGCCCTGGCTGCTTGTTGCAGCCGCCGTGGCGGTTGTGAGCGCAGCGGCGGGGTGCGGCGGGCCAGGCCCTTCAGCGAAACCCACGTCTACCGCAGCGGCCTCCGCTGCCCCTAGTTCGTCGAATGCTCCGGCGGTCACCGTCAGCCCGAGCATTGGCCCAACGAGCACGCCTTCAGCGCTACCGAGCGGTTACGCGGAAATCGTTGCCTCCGTGACCGTGAACGGGCCGCCACCCCCTGGAGGCTGGCTGCAATTGGATCTGGCAGGTACGCCCGCGAGCTCGACTCTCTCAACCTTCTGTGGTGCCCCGCAAGCAGGGTGCGCCCAAGGAAAGACGTATTCTGGTAGTGACAGTTTCCCCCCCGGCAGCTACACCCCAGGCAAGACGGTCACATATAAGTTCGAACGCGTGACGTCGACCGGAGGTCTCCAGATCTTCAAGGAGGGATCCTTTCCCTTGCGGGGCGTCCAGCGGATAAGCGCCGTGTACAGTGGCTAACCTCCGGGGATCAGTAGCGAAGGACGCTGGACGGGGATCGCCGTCCGCCGCAGCCTGAGCGATGCGGTTGGCCGTGTAGGTGATCAGCTCTGCCTCGTTTTGATGATCACCCACAGACCGTTAGCTCGCAGAGTACGGTGATCATTTGCTGCTGGCCAGAGCCGATGCCCAAGGACGCCGCCGCGTCCAGCGCACAACTGCATCGTGGAAGGTCTCGATGTTCAGCGCCGGGTGGGATCGCGAGCATTTCGGGACTAGAATCCAGCCCTATGCCCGAGGCCCTGTGGGTGGTCTTACGACCTTACGTTGGCTGGGCCACGCACGGAATTGACCAAGCATGGGTAGTGGGGAGGCCCTGGGACACGCTGGCGAGGAGTCTCCGAGGATGAGATGGCCTCGGAGTCGCGAGCACGGCGCATCTACTGGGGTGGCTATCCTCCCGGGACGCCGAGAAAGCCATGCGCACCACGGCCTGGAACGACGAACAGCGGAAAGGCATTGAGGAGCAACTCCAGCCCTCAACTCCGAACCTAGTAGGCCCCGGCGGAAGTTCGTGACCCATATCAGGCAGCCAGCGGGTCGCCGGTGTAGGACCAGCGGTACGGGTGGGCATGCAGCCGGTTGTAGGTCGCGATGAACGCGAGGATCTGAGCGTCCAGGTGGTCGGCTGAAGGGAAGTCACCCTTGCGGAGCAGACGCCGCGTGAGCGTTGCGAACCACATCTCCACCTGGTTCAGCCAGCTCGCGTAGAAGGGCAGAAAGTGCATCGTCAAGCGGCCGGGGTGAGCCCGCTGCCAGCCGGCGACCGCGGGACCTCGGTGCGTGTTGAGGTTGTCGACCACGAGGTGGATGACCCGGCCTGCGCGGACGTGGGCGTGGAGCAGGTCGAGGAACTCCACGAAGACCGACGCCGGTCGGGTCGCCGTGACCAGGCCCAGAACCGTTCCCGTGCGAACCTCGAGGCCCGCGGTGAGGCAGCGAGTTCCGTGCCGGATGTACTCGGCCTCCCGCTTGATCAACGTGCCCGGGTGGTACAGGGGAAGATCGGGGAAACGGCGTTCCAGAGCTTGAATGCTCGTCTTCTCGTCCGCGCACCACACCGGCCCGTCATCGGGCGGCCGGAGGTAGAGGTCGATGATTGGCCGCATCTTGGCGTCGAAGTCTGGATCCGTCGAGCGCTTCCAGTACTCGCAGCGATGGGGCTTCAGCGAGGCAAGGGCGAGAATCCGCTGAACACTCCGCGCGCTGATCTCTCGAACCGTGTGCGCTCGGACCGACGCGTCAGCCAAGAGCTGGCCGCTCCACTCCGTGATGCCATCGAGACCGCAATCGCCCGGCGGCCGACATGCGGTGGCGATGACGTTGCAGCGTTCCTCAGCGGTGATGCGACGAGGGCGGCCTGATCGAGCGGCGTCGGTCAACCCGTCGGTGCCGCGATCGGCGAACCGGCGGATCCATTTGCGAACGGTGGCCCGGGTACAACCAACCCGGCGGGCAATGGCTCGCAAGCCCATGTCGCTGCCGGCGAGGAGCACGATGCGGGCGCGCTGAGCGGACCGTTGTGCACTGGTCGGCAAGCGAACGATCCGTTCGAGGATGGTTCGATCGACCTCCGATACGACGAGCGTGGAAGAACGCATGACAATGTGCTCGTGACGGGTGGGTACGAGCCTGATCGTACGCCCGTTCGATGGAGGGTAGCGGTGATCATCCCCACCAGTACGCAGTCCTCGCTGCGGCAGAAGGTGGCCGAGCGCCAGCGGCAGCGCTGGCCTCAACTAATGCGCGTCTCGGTCCGCTTCCGCAGCAATTTTGCCTACGTCGACGGCGTCCTCCCCGATGGTGAGGTCACGCCGCTCTGCCGCCTCCGGTACGGTGGCAGCGCGACATACTTTGGATTCGCCATCGCGCTGACGCGCGGGGGCAAAGAGGTCTACGAGGACTCCATCCTCCCAAGCGGTGCTTTTGAGGGCACCCCGCAGGACGCGCTGGACTGCGCCTGCGGGCTCTACCTCGGTGACCCCACCGCCTGGATCACCGATGGGTCACGAACTTCCGCCGGGGCCCACTAGTTTACCGGCGCAATCGTCGTCTGCGTTTCGCGAGGGGCGGCTTGCGACCGCCGAAGTCGGCTGGCGTACCAGCGAAGAACATCTGTTCTGAGCTGGCCACACGCTAGCAACGGAACCGTGGGATGACTTGGCCTTGGCGGCTTCTTGGCGTATAGTACCGCCATGACTACGCAAACCGTCCGGACCGAGGCGTCCGATTCCCTCCCAGCATCCGCACAAGCGCAGGCGGGGCACGCCATGGCTGAGCTCGTCTCGAAGGATGTGGTGGGCGATGCGGTCAGCCTGGTGGCGCAGCTGGGGCGAACATCGGTCATTCCATCCGACATGCTGCCGCGGTTAAAGGCAATGACGCGAGAACTTCACGAGGCGTGGCGCGAGGCAGCGGAAGGCGGCGCGATCGTTGACCTCGCGATCCCTCTCTCGTATTCCATCACCAAATTGGTCGATGCTCTTCTGGAGGAGGGGAACCTCGCGGAGACACAGAGGCGCGACGTCGTTCGGGGTGCTCTTGTCGGAGTGGTCCAAGCTTTCGAGTATTTCGAGAGTAGGTCCGGTCTCGTTTTAGGGGAGCCGAGGGCTTTGCTCGACGCACTCCTTTCCGACCTCCGCATTACGCAGAGTGTCCTCGCAAGCTGGCTTGGCTGCGGTCAGCGCACGCTTCAGCATTGGCTCAAGGGCGAAAGCGAGCCGGATAGCGAATCGGTGGACCTGATCCGGAGGATCTCTACCTTGGTGACCCAATTGCACCATCTCTACACCCCTTCAGGAGTAGTCGAATGGCTTTCTGAGCCGATGGCACTGCTCGGCGATCGACCTCCCATCGAGGCGATCCGGGAACAGGAACAACTTGAACGGGTTCTGCGGCTCATTTGGAGACTAAGAGGGCAGTAGGCGATGAGGCCGCCAGCCGTCTGGTTGATTTCTGTGGAAGACGAGGAGGTGTTCCGGATCAGCAACTTCCGTTTCCCGCTTTGGGGTATGCCGAACCTCGAACCGGCTCGATTCCATTCTGCGGGTGATCCACCCACCCAGTATTTCGCCAGCCACCCTCTCGGCACGTACCCGGAGCTCTTGCGAGTGACTGAGCGTGCACGTGGAAGAAGGGTTGTGGCGGGAGACGTGGCTGCGGCGCAGAATTTCAAGCTGTGGACGTTGAAACTGACAACAGACGATGTATTTGAGCTCAACTTTGATTCCGCTCCGATCGTTGGACTTACTCCGGACGAACTCGTTGCTGATGATCATCAAGCTTGTCGGATAGCCGGCCGAACCTATGGCCACCTAGACCCCGAATTTCCCAAGGTGTGGCGATACACGAGCGCCTCTTTTCCCGGAACCGTTAATTTCGCCGTCTTCGGGCCACGGGTGATGTCGGAATACCTACGTCCTGCGCTGACACCTGGCGATGTGCCTGGAACTCTTGCGGCAAACCATGCCCGAGTTGCAGGTCTTGTTTTGGATCACATGCGGCATATCGGAGAGAGCCACGATGAACTGGATCACTTCCGGCTCGGGAAGGTGTATGACTGGGTTCAGCCTGTGGATTTTCCGTAGGCTCGGGTGTTCCGTGGCGTTGTTCTAGCCATCTGGAACCGAGGCCACGTCTTACGCGGCGCTTTCGACTGGTTTACGACGCGGACCAGAGCACCCTGGCTCGTCGGCAATCGCCCGCCTGCATGCTGGAGAGATCGCACGCGAAGGGGTCGTGGTTCTCCGATGTCAATCTGGTGTGGCTGAACTTCCGCTGTGGTTGCGCAAACGCCCGGCGCTGTGCATGGCTGCATCTCGATGCACAGTGGCCTCAACTGGGTCGTCGCTCGTCACCGTGGCCGGCGCCAAATGGCTCTCGTATCGGCTGAAGCTGGCGGTAACTATAGATGTCGGAGGAGGGCGGGGTGCCAGCGGCTGTGGGGAGGCGGGGCGTACGAGCCACCCCTTAGCAGCGGCGAATACACTGGTTCGTCAGGTTGCTGGTCAGCGTTCCGGTCACGAGGATGGTCGTCACTCCCACCACGCCGAGGCGGGGCGCTTCGGCCGGTTGGATCCCCATTGCACCGGCGGAGAGTGCGATCAGGATGTCGAGACCAGATTGCCCGCGGAGAGCATGGCCCAAGCGAGCTCCGGATGGAAGATGTCCCCGTGAGCGCCCGATGGCGGCCCCCCCTGCGAGACCACGGCACTCGCTTCGATGTTCGTGAACTGGCCCGACACGAACCTGTAGTGGGTGCGGGCGGGACCGAGGCTGATGACAGGCACTGACATTGACATCGCTTGCGCTCCATCGTGCCCGATCGCACCCCAGCGGAAGGTGAGGTCCTCAGCCAGGGCGGCAGCGTCGTCTCGCGCGGCCATGCTGGCGGCGGGATAGAAGATCGCGAGCGCCAGATCATGCGATGAATAGCAGGCGAGAAGGGGGCCGGAGACGCGCGTGGTCATCCCGGAGAGGCCGCCAGAACGGGACGTGTCTTGGGGCAACTCGGATGCAAACGCGAAGTGGGACAAGGCTCCTTCGAGAAGCGTGACAGACGCGACTGGCGAGGCTTCGGTGCTCGGAAGGCCGGCGAGTGCGAATGACACAAGCCGTCCCCCGAAACTGTGACCAATGAGGTGGACGCGAAGCCGGGGCGCGCGCTGGTGAAGAGCAGCGAGGAAGGGTCCCAGCCCACTCTCACCCACTATTCCGGCGCGGCGCTTCATTTGCCAGTAGGTGAGCTGGCGAAGGGCTTCCTTCGCACCATTCCACAACCAGGACGAGATCTGTCCGGGTAGGGCCGCGGCTGGGGCCGCATCGTCGGCACCGTAGCTCGCTACAGAGCCTACGACCGCCGCTCCTCCTTGGTCGCTGCCAGTCGCGGGTTGAACTTGACCACCTGCTGCCGCATTAGCCTCGGTGAGCTTGATGGCGAATCTGGTGGCGAGGGCCTGAGGATCCTCCTTGAGCATCTGGAGTTGGCTGGCATCCTCGAGCGCGACATCTTGAGGCTCAGTGGCGGCTAGCTGTTGCATGAGTTCATGGAAGTGATCGAGGGCTGCGGGGTCTTGAGACTGCTCGTCGAGCAGCACTGAGAGCTGATCGAGGAGTTCACGCTGAGCGGGATCTGGATACACGGGAGCGAGTGACGCAACCGGTGCACCAGGGGACATGGTGGCCGGCAGGGCGGCAGCACCCCCACCCGTGCCGGGCACAGGTTCGTCTGGCCACAACATCGACGGCCACATCACCCCCAACGTACCCACGGATTTGGTGGCAAGAAGCGGAGGCAACATGCCGAACCATCTTTGATAGAGGACGCTGGCGGTGCCTACATCATTGTTCCAGCCATGGCTCATAACGATCAAGTCGCTGAGATTTGATGCGGCAACCTCATCGAGGACCGTGGTGAGGTCCTCGGGCTTGGATGCCCCGTCTCTGTCGAACTGAATCGTCCAGTAGGGCCAAGGTGCGGTGTCCGTCATGCGCTAGTCGTCCTTCTACACGGATTGAATCGCCCGCATTAGATCCACGAGCCCGTCTCCTTGGAAATAGCCTTCGCGGCCAAGGGAGATCGCGGCCTGGGTGAAAATCTGCTTAACACGCTCCGGCTGGCCGATGAACTCACCACGGACGGAGAGGAATCCAGCTATGGCGCCAGAGACGTGAGGGGCCGCTTCGCTGGTCCCGCTCGCTTCGACATAAACGGTGTCGCCGGAGGTATGAGGAATTGCGCCGAGGTCGCGACCGGCAGCGCAGGAGGCGATGCGCTCCCCGGGAGCGACGAGGTCAGGCTTGCGACGGCCGTCGCCCGTGGGCCCCTTAGAAGAGAAATACGAGACGCCATAGACGTGGGGCATGTCGCGATGTGTGGCGCCGACGGTACTGGCCCTCTCGGCGTTACCGGGGTCGTTAATGCTCATGGTCAGAACTAGGCTGCTCTGACGTTGCGTGGTGATAAGCGTCGCGTAACCGGTGTTCCCGGCGGCGACGACCACCACTACTCCGGAGCGAACCAGCCGATCTACGGCGACACATATGGGGCTTTGCCCGCAGGCAAACCAGTTAGCGTCAAATTCATAACCGACGCTCAGGTTGACGCCGTGGACGCGCTGCAGCTTCTGGCTGTTGATCGTGGTGCGGATGTACTCGAGAGCGCGGACGACGTTCATCGAGCTGCCGTCACCTTGGGCATCTAGCACCTTCAAACTCACGAGTTTTGTCTCGGGTGCCATGCCGGCGAGCAGTGTGAGGTCTTCGACCTTGCGGACCTCGACCCTATTCCGCTTAGGATCTAGTGGGTCCTGAATCTGTTCGGTGACAATGATGCTTGGTGTTGGTCGGCGCGGCTCCGGCGATGATCCCCGCGACGTGGGTGCCATGGCCGAAGCCGTCGGTCAAGGCGTCGCCCGGTTGGGCATCGAGTTGCTGTGTGAAGTCGCAGTGAAGGGACTCGACTCCGCCGGTAAGGTTACCATAGCGCCGAAAATGCCGATGGTCGGCATCGATCCCAGAGTCGGCAACCGCCCAGACAATGTTGCGTCCGGTGGCACGATAGGAACGCCGGGCCGCATCCGCCTTGATCGTGCTGCAGGATCTGTCAATCAGCGGCTGAATCGGAAAGTCGGGCCAGACTCGGTAAAGAGCCCGCTCGTTTGGACGCGAGTTGAGATCGTGACTGACGAGAGCTTGGATCTGGTGCAGCGTCAATTCTGCTCGGCAGTAGGTCTCAACCGTCAAGGCAGGAGGCTCGGTATTGATGACCGACTTCCATTCCTGGTGCAGCTGCTCGACTGCGCCCGTCAATCCTCCAGGGTGCTGAACGTTGAGTTCCAACACGACTTGCATCGGCTCATCATCGCTGGTTGTGAATCCAATGGCTTACCGAGCACGAGGATCGAGGAGCGCATCAGAGATGAACTCTCTGCGCAGCTGCGGCCTCCTGGAGCGTTCAATCGGCGCTTGACTCTGATCCACCCGGCGAACTCCTTCAGGCTGATGACCCTGGTCAGGCAAGAGAGGCGCCAGGACGGCACTTCCGGTCTGCTATGGCCGAGTTGGGATGGACGCCAACCATCGGGTTCCTATGAAGCCAATCGTACTCTGGGACGCCAGGCATTGCTGGCGAGTTTGGCGGGAGCCATGGATTTGGCCGATTGTGACCGACTGGTGCGTGCCCAACGGATCGCGGCGAAGCCACAGTGGGCAAGCGCAAATAGGCGCGCAAACACGACGCTGCCTCCTCAGCCGTACATGGTGGTCACACGATGGCGAGGTAGTACCAGTGTAAGAAAGCACCAGCGATAACTCATAGGACGAGCATCGTTGCACCAGCAACGCCGGCGCGATCATATCGGTGAAGTTCCGTGACGTGAGTTCTTTTGAGAGGCGCGCGCGTGGGTGGGCTGGACTTGGCGGCCAGGGCCAGCGCTTGGCTGACGAATCCTCCAAGCGGACGCCAAGTCGGCTTCACGTTAGTCAACGCGAGCCGTTGCTCGCCGGCCGCCGGACGCAGTTGCCAGAGCACTTGGCGCTGCTCTACCCGCGGGAGCACCCTTACTGCTGGAGGGTGATCGGGGCAAGTGGACGGGGCGCAGGAGCGCCTGCCGGTTACCTCGAACACAGACCGACCTCTCGCGATGCGCGATCCAAGCTGGCCTTCCTCACTGCTCCGCGGCGAGTCTGTCCAATCGCGACACCGGGCGTTCTCTCAGAGGAGGGCTCGATCCGATGGAGAATGAGCACAATGTCACCGCCAACCCGGCGAAGGTGGTGATCCAGTCCGTGGCCCTTCGTGTGCCATCCGCGGATGTCGGCCAGGTCGCACGAGCACACGGGGTTGAATGGTCCGACCGCCCCGATGGATACTCCGCACCACGGTTGAGGCGGAATTCGGCGGAGGAGCGGCGTGACCTTGCGCACCTATCTGAGCTCGAGGATCGAGCGCTTTGAGGACGACCTGCGCAGGCTTCCCCCCGCTGCCCGGAATGAGGTGGACTACCTCAACTGTTGGCGTGGTCTGCGCGACGCGCGGGTTCTGAGTCGGATGGGGGAGATTCCCGTTGACTTGATTCCGAACGGGGGCGAGGGCTGGACGCCAGCGCCGCCACCCAGAGCAACTCGCCGACGCTTCGTTGGGAAGGTCGCCGAGTGGTGGGGCTGCGATACCATCGGCGCCGCGTTTTCCTGTCTCCATCGAGCTGACGCAGCGTTCCTGACCATCGCAGATGAGGTGACCTTGCGAGCCAGAGCCCGCGATATTGCCGCCACGCTTGCAACGGCCGGATTTGCAAGTAGCGATCCGCGGCCGGCGGTGTGGACGCAGACGCTCACGCGACTGTCTACGCCGGTCGCACCGGCGAGCTTAGACCCCGCGTCAGCGGGGGCCGGCCCGGTCCGTGGCAAGTCCGTTGCACTTCCGGCACCGGCCGTCAGGCCCGCTGGGGGAGGTCCAACTGCCAGCCCGCAGTATCCGCCCGTGACCTCTGACGATCGGAGAGAGTTGCGGGCGATCAGCGAGCAGGTCAACCAGCGCCTAGACGCGACTCAGTATGGGATACGACGCTTCCGAGACCGCGTATACATCGCGGGTCTGATTCTCGCCGTTTTGTCAGTTCTGGTACTGGTCGCCTCGATTGTGTTTCCTGACTTCTTTTCGCTCTGCACGGGCACCGCGAAAGCGCCGGATTGCCCGCTGCCCGGCCCAAAGGCTGGTCGTTGGGACCTCCTCCTGCTCACCCTCATGGCGGTGGTGGGCGGCGGTCTGGCCGCCCTTCCGCTCCTCAACCAGGCGGATACGGGCCTCAGCCCATACACGCTCTCGACCGCTCAGGCGCTGCTGAAGTTGCCAGCGGCGGCCCTCACCGGCATCGCTGGCCTCTTTGCACTCCAGAGAGGCCTCTTCGACGTTCTCAAGCCCCAGAGCGGCATGTCGCTCCTAGGATTCGCGGTGGCGTTTGGACTATCGCAACAAGCGGTGACCCGACTGATCGATGCGAGGGCCACCAAGCTATTGTCGCCCGACAGTTCGTCCGTGGCGGCTGGGCCGAAGCCCGCGACGTCGTCGCCCTGAAGCCTGGATGTTGGCTCGCCCGCGGGATGCTACGGTGAATGGGCGCGCCGATGAGCGGCTAAGCACCGGTCGGCCGCCGTCCGTCACGTCGTCGAACCGACGCCCGGCAAATATCCCTTGCAACCATCATCGCAGCCACACCGCGTTGGGCGGCCTCCCACCCATCGCTCGGGTCAATAACCTATCTGGGTACTACACCTAGCTGCTGACCCGCCCGCCCTCCCCTCGCGGTGGGCCGGCCGCGTTGCGGCAGCCACGACGGCGTACGTGGTGGCGTAGAACACCACGGCAGCGCCGGCCAGCCGGTCACGCGTCCCTGACCATGGAACCCAGGCGGTGCGGCCGCTGCAGAGGTCCCAATAACGCTAGACCCCGCGGTCGTACGCCGTGGGTGCTCCGCAGGGGCGACCGAACATCAGACGTGTTCGCCCGCACCCATGTCTCCTCCAAGCGCGAGCGTCCCGCCTGGGATCATCTGACCATGCACGTTTTCATCTCGTACAACCATCACGACAGGAAGACCGCGCGTAGGCTTGGCGGGCAGCTGCGCCTTGTCGGCGGCGACGTCTGGTTCGATGAATGGGAGGTCAAGGCGGGGGACTCGATTCCCGGGAAGGTGAACGACGCCCTCGCCGCCGTGGACACCGTCGTCCTCGTGTGGTCGACCCAGGCGAATCGTTCCGCCTGGGTCAGGGCTGAGCTCGAGACCGCCATCGCTCGTGCCATCGACGACGACGGCTTCCGGGTGATCACCGTGCGGCTGGATAGCACTCTCCCACCGCCGCTGCTCCGGCGGCTCAAATGGATCGACCTCATCGATGAGGATGTCGGGCGCGCCGTCAACGAGATCATGGGCTTCGCCAACGACCAGCAGCGCCTTCTCGCCATCCAGGGCGCCCTCGACGAGGCGGCCATCGAGGTGAGGTACTTCCAGGGCTACGGGACGGTGGTGTGCTGTCCGCAGTGTGGGGCGAAGGTCAGCAGGCTTCGCGGCTGGTCGCAGACCGACGTCGAGCGCGATGACACCTATGCGGGGATGCGCTGTGACGATTGCGGCTTCGAGGACGGCGGCGAAATCTGACCCCGGCGGCGAACGTCGTGGAGTCGCCATGTCTGCCTCGTCAGCTCACATGCGATGGCGGTCCCGAGCTTTCGAGCAGCCGTGTACGCACCTACTCTGTGACAACTGGATGCCGACTTGGCGGATCCATCGAGGATCGGGCCGCTGTTCAGATCGGCGGCTTCCCCTGCTTCGCGGCTTCGTTGAGGACCACAATGGCACCGACGGCGGCAGCGCCGGCGAGAAGAGCTTTTCCGACCCGCGAAGAGGCGCTTTCGGCAGCGCCGGTCCCACGTAGGTAGGCGTCGTGTGGCAACTGATACCACTGACCGTCCTCCGCGGCCAGGAAGCGGACATGGTTCTCGACTCGGCCGTCTTCCATCGGTTGCGGGAAAGGCTGGGACACTTGACGCACCACCACCCCAGGACCGATCTGCACCGGTGCCACGTCGAGCACCCGCCATCCCCGGGTGCTGTCGGCGACGAACTCAGCAACCCCGCCAAACCTACCGGTGGCGACTGCCCACTGTTCGATGGTCCGCCATTGCCAGGCCGGTGCGCCCGAGACGATGCCCTCGGGAGCCGGGAGAAGCCCGCGGTGTCGCCAGGCAGCTGCAGTCTGCTGCTTCACCCCGAGACGCTCGGCGATCTCCTTGAGTCCAACGATGTCGAAATGATCCACGGGCATCATTATCACATCAGTCGAGACACAGTACCAGTTGTCTCGCTACTATTGACAATCGGCGAGTGTGGGTCTAGCCTTGGGCGGTCACCAACCTCATCGTAGGAGCGGTCCATGTCGCTGTACGAAACCCATGTCACGAAGGCTTTCCGGCTGCCTCCGACCTATGACATGCCGCCCCTCACTACCGACGCGATCACCTCCGCACTGCAGGGGGCGACGGTCTCGTCGATCACACCGTCGGCAGACGGATACGACGTCGCCGTCCACCTGGAGCGCGGCGACCACGGAACTGCGATGGACGAACTCACTGCGGCGTTTCAGCAGCTCGGCTTCGCCACTGTCCAGGCCGCCATTACTGAATTTGTTGGCTCGTGGCTGGAGGGAGCTGCAGTTGGCGCTGCCGGCGGCGCCGCGCTGGGTGCTGCCACGAAGAGCGCCGAAGGTTTCTTGCTCCTCTTTCTTGGCGGCCTCGCGGTGGGCGCGCTGACCGGATCCGCCCACCAGACGATCAAGGCGCGCTACTCCGCTCACCGCCTTCATCCTGGGCCGGGTGGCTGGCAAATCACCCGCCAGGATAAACCTGCTGGCGAGGCGTCTCAGCCGGCCTTCTGAGGGATCGCTCGACGCGCTCGCGCCCGCGACGACGGGTACCCCGCCCCTCGAGATCTGGCCCGAGAGCGTTGGACGGACCTCACAAGGGCAGTGGCGACCCGCGACCCGCACGACTCGCGTCATGGAAATGGCGTCGGTATGGCAGCGGGTTGGACACGGACGGGCCAGCGGAAGTCTGGATCGATGACCTTGGTCGCTCGCCGCCCCATGCCTCATCATGGTCATGGCGATGCGGCCTCTGAACTCGTTCGAGGAGGGTGATTTGGCTTCTGTTGCACCAGACGCTGGCGGCCTGGCCTCGGCGAACCCGGCCGGTGCTCGGTTCGAATTCTGGCCGGTTCTCGGGGCAGAAGATCCATATGTCAACGCTGCGTACCTCAAGGCCTTGCAGCCAGACGGGATCGTCATCGAAATGAGGTCACGGCCTGCCGCACAGCTGACCAGAGCCGCGGCGGGTATCCGCGATCACGCGACTCAAGTCGCGGTGGATCCAGTGACGTATTTCGCTCAGGAGCCGTTGGCGGCCCGGTACGCGCGGTACACAGCACTTCCCTGGGGATCCCAGCCACCTCCGGCCGTCGGGACAGCGTCAGCTCAACCATCACGTCGCGCGATGTGCGCATCGATCTTGGACTATGTAGCCTCCACTGCACCCTCTGCGGATGTCGTGATCGCTCCGTACTTTGTCCAGCGCAGCAGGGACCCCGTAGATTGGGTGACAGAAAGCATGTCCTGCGCCCAGACCCTGCAGGACGAAATCGTGCGCCGTCGTGAGCCACGAACGGTATGGGCCGCGGCGGCTGTTACGGAAGCGGCCCTGATCGCGAACCTTCACTCGATTGCCGCCGCTCTGCGAGCCTCGCCGACCCCGGTCCTATACCTTCTGATCAGGACGGCTCAGGCGTCGTCAACTCCTCTCGGAGATGTCGAAACCTTGGAGGCTATGCGCACCCTGATCGGCCAGGTCGCCTCGGCGGGTATCGCCGTCGTGGTTGGTCGCCGCTATTCGAGTGGGCTAGTGCTGGGCGCCCTCGGTGCCGCGGGATGGTCCGTCGGCGCATCGTCGCTGCTCCAGAACTTCACCTACCGCTCACACAGCGGTGGCGGAGGATCGCAACGACGCGACTGGTACTACGTCCCCACGTTGCTCAATTCGATCACTCTGAATACCCGCGCCGGCTTGCTCGCTGGCGGTCACCTGACCAACGACCTCGCGCCCAGTACTCCATACGCTCAAGCCATCCTGCCGCCCGGTCATCCTCCTATCACCCAATGTCCCGCTGAGGGCCGGCCCGACCTCTTCCGCCACAACACGCTAGTTATGCGGCAGCAGGCGGCCGCGTTGAGCGCAGGCGGACCAGCCGGCATGCATGCATCTGTCCGGACCGCGACCGCTGGAGCGCAGACGCGATACGCCGGGCTCCCCGTCGTGACCCCCGAGGAAGCCGGAGGCTTTCTCGATGCTTGGGCCGCCGTCCTGTAGAGGGCGTTCCCTATGCGGTTCTCCGAGCCGAAGATGTTTCCGCTACAGGCATCTTGTTCCAGACCCTCACCCCCGGGCTGCCAGGCGACCCGGCCCGACGAGCGGACAACTCTGGATACCGCACTGCGGCAATGAGACGCTCGCTGACGGTGCGCTTGGTCAGTGTGTCCACCCATGGTGCAGGCTGCGGTGCCACCACCTCGGTCACCCCTGAATCCTGTAATCCCAAGAGCCCCAACCCACCCTTTTGCATGCTCTGAAGACACTCTTCTGAAATCGCTGCCACCGGAAGCACGAGGTACGACGCATCGACGTAAGTGGAGCAGTGTTTCGCCTGCCAAAATCCTGAGCGCCAGTCGCGCAGCTTTAGGTTCACCGCCGTCAGCCGTGTGAACGGGTTGTCGAAGCCGTCGACAGCCAACCAAGTTCGCGAGTCGTCGTTCTCTGGGCCGCCATCGTGCGCAATCCACCCTTGTTTGATGAGGCGTGCCAAACAGGTCCGTCGCCATGCCTTCCAGTCACCGGCAAGCAGGTGTCGGAGATCCTCCTGAGTGATCCCGGAGCCAATCGTCTGCAGGACGTATGCGTCCCACGGCCGACAAACTGGATTTAACGACATCGTGAGGCGTGCGGTGAGGACATCTGCCATGACCGTCGCGGCGACCAGGTCAGGCACGCCTCGCAGCCCCTCGACCTCGTCGACGATGAGATCCGCCAACGGTTGTGACGACAGCCAGCGGATTACGTCCTCACGCATCTCAACTTCGAAGCGGTAGGCAGCGTTCAATATATAACTATTATAATATATTCTCCATGCGCGAAGTGTGTGATCAGCGCCTATTCGTGTACGTCACGTCGAGGCACAGGCGCATGTTGAATAAGCTGCGTGCAGCGGCAATCAAGGAAGGTCGCGAGCTGACGCTCAGCGAGATCGTTCGGTACGCGCTCGACGCGGTGGCAGGGTCGAGCTACGCCGAGGTCGCCGACCATCTGCACGAGCGACGCGGTCGCCCTAAGGGCAAACCGGTTCGCAGTGCGCGACCATCCAAGGGACAACGCTAGTCCTGTCGCAACGAGTGCGCGCCCGCGGAAATGAAGTACGTGGATGCCGGAGGAGGCGCCGTTCCACACGCCGGTCTTCGTCGTGACGCACGAGAAGCGTGACCCCTGGGAGCGGCCGGGCGGGACCACCTTCCACTTCGTCAACGACGGCATCGAGGCCGCGCTCGACCAGGCCCGCGAGGCCGCCGGCGACCGGGACGTCCGCATCGCGGGCGGCGGCGCAACGATCCTGGAGTACGTGAACGCCGGCCTGATCGACGAGTTCTCGATCGCGCTCTCACCCGTGCTTGTCGGCTCCGGAATCCGCCTGTTCGAGGGCGTGGACGCGGGCCGCGTGGTCCTGGAGCCGGTCCGCGCGGAGCCGATGCGGCGGGTGACCCACCTGACCTACGCAGTCCGGGAGCGGTAACTGTCCTCGACCTCAGCGCTCCCCCACCGAGGTCAGCAGCGCGGTGAGATCCTCGACGCTCTGAGCGTCAGGAAGGGCGAGCGTTCGGGCCGCGATCTCTGGCCGCGCGCTCCTCCGGGAGGGACCTCACGGCGTTGTCGTGGAACTTCCTCGCCAGCTCAGGCTTCGCCGGCGAGTCACCAAGGGCCCCGGCTCCCGCGCCGCCGGTGTCGCGATGGCGTTCAAGCTCATCGAATCGGCACAGACCCGGTGGCGGGCCGTCAGCTGGACCAGTTCCCAGGGGTCAGGTCAGGGCCTCGTCCACGACCCGGCTCTGAAGATAAACGGACGCGTTCATGCAAGGACACCGTTGCCATGGTGGCGCACCCGGCCCTCATGAGAGCGGCCATGCACCTGAGACGCCGACGCTCGCAGCGTGGCGCCTCGGCTGCGACTCGAGGGTGAGCGCACCGCCGACGAACTGCAGTGGTGCGACTGCGGCTTTTACACTGACGTATTCGACCAACGAGCGGCGGTCGCTGAAACCAGTCCGCACCACCCATTGACGTAACGACCGGGGGCTGGACTCAGGGGATAGCGCGCCGGCGGTCCTCACGGAAGCGTCTCGCCAAGATGTCTCCCTGGCGTTCCGTGTTCCACCGGACGATGCGCTTTCAGGGCCTGGCGGGTCAGGAGCGCGCCCACGGCTTTCAGCCGGTAGTCGAAGACGCCGTACTGGTCCTCGATGTGGCGCCGAAAGTCCTCTGGCATATCGACGGGGCCGCGGCGGAGCGCAACGTGTAGGGACTGCCCAAGGTGGGTGAGGAGCACACCTATCACCCGCCGCGCCGGAACGGTCCGGATCTCTTCTGCCTATCTGTCTGCTGAGCGGTTCGTGATGTGGAAGATCGGGTCCCGCGTGGACTGGAACCCAAGCAGGCTCGCCGGTCTCCCCGGCCGGCGGACATCGCGGCGCCAACCTACCGCTATCGGCGAGCACCCAGAGCGGTCTCTTCAGCGATCTCACACTGCAGCTCGGGTGGACTCCGCGTCCATTTCGCGTCCATTTCAGTGGTCCCTTCACTGCGGCTCCTGGCGCGCTACGGCCGCTTCTTCGTATACGGACGGCCAGTCTTGGGTTTGAGTTTAGGTCAAGTCCCCTGGAGTGGTGTG
>PLWW01000096.1 GCA_003153125.1 Candidatus Dormiibacterota bacterium | reverse complement strand
CAAGGACATCGCCGACTCCGTGGTCGCCTCCGCCTAGAGGATGGCCATCCAAACGATCATCGGTCTCAAGAGGCTGGACTTTGCCAAACAGCGGCTCATGCCCCAAGTCTCGCCACCCGAAAGGCGCCTCCTGATGCTCAACATGCTCAGGTCAGTCGTTGCCGCAGCGCACGCTGCCGACCTGGGCTCAGTGGCCCTCGTAACGTCCGAACCCACGGCCACGGCGCTGGCCGTCGAGTTGGATGTCGCGATCCTGTCCGACGGCGACCTACCGTGGAACCAGGGCTTGGTGCATGGCCTTGCGTTGCTGCTTCGGCCCCCGGCCCGCGTTCTGTATCTCGCGGGAGACCTCCCATTGGTGACGGCCGCCGAGTTGCGCCAGTTTGTCGCAGCCGCTCCACCGCAGGGCGTCTGCATCGCTCGAGCACGGGACGCCGGCACCAACGCCTTACTGGTCACTCCCTCCGACGCGCTGCACCCGCTGTTCGGCACGCCACGCAGCAGTGAGGCACACGAAGCGGCAGCCCACGCTGCGCGACTGTCGTGCCACGTGGTCGATATCCCGGGTCTCGCGCTCGACGTAGACACGGCCGAGGATGCACGCGAGGCCGGGTTGTTGGCGCATCCACTACCGAAAAAGGTCGTGCTGCGGTGAGCGAATTACCTCTTGCGCCGATCCGTCTCCAGCCGCAGCGTATCCACGAATGAGGGCGAAGGGCACCCGATCGAGCTTGCCGAACGCGAGGTCAGCCGCCGCAGCGAGCTCGTCGGCGATGGCAACCACCGTGCTGTTCAGTTCGTAGCCGTTGGGATCGACGGCCCCTACCAGCTCTCGCAACGTCTCCAAGCCGCTGGCCCCGATTGCGGTGCCGACGATGCCCTCACGCCATGCCCGGCCCATCGTGTCGGCGACGATGACGCCGACCCGTCTGCCTGTCTGCGCCTCCAGTGAAGTACGCAGCCGGCGTGCCGACCGGTCAGGATCGACCGGCAGGAGCACCACGCTGTCAGGTCGGGGGGCGTTGGAGCGATCCACGCCAGCGTTTGCGCAGACCAACCCCTGATGCGTTTCGACGACCAGCAGCGGACCGCGCTGTCTGATGATTTGACGGCTCTCGCGGAGGACTATTTCCACAAAGCGTGGATCAGAGTGGGTTGCCGCGACCTCCACGGCCCGCGCGGACGGTTGCACGCCGCAGAGATCCACGACGCGGCCCTCGTTCTTGCTCACCGCCTTGTGTGTGACCACGATAATGTCGCCACTCCGAAGCGGCGGCGCGGCGTTGAGCACGAGGATCGAGAGGTCGTGCGACGGCTCGATCTCGTGATCAAACGCCAGAGGAATGATCTCGATAGTCACTTGCCGACCCTGATCCCAGCGACCTCGAGAGCAACGTTGGCCAGGTGCTGCCGTGCTTTCGCGTCGCGCATAATCGTGTCGGTGGCATGCACCGATAGGCCTCGCCTCTCGAGATCTGTTGCGAGTTCAGCGTCGATCTGGTCGATGACCATCGCGTCGATGAGGCCGTCGTAGATGTCGGCTACGCCCACCGGCGACGGTTCGTGGCCAAGCGTCCGCATCATGTGGGCTGCAGGGCCGCGCAGCGCCTGCCCCCCCACAATCGGGCTCACTGCCACGCAAGGGACGCGGCGATCGAGCAGCGCGTCCCGGATACCGGGTACAGCGAGGATGGGACCGATTGAGATCAGGGGGTTGGACGGGGCAATGATGATCGCAGCTGCGTCGGCGAGGGCCTCGACTACGCCCGGCGCGGGTGTTGCCGCGTCGGCGCCCTGAAAGCGGATCCCGAGGACGTCGTCGCGGTGACCGTGACGCACGTAATACGTCTGAAACTCGAGATCTCCGCCGGGCGTCTCGATGATGGTGCGCAGACGCTCGTCGCTGACCGGCAAAAGACAGTCCGCCAACCCCAGAGCACGGCCGAGCCGCTGTGTCACCTCGCTCAGCCGCAGTCCTGACCGGAGCCATGCGGTGCGCGCCAGATGCAGACCGATATCGAGGTCGCCGAGCCAGAACCACTCGTCGTACCCGAGCGACCGCGCGCGCTCGAGAGCGCGAGCGCTGTCACCGCGGACGCCCCAGCCACGCTCCTCATCGATCTGGCCGGTCAGCGTGTATAGGACAGTGTCCAAATCGGGGCACACATGAAGCCCGGCGATTTCGGTGTCATCACCCACATTGCCGACGATGGTCAGCTCTCGCACCGTCATGGCGGCCTGCACCCCCTGCAAGAAGCGAGCCGCGCCGACACCTCCAGCAAGGACAACGATCGGCCCCATATCGCTACACCTCTATGGTGGTCGGGAAGGACGCCAGCTTATGCAATGCACAGCACCAGTTCGGGCGTGCTGGCATGCTACCCGGCTGCGGTCTGCACGCGCTTCCGCGGGCCCCAATTGTCGCCAGGTAACCAACAGCTCGTGCCGGTCTCGCCAACCGCGATGTCAACCACGCGGGAGCGCGTTTCCGAGGGCATCTCAGCGAGCGGTGGATGGCTCGAATGCCTCATACACGACCGCGCTTGATGCCGTCAGTGGGCCGCCCACCATCCCGGGGACCGCCTTCACCAAATCGTGCGGGACGTAGGCGCTCCTTTCGAACCGGCGGCGTTGACAGGCGGCTTGTGGACGTTCATTGACGGCATGCTCTCCGAGTGCTGGATTAGCACGCTAACATTGGGATCGGGGCGGGTCGAAATCTCAGCCAAGAGATGGGCGGCGACTCGGCCAGCCGCGTACGACATCAAGCGGCTTCTCGATCCGCTTGGGATCCTCAACCCGGAGGAGTCTTGACGCCGCGCCGCTGGCGTTTTGCGGCGCTTAACACCACGGCGCCCCTATTTTTGGCCAGCGGCCACAATACGCCCCTGGCTACCTTCAGCGGCGACACCCGACGGCTCGAACCGCGTGGCACGACGGTCAACGGTCAATCACCGAAGGGGCGGTTGACCGATTCAATTTCGGAGGACTCACATGACAGAACGGCAGATTCCGAAGTGGTCCGAGCTTAGGCTCCTGTTGCAACCCAAACCCATCGAGCTGAACCCGACCAGGCGTCGCCTGTTGAGGGCCTTGACGATCAACGATCTGCGTAGTTTGGCCCGTCGTCGCACCCCACGTGCGGTCTTCGACTACGCCGACGGCGCCGCCGACGAGGAGATCAGTCTGCACCGCGCGCGACGCCTGTTCCAGACCTTGGAGTTCCGCCCATCAGTCCTGCGAGATGTGTCCACCGTTGACACGACCACGTCACTACTCGGACGCCCATCAGCCCTCCCTTTCGCCTTCGCCCCCACCGGCTTTACGCGGATGATGAATCATCAGGGCGAATGTGCCGTAGTTCGGGTCGCTGAAAAGTACGGCATTCCCTATGCGCTGTCGACCTTGGGCACGACGTCGATTGAGGAGGTGGCCGCCGCAGCACCTGAGGCGCGAAAGTGGTTCCAGCTCTATATCTGGAAAGACCGGACCGCCTGCGAGGAGCTCATGACGCGTGCCAAGGCTGCTGGCTTCGAGGCTCTGATGCTCACTGTTGACGTCCCTGTAGCCGGCTTGCGCCTACGCGACATCCGTAACGGCTTCTCTATCCCACCTTCGCTCACGGTGAAGACTGTGGTTGAAGCCGCGGCTCACCCGGCCTGGTGGATCAACCTGCTCACCACCACGCCCCTCTCCTTCGCTTCCTTGAGCTCGTGGGATCGCACGGTCGCCGAGCTTATCGATGAGCTCTTCGATCCGACGATGACGATGGCTGATCTGGAGTGGTTACGGTCTTTCTGGGACGGCCCGTTGATCATCAAGGGGATCCAAACGGTCGACGACGCCCGGCGTGTGGCCGATGCCGGGGCAGACGCGATAGTGCTGTCCAACCATGGCGGGCGCCAGCTAGACCGTGCTCCGGTACCCCTCCGTCTCGTCCCCGACGTCATCGACGCCGTCGGGGATCGCACTGAGGTCTGGCTGGACACCGGAATCATGAGCGGCGCCGACATCGTCGCCTCAGCCGCTCTCGGCGCGAAGGCGGTGTTGGTCGGCCGTGCCTACCTGTACGGTCTCATGGCGGGTGGTGAACGTGGCGTGGAACGCGCTGTAGAAATCCTGAGTCGCGAGATTCGTCGGACCATGCAACTCTTGGGCGTCCGGAGCATCGGCGAGCTCGGCCCGCAGCACGTGAGACTACCGTAGGCGCATCGGTCGGACGGCAAACTTGAATCTCCTCTCGACGCTCGGATTGCGCCCGAGCACAGCGCACACTCCGGGACCCTCCTGACCTCGACTCCCTAATGGGACGTCCAAGCGAACTAGAACGAACCTCAGCGTCGGCGGCACGCGTGACCGCAATCCCCGAACTACGCCCGCCCCGGGCGTCGTACGCGGTTGCAGTAACATGACTGAATACAGCTAGGTCGGGCGCGATGTTCCGTCCGGGCGCGACGGTGGCCAGAGCAATGCGCCGACATCAGTGGGTATTGTCCAATAATGGCCGTTGAGACGCATTCCCCTCGGCCCAGGTACGCATGACCAACGCGACGCCCACAAGACGCAAGGGCGTGGGCTTCCGCTCGGAGCGAGGGCCGGTGCTGGCTGCCGTCATGCTCAGCACGGCACTGGTCGCTCTCGACAGCACGATCATCTCGACCGCGGTTCCCTCGGTTGTCCACGATCTCGGCGGGTTCTCAGAGTTTCCTTGGCTGTTCTCCATTTACCTATTGACTCAGGCAGTCACGGTGCCTCTATACGGCAAGTTCGCGGACGTTTTCGGTCGCCGACCTGTGATGTTCTTTGGCATCGCGCTCTTCCTCCTCGGCTCCGTTCTATGCGGCGTGGCGTGGAACATGATGACGTTGATCATCTTCCGTGCCGTGCAGGGGATCGGGGCTGGTGCGGTGCAACCAATGAGCATGACGATCGTTGGCGATCTCTATACCGTCAGAGAGCGAGCGCGGGTGCAGGGATACGTCGCGAGCGTCTGGGGCGCCGCCGCAGTGCTCGGGCCGACGCTCGGCGGGGTATTCTCCCAATACCTGTCCTGGCGATGGATCTTCTTCGTCAACCTTCCGGTCGGCGCGATTGCAGTGTGGATGCTCGTCACGCACTTCCACGAGAAGGTGATGCGCCGCTCGCACCGAATTGATTTCGTCGGCTCGGTCACGCTTACCGCGGGTTGTTCTCTGCTCATCGTCGATCTGCTTCAGGGTGGTGTTTCGTGGGCGTGGATGTCGGCGCCCAGTGTGCTGATAGCGGCAGCAGGATCGACCATGTTTGTGGTTTTTGTGGTGGTGGAGCGGCGGGCCGCCGAGCCGGTTGTTCCGATGTGGGTCTTCAGTCGGCGCACGCTGTCCGGCGGTAGCCTCGCCGCGCTTGGCGTCGGTGCGCTCCTGATCGGCCTCGGCTCGTACGTGCCCACATATGTTCAGGGGGTACTCGGCACCGGAGCATTGGTGGCGGGCTTCACACTCGCGCCTCTCAATATCGGATGGCCGCTTGCGGCAACGTTTTCAGGCCGCCTGTACCTGCGGATAGGATTTCGTGACACTGCTCTCATCGGCTCCGGAGTCCTGATCGTCGGCGCAATCCTGTTCGCCCTGCTCCCGCTTCAGGCGCACGTGTGGGAGGTCGCGGGCGCTGCCTTTGCGGTTGGGGCCGGCCTGGGCCTCACGTCGAGCCCATCTCTGGTCGCCGTCCAGTCCGTCGTGACGTGGGACCGACGTGGCGTCGTGACCGGCACGTACATGTTCTGCCGCTCGCTCGGGAGCGCGATCGGAGCCGGTCTCTTCGGAGCGATTGCCAACGCCACCCTCGCTGACAGGTTCAACCATCCCCCGGCGGTGCTTGCCGGCCGGCTGCCGCATGGGGTCGAAGCAACCAGCGTTGTTCTCGGCAACCACGCCCGGGTGGAACCTTCGGTAGCCGAGTTCGTTCGCGTCGCCCTCTACGACGCGGCGCATGGTGTTTTTCTGGCCCTTGTTGTGGTGGCCGCGCTCGTGTTGGCCGCACTCTTGGTCATGCCGCGCCGCACGGCGCCTCTGACCTTCGACTCATCGCCTGTCGCGGACTCTGCACCTATGCAACTCGCCGAAGCACCCGATCCAGGACGCTCGACGTAGGCAGGGTGTTGGTGGGCTTGACCCGTCCCGCGATTACCAGGCCAGGGGCTGTCTAGACTCGTCCTCGATGACGTGGACACCTTTGAGGGGGAGGTGCCACCAGATGGCCCTGGCGCGCCACTTGGTCGACGCCGTCGTCCTCGAGGGGCGCAGCCCCACCCAACTCGCCCGCAGCCACGCGGTCTCGCGCAGCTGGATCTACCACGCGATACCGCGCGGGTGGCTACGAGGCCCTCACAGCGCGCTCGCGACGTCCTCGATCCTGTGCGCACCAGGTCGGCGCCGACGTCCGAGCGGCCATCGTCCGGCTCCGCCACGAGCTCGCCGACGCCGGCCATGACTGTGGCCCTCACACCATCGCCCACCACCTCGGCATCACCGTCGACACCGTGCCCTCGGTGGCGACCATCTGGCGCATCCTCTCCCGCCACGGCCTGATCACTCCCCAGCCACACAAGCGGCCACGCTCCTCCTTCATCCGCTTCGAAGCCGCTCTGCCCAACGAGCTGTGGCAGGCAGACACCACCCACTGCCAGCTTTCAACGCCCGTCTCAAGGCCGGCCCGGCCCTTCCCCAGCCGATCACCCACTTCCGGGTCCGCCACGACAAGGTCGACACCAGCGGCCGCGTGACCGTCCGCTATCTCAGCCCCTCCACCACATCGGCCTGGGCAGGGCCCACGCCGGCGAGGTCGTCCGGCTCCTGGTGGCCAACAGGGACATCCGCGTGATCCGCGAGGACGGCTCCCTGATTCGCCAGCTCACCCTCGACCCGTCCCGCGATTACCAGGCCAGGGGGCTGTCTAGACTCGTCCTCGATGACGTGAGACATGTGTCCACGATGTCCTGAGACAAGACAGCGGAGCCCAAGGTGGGAATTGAACCCACGACCTACGCCTTACCAAGGCGCTGGCCGTGGTGTCGATCGCTCTCATGACCGCGTCGCGACCGGTTCTGAACTCGCCAGCGAGCCGCTACGCGACTGACCCTACCACCGACGTCGATCCCTCGGCCAACGCCTTCCGCATCGCGAACTGAGGCGTGCGGCTGCAGACGTCGCCGGTCTGCTGGCGGCGCGGACCGTGGCGATTGACCACACCGCTTTTCGAGAGCGACGGTCGCCATGATGCCAAGTGCCATTAGGGGTCGGTGGGGGCCATTCTGAATACGGATTCCGCCGCCATCGTGATGCGGAGGTGCACGGCGGGATGCCGCGGGCTACCGTGTATGGGGCCCAATTGGGGCCCGTAGCAGCCAAGGCTGGCGGTAACTGGTCGGGGAGAGGGGGACGGGGGAGGGGAGTGGAGCGGGAGACGAGGCTCG
>PLWW01000118.1 GCA_003153125.1 Candidatus Dormiibacterota bacterium | reverse complement strand
GTTGGCCGATGATGCGCAGATGGCAGACGGCAACACCCCCGAGTCCGGCGCCCGCGACCCTGGCGATGAGCATCGCTGTGCTGGGCATCACGGACTACAACACAATGAAGCACAGGCGGTCAGCAGACCCGTAGTCAATACTTTGCATCGTGGCTCGCGCATGCCCCTTCTGCGACCGCCCCGCGGATTCCGCTGAGCACGCTGATCCCCAATGGATGAGCCGGTACTACCTCGACCGGGACCCCGGGGCTGGCAGATTCACGATGAGCTTTGGTGGGCTGTATCCAGACCGAACCGTCCCCGTGCTCAATCAAACGATTCGTGTTTGCCACCACTGCAATGGTGGGTGGATGGCGACCCTGGAAGACCGCGTGAAGCCAGCACTCATCGCCATGAGCGGTGGAGACGGCCTCATCGTCGGTCCAGATGGCCAGCGGGTGCTGGCGCAGTGGCTGCTCAAGAACGCCATCGTGCGGGAGTTGACAACAGCGCAGGGCTCACCATTGCGCGTCTCGACGCACGACCAGCGAAAGTTGGTCGCCAGGCGAAGGATACCCGACGGTTGGAGGGTCGGAATCGCCGCATACGAGGGACCCGGCCCTCACCTGGCGCATACCTTCTCGGGCGTCAAGCAGTACGTTAGCGACGACGGACAGCGCGGCGGCAAAGCGATCCTGCACACGCTTCGGTTCGAGCGCTTTGTGGGTCAGGTGCTGGTGCACTCGATGCTGGAACCGCCCAACCTGGCCAATCTGCTGGGAGGACCACCATACGCGGTGGAGATTCCACAGCTGGAGCCGGTCACTTGGCCGCCGCCCGCCACGCTCACTCCGGCATCGATGGCCACCGTGCGAGAGTTTGGACCCACGCCCGCTTATGGCGGGATCTGGACGTGACCGAGCTCCTTGCCGTAACCGGCCGGCGTCCATAGGATCGCCTCATGCTCCGGCTTCTCGTACATACCTCCGTGTGGCTTGACCTCGCTAAACGCAGGGATGGCCAGAGGTGGATCGTCCCAATACGGAGCTCGCGGTCTCGTCCAGCGCGGTTCGGACGGGAGCGCGTGGCGGCGACGACAGTCAAGGCTGCTGGGAGCAGCGCCGCCGGCTCGCCCTCCACATTGGGTGGAGCCCGTCCGACCATCAAGTGAATTCCGGTGTCTGATCGGGGCCGCGATGCGGAGAGCCTTGATGGTCGGGCCGTCGAAGCCGCCGCCCCAGTGCTAACACTCGCTGGTGGTCGGCGGCCGCACCATCGACAGCTCGTCCCACCGTCGATATCGTGCCAGCGGCGGTCCGCCTCAACGGCACCACCGTGGCCAGATCGGGCGCTTAGGCTCGGCGGTGAGTACCGCCGACCGGCACCCAACCGGGCCCGCGCCAGCCGTATCCCTGCCCACAGCGTGGACATTTCAGGTCCGGGCGTTCGCCTCCGCGAGGGTCATCGTGCGCCGGAATCGCGTAGCTGAGGGGCAGCAGCCTTCGGCGGCACCGAGCGCACGTCACGGCGTCGTTCCACGGCGTAAGGGAATCCCGTTCCATTAGTGACTACAGTCACGGGCGACCGCGTTTCCTTCTGTTCGGTAGCGAACCGACCGACCCGTCTTGAACTGCCGAGGGCGGCGAAGAAGACGTGCAAAGCTACCTGGTCGGTCGCCCACATCCTCCGGCAGAGGTGGAGCAGACCTGGTTCCCAGAGCCGGGGCGACCATATGTAAGTGATGGGACCTCATGAGGAGAAGGGGACGACGGCGGAAGTCGATCACACGCTGGACGATCTGCGACGGCAACTCGTGCGGTCGCAGGATGAGGTCGCCAGCCTGCGCAGACTGCTCCATCGGTTGGTGATCGGGGCTGCGTCGTGCCTCGAGTCAGAGGCATCGCCCGAACTCCTCGCGGAGGTGGAGGCGGCCGTGGGCGCGCCGTGGCCGGCTCCTACCGAATTGATCCTCGCCGGGCTGCGGCTAGATCGCTGTTCCGTCGCCGTCGGCGCCGTTCTGCCCGTGTCCTCCGACATCAGGCGCGGGCTGGCGTCAGTCCGTTAGGCAACGACGAATAGCAGCCGCACCGCGAGCGCACCAAGGGCGATCGCGAGGAGGCGCCGAATCAGGACGCCGCCCGTGCGTTGGGAGAGGCGAGCCCCCACCTGTGCTCCGGCGATGACACCGATTGAGAGCGCGACGGAGCGACGGATGCCTGTCCCTCCAGCAAAGTCGCCCGCCAGGGCATGAGTGATGGTCCCAACCACCGCCATATTGGCGAGCACGAAATGAGAGGTTGCCGTGGCGACGTGAATCGGAAAGCCCAGCGCTCCAATCAGTAGTGGGACGTGAATGACCCCACCACCGATTCCGAGGAAGCTCGACACGAAACCCACAATCACGCTGAGCGCCACGCCACGTCCCATCGGAACCGAATACGTGAAGTCAGTGCCACTCGTGTCGGTCAGCGTTCGCGGCGAGTTGCTCGAACCTCCAGTCGATCCCTCAACCGACCGACGCGTCCCGACCATGAGCCAGACAGCCAAGGCAGCCAGAAGCGCCATCGTCAGCCCATCGAAGAGTCGTATCGGAGCGACCGACACGAGCAAGGCACCGGCCACAGCGCCCGGTACGGTGGCCACGGCGAAAGCGACCCCAGATCGGTAGTCGATCCGCCGCTGGCGCGCATACGCTGCCGATCCCGAGGCGGCGTTGAAGAAGACGACGAACAGACTGATCGCCGTAAGTGTGGAGGGCCGGTCACTGGGGTAGAGCACCAACAACACTGGCGTCAGGATGAACCCGCCGCCAGCGCCAACCAGAGTGCCGAATAGACCAACGGACACTCCGAGAAAAAC
>PLWW01000094.1 GCA_003153125.1 Candidatus Dormiibacterota bacterium | reverse complement strand
CTGCTTTGTGTGACCAACCGCGCGCCGTCAGCGGACGAGGATCTTGCCGGTCGGACGGACGCCGAGCTCATCGCCCGCGTCCTCGGCGGATCCATGCCGTCTCCCAGCGTCGTCGCTTGTGCGGAACGGGTGGCCCGGCTGCCGCTCTGGGAGCGGCGCACGCTGGGGGTCGCGGGCCTGGTCCGCGATCACCATGTCGCTCCCGAGCGAGCGGTCCGGCTGGCGGCGCTCTGGGAGCTGGCCGAGCGCTGGCTCGCCGACGATCGCCCCACGATCACCTCGCCGCGCGAGGCAGTGCTGTTGCTCGACCGGCTGCGCTCCGCCCCCCGCGAGGAGGTGTGGGTTCTGCTCCTCGACGCGCGCCACCGCCCCATCGCGGTCGAGACCGTCGCGGTCGGCAGCGTCAACAGCTCGCGGCTGACACCGCGCGACGTGCTGGCGCCGGCGCTCCGTGCCGGGGCGTCCGCCCTCGTCGTGGCTCACAACCACCCGTCGGGCGACGCATCGCCCTCCCGGGCGGACCGGCTGGTCACCGAGGCGCTGCGCAGCGCGGCCACGCTGGTCGGCATCCCGGTGCTCGATCACATCATCGTCGCCGCCCGCGCGCACCACTCGTTCCGTGAGGTCGAGGGGTGGGACGTCGCCACGGCGGCGTGACCACCGGGCAGTCGCTCACCAGGAGCCGCTTAGGAAAACGCGTCCTCGCCGGTGATCGCCTTGCCGATGATGAGTGTGTGGATCTCTTCGGTGCCCTCGTACGTGAGCACCGATTCCAGGTTGTTCATGTGGCGCATCACCGGGTACTCGAGGGTGATCCCGTTGGCGCCGAGGATGGTGCGAGCCTCGCGAGCCACCTCGACGGCGGCGCGCACGTTGGCCCTTTTGGCCAGCGACACCTGCACGGGGTGCAGGGCTCCGGCGTCCTTGAGGGTGCCGAGGCGGTGCGCGATCAGCCGGCCCTGGACGAGGGAAGTGGCCATCGAGGCGAGCTTCGCCTGGGTGATCTGGAAGCGGGCGATCGGCCCGTCGAGCATGCGCCGCGCCTTGCTGTACTCCAGCGCCGCCTCGAAGCAGGCGCGCGCCGCGCCCATGGCTCCCCACGCGATGCCGTAGCGCGCCTCGTTCAGGCAGGAGAGCGGGCCCCGCATGCCGCTCACCCCGGGCAGCATCGCCGACTCCGGGAGCGCCACCGAGTCGAAGTGGAGCTCGCTGGTCACCGAGGCGCGCAGGGAGAGCTTGTGGCGGATGTCCGACGTGGTGAACCCGGGAATGCCACGCTCGACGAGGAAGCCGCGCACACCCTCATCGGTGCGTGCCCACACCACAGCGACGTCGGCGACCGACCCGTTGGTGATCCACATCTTGGTGCCGTTCAGCACCCAGCCGCCGCCGTCGCGCGTCGCCGTGGTACGCATGCTGCCGGGGTCGCTGCCGGCGTCGGGCTCGGTGAGCCCGAAGCAGCCGATCCTCGTCCCCGCGGCCATCTCGGGCAGGAATCTCTGCTTCTGCTCCTCGCTGCCGTAGGCGTGGATCGGGAACATCGCCAGCGACCCCTGCACCGACACGAACGAGCGAAGTCCGCTGTCGCCCGCCTCCAGCTCCTCGCAGGCAACGCCGTAGGCCACGGCCGTTGTGCCGGCGCAGCCGTACCCGGTCAGGTGCATGCCGAGCAGGCCGAGCCTGCCCGTCTCACGGATCAGCTCCGCCGGGAACGTGCCCGCCTCGAAATGTTCACCGATGATGGGGAGCACCCGCTCGCGCACCATCGCCCGCACCGTGTCGCGGATGAGGCGGTCATCGTCGGTGAGCAGGTCGTCGACGCGGAAGAGGTCCGATGCGGACGGCGGCGACAGACGCGCCGCGCGCGCCTCGGTGGTGGTCATCGCTCGATTGAACCATGCCGCTCGTCGCCGCTGTTGGCGATGGCGCCGTCCTCAGGCGACGGCCGACTGCGGGTCGACCGCGCGGGCGGCCAGGACCTGCTCGCGCAGCTTCGCCTCGCCGGCAAACCCCGCGTTGACGACGGTGGTACGCCCGGCCGGGTCGAGCACAACGGTGGTGGGCAGCGTCATCACGCGGTAGCTGCGCGCCGCGCCACGGTCGCGCGCGACGTCGATCTCGCGAATGGCGATGTCGTCGATGAGTTCGCGGAGGCGCTTGAGCGCCGGCCGCTGAGCCACCTCGCAGACGGTGCAGTTCTCGCCGGTGAAGTAGAGGATGTCGGGCAGGCTGTCCGGGGGTGTCCCTGCGAGGCTGCGCGGCAGGGGGATGCCAACCAGTCGCCGCTGCCGGGAGCGCTGCACGCGGAGCACGCCCGCCGCCGCCGCAAGTGCGACCAGTGCGATGAGCGGCGCGAGGAGGGGCGCGGGCATGGTCAGCCGGCGACGGGGCTGCGGCCTGTGATCGGGAACAGGCCGACACGAACCAGCTGCGCATAGACGATGCACCCCACGCAGATGTCAAAGGCGAAGTTGAGAAACGCGAGGCCGATGACGATCCAGCCCAGCGACCAGGCGACCGTGATGTGTCCGAGCACAGCGGCGGCGCTTGCGGCGACCAGGAAGATGCCTCCCACCAGCTGCGCGAAGCGGTGCGGTGCCGGATCCTCCATCTGCACCCGCGGGCGGACCAGGCGACGCGGCTTCAGGACACCGATGTACAGCGCCCGCGGCAGGCTCGTCGCCGGCGAGAGGGCGCTTCCCAGCATCATCGCGGCGAGCAGCGGCAGCGCAATCGCGGCCAGCGGCACGCTCAACGCGATCACCCAGGCGGTCACGAGGCCGGCGATGAGGATCACCTGGCCGACCTTCAGCGCGCTGCGGTCGAAGGGGACATTCGCCATGGGCTCGAAAGCATATCTAAATGGTCGGGATTCGCGTGCCTGGCGGCTGGAGCCGGCAACTCGGTACCCTGACCGCTCGTCATCGCCTTCCACGACACGAGGTCAGAACGTGCCGCGACACAACAGTGCCGACTGCGCCGGGGCCTCGGGCGACGCCAGCGCAGCCGGCCGCGGTCTGGCTGCCGCAGCCGGCCCGGCGGGCGGCTGACCATGGCGGGCCTTTCCGAGGGCGAGGTGCGCACCGGCGCCCGCTACGAGGCCGAGCGCACCGCCGGCCGGGCGCGCCTCGCGTCGACGGCGGGACTGCGCCGCCTCGACCTCGACGACGGCCTGGCGCTTGTGTTCGAGACCCATGAGACAGTCCGCACCGCCCTTGAGGAGCTGCTTCGCGCCGAGCGCACCGCTGACCCCGCCGGCATCGCCGCTGAGGCCGCGGCATTCTCCGAGCTGCTGGGCGGCGACAACGACCTGGTGGCGACGCTCTACCTCGATGTCGCCGACCCCGTCGCGCTCGCCGAACAGCTCGCCGAACTGCCCGGGATCGCCGCCGCGGTGTCCCTGGGCATCGGCGTCGACCGCGTGCCGGCCACACCCGAGATGGCGGATGGCGTGTCGGGAGCGTTCGCCCTGCGCTTTCCGCTGGAGGCCGCTCAGCGTTCCGCCCTCCTCGACGGCGCGGCCGTGACCGTCGCCGTTGACCACCCCGGCTGCCGCGCTCGCGTTACCCTCGGCGTGGAGCAGGTTCGTGCCATCGCTGTCGACCTCAGGCGCTGATCCCGCTGCCGTCGGGGCGGCGGGGAGGCCCTGCGAGAATGGACGACGATGACCGAGCGCGCCGGTGTTCTGCCCTTCTCGTCCCTGGTCGGCCAGGACACCATGAAGCAGGCGCTGCTTCTCAACGCCGTCAACCCGGCGATCGGTGGGGTGCTCATCCGCGGCGAGAAGGGCACGGCCAAGTCCACCGCCGTGCGCGGCCTGGCGGCGCTTCTTCCCGACGTGGCCGTTGTCGCCGGGTGCCGCTTCGGGTGTGACCCGGCCGCCCCGGAGCGGTGGTGCGACGAGTGCGCGGCCCGCGCCTCCGCAGGCGAGACGCTGCAGAGCGAGTCGCGCCCCATGCGCGTTGTCGAGCTGCCCGTCAACGCCAGCGAGGACCGCGTGGTCGGCAGCATCGACGTGGAGGCCGCCATCAAGCGCGGCGAACGTCGCTTCGAACCGGGTCTGCTTGCCGCCGCCAACCGCAACCTCCTCTACGTGGACGAGGTCAACCTGCTCGACGACCACCTCGTCGACGTCCTGCTCGACGCCGCCGCGATGGGGGTCAACACCGTCGAGCGCGAGGGGGTGTCGCTCTCCCACCCCGCCAAACTGATGCTGGTGGGGACGATGAACCCCGAGGAAGGAGAGTTGCGTCCCCAGCTGCTCGATCGTTTCGGGCTCTGCGTCGACATCGGCGGCCTCCAGGGGCTTGACGACCGGGTGCGCGTCATGGAACGGGGCAGCCGCCCCGCAGCCGCCAGCGGCGCGGAGGAGCGCAACCAGCAGCACCTTCGCGAGGTGATCGCACGTGCCACCGAGCTGCTGCCGCTGGTCGGCATCTCCCGGGCCATGCGCCAGTTCATCGCGCTCATCTGCGTGGACGCGGCCGCCGTGGGCCACCGCGCCGACCTGGTCATCAGCCGGACCGCCCAGACCATCCGGGCCTGGCGCGAGGCGGAGGTGCTCGTCGACGCCCGCTCCGGGGAGGCGGCCGGCGGCCTCGACGATCTCGGGGTCAGCGCCGCCGACGTCGTCGCCGCCGCGGAGCTGGCGCTGGCCCACCGCCGTCGCGAGAACACTCCCTCCGATGGCAGCGCCTCCTCCCCGGCCGACGCGGCGCGGGAGCGCATGGAGGAGATGCGCCGTGAGGCGGAGGCATCCGCCGCCGAGTCCGAGGCCGGCGCTGAGGCGGAGGAATCGGAGGCGCCCGAGGAATCGTCGAACACCTCCGATGAGGGCGAGGGCGCTTCGCACGGCGACCAGGCACGCGGCTCGGAGTCGGCCGCGCAGGGGCCGCAGCAGCAGTTCGCCGGCGACCTGTTCCCGGTGCGCAAGATCAGCCTTCCCCGGGACCGCCGCAGTCGCAAGGCAAGCGGCAAACGCAGCCAGGCGCGCAGCCCGGACCGCCGCGGTCGCTACGTGCGCGCTGTGCAATCCGAGAAGACCTCGGACATCGCCTTCGATGCCACCGTCCGCGCCGCCGCGCCGCACCAGCTCCGCCGCCGCGCCGAGGCGGCCGCGCAGGGCGTCACCGATGCGCCCGTCCTCCACCTCGAGCGCCAGGACCTGCGCCAGAAGGTGCGCCGCCGTCGCACCGGTACGCTCATCGTCTTCGTGGTCGATGCCAGTGCCTCGATGGATGCCGAGCAGCGTATGCAGGCCACCAAGGGCGCGGTCCTGTCGCTGCTGCGCGACGCGTACGTGCGCCGCGACAAGGTGTCGCTGGTAGTGTTCTCGGGGCGCAGCGCGCGCGTCATCCTCCAGCCCACGTCCAGCGTCGACCTCGCCGAGGAACGCCTGCAGCGGCTCGCGGTCGGTGGCACCACGCCGCTCACACACGGCCTCGTGGCCGGTCTCAAGGTGGTACGCACCGAACGGCTCCGTGACTCGTCGGTGTACCCGCTGGTCGTGCTCATTAGCGATGGGCGCGGCAACATCTCGCTCTTCGGCGAGGAACCCCTCCTCGAGGCGCAGCGGCTAGCGGCGCAGATCGGCGCCGAGCACGTGCGAATGCTGGTCATCGACTCGGCGCGCGACCACATCACGGCGTCCCCACTGCCGCGCGTCGGCTCAAGCTCGCAGGCGCAGCGATCGCAGCTGTTCGGTAGTGGTTACGGGTTCAACGCCTGCCTCGATCTTGCCGAGCGATCAGGCGGGGAATACCTGGGGCTGTACGACCTCAGCCAGGGGGCGATCCTCGCTGGCGTCGAACGGAGCCTGCGCGGCCGCTGACGCCTGCGGCCGCGCAGTGGCGCCAAACAGGGACAATCCTGTCATGCAGGCTGGCCGTTCCGTCTTCCCGTTCACCGCAATCGTCGGCCAGGAGCAGATGCGCCAGGCGCTCGTGCTCAACGCCATCAACCCCGCCATCGGCGGTGTGCTGATCCGCGGCGAGAAGGGCACCGCCAAATCGACGGCGGTGCGCGCCCTGGCACGCCTGCTTCCCGAGCAGGAGGTGGTGGTGGGGTGCCACTTCGGCTGCGACCCGGACCCCGCCGAGCAGCAGTGCGCCGACTGCAGCACGCGCAGCGCCGCCGGCGAGGAGCTGCCCCGCGAGCCGCGCCAGATGCGCGTCGTGGAGTTGCCCATCAATGCCAGCGAGGACCGCGTGGTGGGCAGCATCGACATCGAGGCGGCCATCAAGACGGGGGAGAAGCGCTTCGAGCCGGGCGTCCTCGCCGAGGCCAACCGCAACATCCTCTACGTCGACGAGGTCAACCTCCTCGACGACCACATCGTCGACGTGCTCCTCGACGCCGCCGCCATGGGCCTCAACACGGTGGAGCGCGAGGGGGTCTCGGTCTCGCACCCGGCGCGTTTCATCCTGGTCGGCACCATGAACCCCGAAGAGGGCGACCTGCGCCCCCAGCTCCTCGACCGTTTCGGCCTCTGCGTCGATGTTGCCGGCATCCGTGACGTCGCCCAGCGCGTCGAGATCGTCGAGCGCCGCGAGGATTTTGAGGAGGACCCCGAGGCCTTCGCGGCGCGCTACGACGCCCAGGAGACCGCTGAGGCGGCCCGCATCGCACGGGCCATCCGCAGCCTCCCCGACGTCGAGGTCGACCGCGACATCCTCGTGGGCATCGCCGCGCTCGGCATCGAGCTCGAGGTCGACGGCCACCGTGCCGACATCGTCACCCGCAAGAGCGCCCAGGCCCTCGCCGCCTACGAGAACCGCGACCGAGCGACCTTCGCCGATGTTGAGCGCGTGGCACCGGCGGTGCTCGCCCATCGCGTCAAGCCTGCGGTTGCCGGCACCAAGCGCAACATCGACCTCGCCGAGGTGATGCGCCGGGCCGTTGGCCGGAACGAGGACTAGCGCCGCCGCCCGGCGGTGGGCATGCGCGGATCATGTGAGAGCGGACGCGGCTAGCATGGCCGTTCGTGTCCTCAAAGCCACTTGAGCTGATCCGCAACTTCTGCATCATCGCCCACATCGANNGAGCGCGGCATCACCATCAAGGCACAGGCGGTACGGCTCGACTACCGCGCCCTGGACGGGCGCAGCTACCAGTTGAACCTGATCGACACGCCGGGCCACGTGGACTTCGCCTACGAGGTCTCGCGCTCGCTGGCGGCGTGCGAGGGCGCCATCCTCGTCGTTGACGCGTCCCAGGGCATCGAGGCACAGACGCTGGCCAACGTCTACGCGGCGCTGGAGGCCGACCTGGAGATCATCCCGGTCATCAACAAGATCGACCTGCCCGCTGCCGACCCCGAGTTGGTGCGCAAGGAGATCGAGGACGTCATCGGCCTGCCCGGTGAGGGGGCGGTGCTGGCCAGCGCCCGCCAGGGAATCGGCATCGATGAGATCCTCGAGGCCGTGGTGGCGCGCGTGCCGCCACCCTCGGGTGATGTGGGCGGCCCGCTGCAGGCGCTCATCTTCGACAGCAAGTACGACGCCTACCGCGGCGTCATCGTCTACGTGCGGGTCATGCACGGTGTCGTGCGCCAGGGGCAGCGCATTCGAATGATGAGCACCGACAAGGACTTTGTCGTCGACGAGGTGGGCGTGTTCCGCCCCCAGATGAGCGCCACCGGCTCGCTCAGCCCCGGCGAGGTCGGCTACATCATCGCGTCGGTCAAGGACGTGCGCGACAGCAAGGTTGGCGACACCGTCACCGACGCGGGCAACCCCGCGGCCGCGCCCCTGCCCGGTTACCGCACGGTCACGCCGATGGTGTTCGCGGGCATCTTCCCGATCGAGTCCGACAACGTGCAGGACCTCAAGGAGGCGCTCTCCAAGCTCAACCTCAACGACGCCTCGCTGGTCTACGAACCGGAGTCGTCGGTGGCGCTGGGCTTCGGCTTCCGCTGCGGTTTCCTCGGCCTTCTCCACATGGAGATCGTCCAGGAGAGGCTGGAGCGGGAGTTCGACCTCGAGCTGCTCACCACAGCTCCGACAGTCGAGTACCGAGTCCGTCTGCGCAGCGGCGAGATGGTCGCAGTCGACAACCCGGCGATGCTGCCCGACCCGGCCACCGTCGAGGACATCGAGGAACCACGAACCCGGGCAACGATCTTCGTGCCCAGGGACTACGTGGGGCCGCTCATGGAGCTGTGCCAGGATCGCCGGGGCGAGCTGATCGACATGCAGTACCAGCCCGGTGACCGGGTTGCGCTGATCTACGACCTGCCGCTGGGCGAGATCATCCACGACTTCTACGACCAGCTCAAGTCGCGCAGCCGCGGCTACGCGTCACTCGATTACGTGATCACGGGCTTCCGGGCCGAGAAGCTGGTCAAGCTCGACATCCTGGTCGGCGGCCAGCGCGTCGATGCACTTTCCATGATCGTGCACCGCGACAAGGCGGCCGTCCAGGGCCGCAAGCTCGCCGAGCGGCTTCGCAAGCTCATCCCCCGTCAGCTGTTCGAGGTCCCCATCCAGGCGGCCATCGGCGGCAAGATCGTCGCCCGGGAGACCGTCTCAGCGATGCGCAAGGACGTCCTCGCCAAGTGCTACGGCGGCGACATCACCCGCAAGCGCAAGCTGCTCGAAAAGCAGAAGGAGGGCAAGAAGCGGATGAAGCGGGTGGGCAACGTCGAGATACCCCAGGAGGCCTTCATGGCCGTTCTCAAGCTGGACGACTAGCCGTGCCGGCCAGCAAGAGACGCCGGGCGGCGGCGAGCAGGCGCCTGCCCGCCGTCGTGGAGGCCCCCGTCGCGCCCGCCCCGGCCCCGGCGCCGGCCCCCGAGCCACGACGCTGGTTTCGCCCAGTGCGACCCTCGGGCGCGGGCCGCCCCCCGGCCGCCGCCCGGCCATCTGGCCCGGCCAAGCCCGACCCGCTGACCCAGCCGGGCTGGACCACCCCCGGCCTGCTTGTCCTGCTCGGGATGGCGTTCCTTGTGCAGATCCCGATCGGCCTGGTCATCCACGTGACGTCGTCGATCCCCAATCTCCTGATCGTCGACATCTTCCTGTTCCAGCCGCAGTACCTGGTGGTGGCCTGCGTGCTGTTCATGCCGATCGCCCGGCGGTTGACCGGGCAGTCGCGCAACCTCCGTCTGCTCGAGTCGCTGTCGCTGGGGATCATGTACGCGCTGCTCTCGCTGGTGATGGCGCTCGCGTTCGTGCACCCGGCTAGCGGATCGGTCTCCAACGCGCAGTTCATCAAACAGCTCAAGGTGACCGACGGCCTGCTCATCGCCGCCGGCGACCTGCTCGCGGTCGCTGGGACATCGGCGCTCTACCCGGGATTCAGCCGTCTTCTCGGGGCGCCGGGCCGGCGCGCGCGGGCACGCATGCTCGAGCGCAACGCGTCGGGGTCGCGCCGGCCGCCCGGGGGCGCCAAGCCGAAGCGGTGACCGTCAGCCGCTGACGATGTGCACCGGTGCGCCGGCGAATCCCAGGTTGGCGGTGATGGTGTCGCTGGACACCGCCTGGGTCTGGTAGCTGAGGTTCCAGAACCAGGTCGACGGGTCGGCCGGGTTGATATCAGGGTTGAGGCCCGACGCGTAGTCGGAGGGAACGCTGATATCGAAGCGGATCCAGAGCCCGTTGAAGATGTTCGACCCGCTCCCGTTCAGCGTCTGGATGGACGCGTTGCCGGCGACAACCTGCTGCGTCCAGGTCGCCGGTTGCGCGCTGGTGCCCTCACCGTGCTGGCCGGACCATACCCCGTCAGTTGTGGTGGCCGCCTGCTGAGCGGTGCCGTTGTTGGTCGGCTGGGTCACGCTGAGAACGTTGGAGCAACACGCCACGTCCCCCGGGTCGTAGATGTAGAGGCTGAAGTCGTGGCCGGCGTACTCGGGGGGGATGGACACCAGCGGCATGCTGAAGGCGCCACTCTTGAGTGGGGTGTAGAGCGTGACGTCGTCGAGGGCGGTCACCGAGCAAGTGGTGGCAGGGGTCGCGCCGCAGCCGGCGGCTTGCACCGCGTAGCCTTTGTGCGCCTGCGAATTCTGGCTCTGTATGCGGCCATTCGCTCCAGGGTCACGGCTGAGGTTGTCCAACTGGTCGACCCGCAGGCGGTACGTGGCGCCTGTCAGTCCACCTGATAGGCCGTCACCGGCACCGCCGTTGAAGATGGGTGCAGCGCCCGGGACGAGGGCGGCCGCCTGGCCAGCCGGCGTTGCCTGCACGTCTACCCAGTTGTGATACCAACTCGTGATGCCCGACATTAGCTTGTTCGTCGCGCCGGTCTCCGGGATGTTGTACGTCGACCCGGCTGTTGCGTCGATCGAGTACGCGCGCATGTTGCTGACCCACGTGTCACCGGCGTGGTCGAACGGGTTGGCTGACTTGTAGACGGTGTACGACATGATCGGCCATTGCTGCGCATTGCCCGGTCCCGCACAGGGCGACGTTCCTGCGCCCCCACCGTGGCTGCAGCCGGACCCGCTTTCCGGGAAGTCGGTGTCGTCCTCGTGGTAGTTGTAGCCGAGGGCGGACGCGGCCCCGTTGTCCGGGGAGAACGAGGGATTGTACACCTTCACATACGCGGTCTGCCCCGCCGGGACATAGATCTGGTAGTTCTGGCCGCCTCGTGTCGGCATCGTTGCCAGGGGCTGGCTTGCCGTCTCCGTCCCGAGCGTTCCACTCAGCGCATGCACGTCGACGTTTGGCGCCGAGGCGTTGCCGCTCCACGCATTGGACGGGTTGGGGCCATACGCATCGCCCTGGCCGCGGTCCGTGCCCCAGCCCTCCGAGCGCATGAAGTAGAAGTTGCCGCCGGTGCCGAGGTTGTTGACTGTCGACCCGAGCACACTGCCCGGTTGACCGAACGTGATCGGGCGCAGGTACTCGGCGATGGCGGTCCGTGACTCGCGGTGCGTGCCGAAGCCCAGAAGCTTCATGAAGAACACTGGGACATCGGAGGTGATGGTGACCTGCAGTTGATTGTTGAGGAAGAGGCCGGCGTTGTTGGGATCAGGCACCTTGGCGACACTGATGAGGACGTTGTTGGCGCCACCAGCCGCCCACCCATTGACTCCCGCGGCATCGATCGCGGTCTGGCTCGCGTTGTTCGGACCGACGTTGAAGTTGGGCATGTCGGGCACGCCTGCGAGAGCAGCCGCGCTGGCGCCGCGCTCCAGCCGATCGGACGCGAAATAGCTGAAGCCGCCATCCACCGCAAGTCCCACAACCGCAAGCAGCACCACCGCGATCAGCGCAAAGATGACCAGCGACTGCCCGCGGCTGGCGCGGTGGTGGGGAGCGTGGGCGGACATGCGGACCTCTCTCATCAGCTGAAGTGCGGGCTCATCAAGGTGACCGTGGAGACGGTCGCTGTTGTCGCGAGCGGAACGAGGGGGAGGGGCGACCTGTAGTTGTATTTCAGGGATACGCCGATGTACGCCTCGTTGGGATGCGTCTGAATACGCAGGTCAAGGGTGTACGCGGCGCTGACCGCGTTGGCACCGGCGGCGCAGCTTGTGTATCTGTCGACCAGGTCGATCACCCCTCCGGCGGGAGGGATGGTCACGCGATAGATATCCACCTCGGCAATGGAGGTGACGAACGGCATCGTTGCGGCGACCTGGCATACGTTCTGCACGATCTGGCGGTCCACCGCGCAGGGATCTTTGGCGGTCGTCTGGCAGCCGGTGGCGGTCACTCCGTTGTAGCCGCCGTTGCCCAGTTCTGATGCGACGCGCGCGCCGGCGCGCGTCGCCGTGCCCGCGGTGTTCTGGTCGGAAGCGAACTGCCCGACCGAGTACACGCCCATCAGAATGGAGAGGATCACGGCGATGACGACAGCCGTCTCGATCAGCGCCTGCCCGCGCGCACCATCGCGGCGAACCTGCCTCACGACGTCGGCTCCAGGCGGAAGTAACGTGTCTGCGTGATGTTCAGCTGCGCGGCAGTGAATGCCAGGTAGCTGTAGTGACACTTCACCGTGATGCCGATGTTGGTGACATTGGCGAATGACGTGTTACGCGCTCCCGGCGGCCACGGTGGCGCCCCGCCGCTCACGGGGTTCAGAACGGTGACGGTGTTGGTGCTGGCCGTGTAGCCGTAGCGGTCGACGCATGCAACCCCGCAGGAGTTGGTGTCCTGGGTGACCAGACCGGTCGTTGGATCGATGTGGATCAGGTAGATATCGACCTCGTCGAGCTTCGCGAATCCCGTGGACGCGACACCGCTGGACATCATCGCCTTGATGGCGTCGGTGTCGGCCGTCGCGCTGGTGCCCTCCTGGGCGACCGTGATCATGGCGATGCCGGTCGCATGGTTGACGGCTCCGGATGAGAACATGAGCAGGCCGCCATCCAGCGCGCCGAAGAGCGCGGCGAAGAAAACGGGAGCCACGAGTGCGAACTCGACCATGGTCACACCACGAGACAGCCGCCGACGGGAGCGATGATGGTGGCGAAGGTTCATTGAGGCAAGTGTCGTCAGATGCGCATCCTAGGTTGCGCATCTGACGGTTTCTGTCCGGCAACCGTTCTGTGACAGCGAGTCGCGGCGCCGGTCAGTCGGAATCAGCAGATGACAGCCTGCCGGTGCCACGCCCTTACCGCAACAACGACCATGCCGCCACCCACAAACGGTGACAACCCATTCCAGTCCGGTGACGACTCGACGATTCCGAGGGTGACCGGGATCAGCTGGCCACATCATCCACCTCATGGGACCTGGTCCAGCACACGTTTCTTGCCGCCCACGCGTGCGCCGGTCACGGCCGGCCGGGCATTCGGGCCAGGCCATGGTCGAGATGGCGCTGGTGCTTCCCTTCGTCATGCTCGTGCTGGGGGCCGCCTACACCGGGTGGGATGCCATGCACCGGACGATCGGTCTCACCAGCGCCGCTCGCGCCGGCACCATCGCCGCCGCCAACGATCTCCAGAACGGGAAGTCGTGCACGACGGCGCTGACCGACGCCACCCGCGCGGTCAATGCCGAGGAGGGGGTGAGCGGTGTCTACACCGCAGTGACCGTCGGGAGCGGTCTCGCCCCCTGCACGACCACCACCACCTGCACCGCGGTGACCACGCCGGCGGTGGCCCCGGCGATGACCGGCAGTTGCGTCACCCTGGGGACCACCACGGGGCCGCTGTCGACCGGCCAGGGCCTGACGGAGGGTCTCGTGACCATCACGGTGACGCGCTCTGTGGCCACGGACCTTCCCATCGTGCCGGGCATCAAGGTGGCCGCCAACGGGACCGCACGGTACAAGTGACATGAATTGGCGCACGCGCGCCCGCAGAGGGGATGAGGTGAACAGGCACACGCACGCCCAATCGAAGCAACACTTGACCAGGCAGACACGCTCACGCTGGCGAGGCCAGTCAGGTCAGGTGATGCTCCTGTTCGCCCTTGCTCTCATCGCCATCCTGGGCATGGCCTCAGTCGCGGTGGACGGCAGCTTCGGCCTCATCCAGGTGCGCCGTGCCCAGAACGCCGCTGACTTCGCCGCGTTCGCCGGTGCTCAACAGCTCAATGGTTCCGCGGTGTGCGACGGCAGCGGCGCGACTCCCACCCGCTACCAGATGGTCGAGCTGGTCCAGGACACGGTGAACGCCAACGCGGCGGCGATCGGCACGTCGTGGAGTGCTCAATTCCTGGACGGACTCGGCCGTCCGATCAGCGGTGGGACGTTCTCGCCGGCGACCGTTCCGGCCACGCCCGCGAGCTACCCACCCCCTGGGGCGTGTGGCCTCACCGTCACCGCCAACCCGCAGTGGAAGCCCTTCCTTGCCGGCATCCTCGGCGTCCAGCAGATGACCGGGCAGGCGGGCGCATCCGTCGCCGCGTCCACGACCGGCCTGCCGGTGTCGATCGTGGCGCTCAACAAGGTCGGCCCCCACGCCATCCTCGGCGGCGGGTCGGGCAACTTCATCGTCAGCGGCGACATGTATCTCAACACCCAGGTCATCAACCAGCCGTGGAGCGGTGTCTATGGGGGTGTGTTGTTCGACGACGCCATCGACGCCAAGACGTCGAGCAACCTGTTTGTCTTCGGCACCATCCACTCGTCGAACGGGACCTCCGGGGGCCACAACCTGTGGCCGCTCGACACGTGCTTCGGTGGCTCGGGTCCGCAGGGCCAGGGCACGGGCAGCGGCGTGGCCTTCCAGCCCGCCGATCCCCCGCCTGACAGCGGTGACGTGGGTGACCTGCCGAGCTTCCCGCTGACGTGCGGCAGCGGCAGCAACACCGTCACCGTGGCCTACAACCACATCGACCCGACGGTCGCAGCCATCAACGATCCCCTGCAGGGCGGGGCGGCGCCACCCAACCCGGCCCTCTCGGCAACAGCGATCAACTGTCCGGGCATGTCGCTCCAGACGTTCGCGTCGGTGCCCGGTGGCGCCACCGTCCTCCAGCCGGGTGAGTACACCAACCCCGTGAAGATCACCACGGCGATGACCTTCGGCGACTGCTCGGCATACACCGGCGAGGCCGCCTACCCGGGCATCTACCGCTTCGACAAGGGGCTGTGGATCGACCCCGCGGCGGGGCTCACGGTGACCGGCAGCAATGTCGTCCTCACCACCGTGAAGCCGTACCCGGTCGCGGGCAACGTCCCCGGCACGGTCTCGGGCGGGGTGTTCACGGCGACCGGCAGTGGCAACGGCGCGCCCTGCCTCCCCCGGGCCACGAAGTCGAGCTCCGCGAGCGGCGGCGGCAGCCCCATGGCTGAGACGGACGGGACCTCCGCGTCAAAGTGCGTCGGCACGGTGGATCCGACCAGCCCCGGCAACCCCGAATACGGTGCCATCGTGTACGGCGACACGTCGTTCAGCCCGGTGGGCTACGGCACCGGCGAGAACTACGGGCTGATGATCGGCGGCGGCGCCGGGTCGCACGTCAACCTCACCGGTCCGACCACGGGAACCTGGAGCGGCAGCAACAACACGCCCGGCCTGGTGCTCTACCAGGACCCGGGAACGCAGGCCAACGACGGCTTCAACGGTGAGCCCGGTGACGCCGCCAACATCAACGTCACGGGCGTCATCTACGACAGTTCCCTCACCAACTACGGGTCGAGCGCTCCCCTCCAGTACTGGGACGGGACCGGTGGCGGCATTCCGCTCTACGCCGGGGGCACCCTGCAGACCGGCAACGGCGCGGGCTGGTCGAGCGGTGGCCCAACCCAGTCGGCCGGTTCATTCACCGTCAACGGCACATGCATCGTCGACCAGTTCAACACCGACGGTGCCACCACGATCACCATCTTCGGCCAGCCATACACGCTTCCCGGAAGCGGCGGCCTGTCCCTGATCGGATGACCAGGGAGAGCCGGCGGGCGTCGCGTCACGCAAGCAGAGGCCAGGGCTTGGTCGAGTTCGCGTTCGTCGCGCCGATCGCGCTGGTGGTCATCACCGGGATCTTCGTGTCCTGCTTCCTCTTCTTCCAGAATTCAGCGGTGACCGATGGCGCCACGGCGGGGTCCCGGATGGCGTCGATCGAGACGTCGCTGGTCACCGTCGTGGGCGCGCAAATCTGCGAGTCGAACGTGCCCATCTCCATCGAGGCGGCCGTGGCCCAGGCTGCCCCGCAGCTCAAGGTCAACCCGGCGCGTCTCTGCGAGACGAGCGCAACCCACCTCAGCCAGGGAACCGTGGTCACCAACGAGGCCAACATCACAGTTGATGCAACGCCGAACCTCGCCGGCCCGACAACGGTGACAGTGACGGTGACCTTCTCGGGGAAGGGGATCGCCCCGCCGCTCACCGCGACGTACAGCATGAACGCGACCAGCACGGTCCCGGTCCTCGCTCCGTAACCCAGCTCCGCTCAGGCGCGGCGACCCAGCCGCAAGCGGCGGCCGTGCTAGATTGCCGGCGATGCGCCGCGACGTGATCGCTGTCGATCCTGCAACGGGCGACGGACGTCCATCAGACCGGTTGACGGCGACAGTCCGCAGCCTCTACATCCACATTCCCTACTGCGAGCGCAAGTGCGAGTACTGCGACTTCGTCTCGGTCGCCGGCGCCAATGGCCAGCACGAGTACGTCGGGGCACTTCTCGACGAGCTGCGCGCGGTGGGCTCAGCGCTGGACGGTTGCATGCTTGACACATTGTTCTGCGGCGGGGGAACACCCGGTCTGCTCGACCTCCGTCTCATGGCGTCGGTGATGAACGAGGTTCGTGGCGGCTTCCGGCTCGCCCCCGGCGCCGAGGTGACCCTCGAGGTCAATCCCTCCAGCGCATCAGCGCAGCGCGCCGAGGCCTGGCTGGCGGCCGGTTTCAACCGGGTCAGCGTGGGCGTCCAGAGCACCCACGCCGACATCCTCGGGTTCCTGGGCCGGGTGCACACCTCCGGACGCGCCCTGGCGGCGCTGGCCGAGGTGCGTGCCGCCGGCTTCACCAACGTGAGCGCCGACCTCATCTACGCGGTCCCCGGCCTCGACGACGGCCGCTGGCTGCAATCGTTGGAGCAGGTCATCGATGCCGGGCCTGACCACGTGTCGTGCTACGAGCTCACCGTGGAGACCGGGACGCCGCTGCATCGGGCGGTGGCCGAGGGTCGGGTGCGTGTCGTCGACGGCGAGGCCGCGCTGCGCCAGCACCGCCTTGCCGTCGACACGCTGGCAGGCGCGGGATATGAGCAGTACGAGGTGAGCAACTTCGCCCGAGCGGGCCGCGTCTGTCGCCACAACCTCGTGTACTGGCGCAACGGTCACTATGCAAGCACCGGGGTGGGCGCCCACGGGCATCTGCCGGTGGCTGCCGCAGCCGCTTTTGGAATGACCCCGCCGGCCACCGCCCTCGCCTTCCGCTACCAGCACGGCCGTGACATCGCCGCGTACATCGCTGACCGGTGCGGGTCGCCGCTGTCGGTGCGCAACGTCGAATGGATCGACGCCGAGATGCGCACGGAGGAGACGATCATGCTGGGTCTGCGCCTGCGCGAGGGAGTTCACTTGGAGAGCAGCGCCGCACTGCGTGAGGCGCGCGAGCTCGTCGCCGCCGGGCTCCTCGAGCTGGAGGGGTCACGAGCCCGGGCCACGGCGCGCGGTGAGGATGTGCTCAACCAGCTGGCGCTGCGCCTGGCCGCCCCCGGAGCCTGACTGTCCCATCGGCATGGTTCGGTGTTCTGACGCTGTAACGCGTCAATCGACGATTCTGGTCCCTGCCAGACGGAGCCGTGACGATGTGCTCTCAGGGCTGGAAGTCTGCGTTGCAATTGCGCAGGATTGCGGTTCATGGGCCGCCTGCACATTCATCAGCCTCCGCCGGAGCCGGTCGTCACCGAGCTGATGCGCGCGGGCCTGTCGATGTCGACGGTGCTGGCCATGGAACCGTGGAAGGCGCGCGAGGTGCTCGATCTGCTGCACAGCGCCGGCCTTCGAGATGCGCACGGTGAGCCCACAACGCCGGCCCGTGGTAGCATTTAGCACTCGATCGCACGGAGTGCTAATCCCGCGCAAGCGGACGGTGGCGGAGGAGAGAGCCTTGGAGACACCCGTCCCCATCCCGCTCGACTCGCGAAAGCAGCAGATCCTCAAGGCAGTTGTTGCGGATTACACCCGCACAGGCGTGCCGGTGGGCTCGCACGCGCTGGCCATCCACCTCACCTCCTGGTCCTCGGCGACGATCCGCAACGAGCTGGCCAACCTTGTCGACGTCGGCTACCTGCTCCAGCCGCACACCTCCGCGGGACGGGTGCCGTCGGACCGCGGCTACCGCTACTACGTCGACTTCCTGATGGAGGAGGAGGTCGTGCCGCCGTCCGTGCGTCGGCAGATGGACCCCTTCTTCACCCTCCTCACCGGCGGCCTTGAGGAAACGCTCGAGGTGGCGGCGAGAGCGCTCGCCCTGGTCACCGACGCGGTGAGCATGGTCACTGGACCCCGCGCGCTGGGGGCCACGCTCAAGCACCTCGACATCATCTCGCTCGAGCCACGCCACGCCCTTCTGTTGCTGGTGCTCGAGGGCAACATCATCCGCCAGCAGCCCTTCCCCCTGAGCCGCGACGCCGACCAGGTGGAATTGAGCGCCCTGGCCCACAGCCTCAACCAGGCCCTCCTCGGCGCTGACGCGCGAGTCGTGGCCGGGCTCGCGGTGGCGGAACCACCGTCCTCCCTGTGGAACGAGATGGTGGCGGCCATCGCCGCGCTGATGGAATCGGTCGACGCCGGACAGGCGACGCTCGTGGTCCACGACGGGGTGCGCAACCTGCTCCACCAACCCGAGTTCGGCGACGTCGGCCGCTTCCGCGAGGTGCTCGACCTGCTCGAGGAGGAGCGCGTGCTCGGCGAGATGCTCGCAGCCCTGGAGACCGACCAGGGCACCCAGATCATGATCGGGCGGGAGACAGGCCTGGAGCAACTCCGCCTCTGCAGCCTGGTCATGACCACGTATCGGGTCGGCACACAGCGCTGGGGAACCCTCGGCGTGCTCGGCCCGACGCGCATGCACTACTCACAGGTCGCCCCGCGGGTACGCTACGTCGCCACCCGCGTCGGCGACACGCTCAGCCGGATGCTGCGATGACCGCGCGCCGCCCGGTCAAGGCCGCCCCCGGCAACGGCTCCGTCGAGGTCGAGCCGGGAGCGGCCGAGGCCGACGACGCCGCTCCCGCTGAGGCGAGCACGGCGGCCGACACGCCGGAGCAGGCCCCTGTCGCCACCGCCCCCGCCGAGCCGGACGCGCGATACCTCAGGCTGGCCGCCGATTTCGAGAACTTTAGGCGGCGCAAGGCCCAGGAGCTCATCGACCGATCCCGCTATGCCAGTGAGGACGCCGCCAAGGCGCTCCTCCCCGTGCTCGACAACCTCCGCCGCGCCATCGGCCACGCTGCCGACGCGGGCGATGAGGCGGTCATGGTGAGCGGGTTGGAACTCGTGGTGCGCGAGTTCGAGACGGCCCTCGAGCAGCTCGGCGTCGAGCCCATCGATGCCAAGGGCCGCCCCTTCGATCCCTCGCTGCACGAGGCGATCGGCGGCGAGGACAGTGAGGATGTCGAGGTCGACACCGTCGCCGACGAGGTGCAGCGCGGCTATCGCCTCCACGACCGGGTCATCCGCCCGTCGCTCGTACGCGTCGCCCACCCGGCGACCCCCGCGCCTGAGAGGTCGTAGTGGCCACCGTCAAGCGCGACTACTACGAGGTGCTGGGCGTCGAGCGTTCGGCGGATGCCGCGGACCTGAAGAAGGCATATCGCAAGCTGGCCATGGAGTTCCACCCCGACCGCAACCAGGGCGACAAGACGGCCGAGCAGCGATTCAAGGAGGTCGGCGAAGCGTACTCGGTGCTCAGCGACCCGCAGAAGCGGCAGCGCTACGACACCTTCGGGCACGCCGCCAACGGCGCCCCCGACCTCGGCGGGTTCTCTTTTGATTCCGCCTTCGACCTCTTCGACATGTTCTTCGGTGGCGCCGGCGGGCGGCGCCGCCAGAGTGGCCCGCAGCCGGGCGCCGACCTCCGCCTGGGCGTCGACATCACCTTTGAGGAGGCCGTCTTCGGGGCCACGCGGACGGTCGAGGTGCCCCGCAAGGGCACGTGCGGTGAATGTGACGGCAGCGGCGCCGCGCCGGGGACCCAGGCGGTGCCGTGCCCCGACTGCCGGGGCAGCGGGCAGGTCCGCCGCCAGGTGCAGAGCATCTTCGGGCAGATGGTCAACGTCAGCGCCTGTCCGCACTGCCGTGGCGAGGGTCGCATCATCGAACAGCCCTGCGTCACCTGCCGCGGACAGGGGCGCGTCGACGAGCGCCAGCGGCTCGACATCACCATCCCCCCGGGTGTCGACGAGGACGTCACCCTGCGCTACGCCGGCCAGGGCGAGGCCGGCCCCCGCGGCGGTGCCCGGGGCGACCTCTACGTGGGCTTCCGGATCGCCCCCCATCCGAGCCTGGTGCGGCGCGGCGCCGACCTCCTCTATGAGCTGGCCGTCAGCGTCCCCCAGGCGGTCCTCGGGGACCGGATCACGGTGCCGACCGTGAGCGGTGAGCACCAGGTCGACGTGCCCCCCGGGACCCAGCACGGCAAGATTCTCAAGATCGCCGGCATGGGCGTGCCCCACGTGCGCAGCGGCCGTCGCGGCGACCAGCTCTGCATCGTGCACGTGGCCGTGCCCACGCACCTGAGCGCCTCCGACCGCGAGCTGTACGACAAGCTGGGTCAGCGTGAGGGCAAGCCGGCCGAGGTCAAGAAGGGCTTCTTCGACGCCCTCAAGGACGCCTTCCGGGGCTGATCTGCCGGGCTACCGTGGCGTTGCGGCGCCGGACTGGGGCGCTGCGCCAGGGCCTCGGGCGAGTTCCTGGCTACCCCGGCGGCCAGGTCATGTGCCGCCCGCCCAGCAGGTGGAGGTGCAGGTGACCGACCGTCTGGCCGCCGTCGCGGCCGATGTTGGTGACCACCCGGTAGCCGTCGGCGGCGACGCCGTCAGCGATGGCCAGCTGCTGGGCGACATGCAGGAGCCGAGCCCAGAGCGGGTCGTCCGCGGGCGTCAACTCCGCCGCCGAGCCGACATGCCGGCGCGGGATCACCAGGATGTGGGTGGGCGCCTGCGGGTTGATGTCACGGAAGGCAAGCACGAGGTCGTCCTCGAAGACGACGTCCGCCGGGACGTCGCGCGCGGCGACGCCGCAGAACAGGCAGTCCGTCATGAGACGGCGAGCGTAGCGGGTCAGCCGGCCGGCGCTGCCACGAGGGGGTCGGCGAGGTCGCCGGAGCGTGCCAGCAGGAGCGCGCAGGCAACGGCCCCAGCGTACCGGGTGCGCAGGACGCGCGGGCCCATGTGGACGAACTCGGCGCCCGCACGGCGCAGGGTGTCGATGTCGCGCGAGCCAAGCCCGCCCTCGGGCCCGATGCACAGCGCCAGCGGTCGTTCGGGGTCGGCGTCGACGGCCGCGAGCGGGCTCACGCCCTCGAAGGTGCACGCCAGCACCCGGGACCCGGGCTCCAGGGCGGCGAGCGCGTCCGGCAGCTCGGCCGGCGCGTGCACTCGTGGGATCACCCCGCGCCCGGCAAGCTGGGCCGCCTCGGTGGCCACCGCCTGCCAGCGGTGCACGCGATGGGCGACGCGGCTGGGCGGCGGCCGGCTGACCACGCGCTCGGTGATGACCGGCCGCACCTCGGCGGCGCCGGCCTCGACGAGCAGATCGACGCAATCCTCCATGCGTTCGCGTGGCAGCGCCTGGATGACGGTGATGCGCAGCCGCGGCTCGCCGGTGGCGTCGCGACTCCACACGACGTCGCCCTCCACCCGGGCGGCGGTGACGCTGGTGAGCACCACGCCGGCCTCGCGACCCCCGGGGTCCACGACGATGATGTCGTCGCCAGGGCGCATGCGCAGTGACCGTGCGATGTGGCCGGCGACCGAGCCTTCGAGCACGATGCCCGCGGAGGTCGAGGCCGGGCCGTCGATGAAGAAGCGCTCGGGCATCGGGATATTCTCCGCGTCCGCGCCTCAGCCCGCCAGGAGATCGAGGCGCACCCGCCGCGCCGGGTTGTCGGCGTTGAGGTCGACGAGAACGACGCGCTGCCAGGTGCCGAGCACGAGCTCCCCGGCGACCACCGGCAACGTCAGGGCGGGGCCAACAAGAACAGGGAGGAGGTGATCGGCTCCGTGCCCCGGGCTGCCGTGGCGATGTGCGTAGCGATCGTCGCGTGGGAGCAGCCGTTCCAGCGCGGCCACGAGGTCTGCCTCCGACCCACTGCCCGACTCCATGAGGGCGAGGCCCGCTGTGGCGTGCAGGGCGAGGACGTTGAGCAGGCCGTCGCCCCCGCCGGCGACGAACGCCTCGAGTCGTTCCGTGATGTCGACGACGCGGCTGCGGCTGGTGTCGACCGGGACTTCCCTGGATCTCATGGTCGGGTTCCTCTTGTGCACGATGGGAGCGCGGCCGGCGGATTGTCCTGCCGGGACGCCGTCCGCGGTGCCGTAGCATCCGCCCCGATGACCGACAGACACATCGCCGCCGGCGACGGCCTTCGCCTCGCCGTGACCGTCGCCGGCGACGGTCCGCCGCTGCTGCTCATCCCCGGCCTGGGGGCGACGCGCGTCGTGTTCGACCCCGTCTTTCCCCGCCTGATCGGGCACTTCCGGGCGGCCGTCTACGATCAGCGCGGCATCGGCGCGTCGGACATCCCTGCGGACCCCTTCAGCACAGCACAACTCGGCGATGACGCGGCGGCCGTGCTCGACGGTCTTGGGATGGAAGACGCCGTCGTGCTGGGCGCGTCGTTCGGGGGAATGGTCGCGCAGCAGCTCGCCGTGCGACATCCCGGGCTCGTCGGTGCCCTGGTGCTCGCCGCCACCGGGCCGGGCCGCGATCACCTGGTCGTAGCGCCCGAACAGGCGGCCACCGAGGCGCTGCTCGGCAAGGGGGCGCGCAGCCCGGAAGAGGCCTACCGAATCGCCTGCACCGTGCTCTATTCGCGACCCTTCCGCGAGGCGAACGCCGCCTTCATCGACGACCAGGTTCGCAACCGAGCGGCCCACCCGATCGCCCCCCGCGCCTTCCAGGCCCAGCTGGCCGCTTCCCGTGCCCACGACGTGTGGGACGAGCTGCCATCGATGGTGGCCCCGACCCTCGTGCTCCACGGCGGCGCCGACGCCGTCATGCCGCTGGCCAATGCGGTGCTGCTCAGCCAGAGGATCCCGGGGGCGCTGCTCGAGGTCTTCGACGGCGCCGGGCACCTCTTCTTCCATGAGCAGCCGCAGCGCACCGCGGACGCTGTCATTGCGTTCGCCGGCGCCCGCCGCTGAGCACCACGCCTGCAGAGCCGAGGGTCAGTCGGAATCCCTGACGTCGTGCTCGGTCTCGGCGCCGTCGCCGCTGCCGGAGATACCCGCGGCGCCGTCGACGATCTCGACGACGTCGGCATCCTCCTCGTCACGCTCGGCCACCGTCACGGAACCGCCCGTGCGCTCGTCGTCCTCACCACCGTTGGCGCGGCGCCGGTTGGCCTCCTGCACCGCGGCGATCTGCGCCGGGGCTGTGGCCGTGGCCGTGGTCTCGCGAATCACCGTCACCTTGATCATGCCCGGGTACTGCATCTCGCTCTCGATCTCTCGAGCGATCTCAGCGCTCAGCTCGGGCACCTGGGAGTCGCGCACCTGCTTGGCGCGCACGAAGATGCGAATCTCGCGTCCGGCCTGCAGAGGGAAGGCACGCTCGACCCCGGAGTGGCGGGTTGCGATCGCCTGCAGCTGCTCGAGGCGCGCCAGGTAGGTGGCCAGCGTGTCACGGCGTGCTCCCGGCCGCGATGCACTGATGGCGTCGGCGCAGATGGTCAGCATCGCCAGGTCGGTGGTCGGCTCCTCGTCGAAGTGGTGCGCCTTGACGGCGTGGATGATCCCCGGGGACGCGCCGAGGACACGGAGCAGCTCGCCGCCGATGATCGCGTGCGAACCCTCGACGTCGTGGTCGACCGACTTGCCGACGTCGTGGAGCATCCCCGCCTCGCGCGCAACCGTCTGCGACATGCCCAGCTCAGCGGCCAGCACGCCGCAGATGTGACCGGTCTCCTCGCAATGCAGCAGCGCGTTCTGCCCGTATGAGAAACGGTAGTGGAGGGTGCCGATCAACTCGGCCAGCTCGGGGCGGCCCTCCATCTGCATCTCCCACAGCGCCTGCTCGCCGCGCTGGCGGACGTGAGCCTGGAGCGACCCGCGGGTGCGCGTGAGCAGTGACGGCACCTCGGCGGCCTGCAGCTTGCGGTCGACCACCTCGAGAGCGGCCTGTCGGGCCACCTCGCGGCCGATCGGGTCCATGCCGCGCAGGGTTGCCTGGGCGCGATCCTCGTCGATGCCCAGCTCCATCCCCGTCTCCTCGGCGATCACCGACAGCGCGCTGAGCAGCCGCTCGCGCCCGTGTTCGTCGAGATCCTCCAGTGAGAGCGGCGCAGCCCGGGTGGCCCCGTCGTCGTGACCGCTGAGCTGCCGCTCCATCGCCTCGGCGATGAGCGTCCGCGCCGCCGGCTCGGCATCGCCGACCCGCTCGGCGAGCGCCGACTCGACTCGCGCGAGGTGCTCCCCAGCCAGCTCGTTGGCCGTGCGCTCGAGCACCAGCTGGGCCGCCGTCTGCCGGTTGAGGTCGGCGACGCGCTCAAAGGAGGCGATCACGTCCGCGCGCGCCGCCGCCACGGCGGCGATGCGTTCGTCGATCTCCTCGCGGCGCTTCTTGTAGAGGTGGCGGCGGTCGTCGAAGACAGCGCGACGGTCGCGGTAGGTGCGCTCGCGCTCGTCGAGGAGTGCCTCGCCGGCCTCCACCGCCTCGTTGCGCAGGCGAACCTCCTCGTGCACGGCCTCGCGGGTGGCGAGGGCCTGGTTGCGCGCCTCGCCGATGGCGCGTTCGGCCTCGCTGCGCGCCCGGGCGGTGGCGGCGGGGTCGGGCGCTGTCACCGACCCTCCCCCGGTCAGGGACGATCGCCGCCCGGCGACGAGCGCGGCGACACCCACCCCGAGAACGAGGACGACGGCGACGACCAGGACAGCGATCACCCGCCGAGTGTAGGGGGAGCGCCGTCCGTCGCCGGTCCGAGGCTGGGGTCAGCCGCCCGGCGGCGGGTCGAAGGGGTCCGCGACCTCGGCGACCAGTTCGCGCGAGAAAAGATGAGCGGCAGGCGGGAGGGTGCGGCGCCGATCCCACACCAGTGCCATGGTGCGCGCGATCGGCGGGTCGCGAAGCGGGATGACCGTGACCCGTGCCGACGGCGACGGCAGGGGCATCGGCATCAACGTGATCCCGAGGCCGGCCTCGACCAGCCCCTGGACGATGCTGAAGTCGTCGCCCTCGTACGCCACGGTGGTGGTCAGGCCCTGGGAGGCGAAGGCGTCGTCGATGACCTTGCGGAGGCCGCTCCGCGAGCGGGGCAGGATGAGCGGCTCGTCGGGGAGGTCGCGCAGCGCGGCGGAGGTGCGCCCGGCGAGGCGGTGATTGACCGGCACCACGACGGCGACCCGCTCGCGGAAGAGGGGCACGACCTCCAGGTCGGACGCGTTGAGCGGTGGGGGCCCGAGGATTCCGAGGTCGAAGTCGCCGGCAAGGACACCACTGGCCACCTCAGCGGTGGTGCCCTCCTCGAGGACGAAGCGCACGCCGGGGTGAGAGCGCAGGAAACGGGCCAGGCGTTCAGGCAGCCAGCGCGCCCCCACGGTGTGCAGGAAGCCGATTCGAACCACCCCGGACTCGGCCGACACCGCGCCTTCGGCGTCGGCGACGGCCTCGCGGAGGTCGGCCAGCAACCGCTCCGCGCGGCCCACGAAGCGCTTCCCCGCCTGGGTGAGCCTGATCGAGCGTCCGATGCGTTCGAACAGGGGCACGCCCACCTCCTTCTCGAGGCGGGCGATCTTGCGGCTGACTGTTGACGGATCCGCCTGCAGGGTCTCGGAGGCGCGGCCAAGATGCTCGACCCGGGCGACCTCCAGGAAAGTGCGCAGAGAGTCGGCATTGATGCGATCCATGCATCAATCTGATCCGAAAACCGCTCTTGATGTCAACGCTGCTGGCGGATAGGCTGTGATTCAAGTGGTGACCGAAGTGTCAACGGAGCTGTTACCGAGACGACCGGCGCCAACCTAGGAGAATGAATTGCTGATCGAGAACGCAACCCAAGAGGTGCATGACGCTCGCAAGCGCCACCACCGGGAAATGGTCGAGAGGACCCGCCTGCGCCGGCTCGTCGAGCGCGTCGACGAGGTCATCAGCGCCTGCGAGGAGATCCACCTGCAGGGGATCAAGGAGACCCCGGCAGACCTCAAGTCGCGCGCCGAGGACGTCTTCAGCTTCGCCCGCAGCGCCGTCTCGAAGACCGGCGACCGCGTCGCGCTGACGACCGTGGAGGAGGCCATCGCCCGCCGCCAGATCAAGATCACCGAGATCATGGACATCCTGTGGACCATCCAGGAGATCGTCTTCGACCTCATGCTGCCGTGGCGCACGGAGCTTCCCGAGGACGTCGAGCCGGATGGTCCGATCAGCGGTGCCCCCGACTGGAGGCGCTGGACGGCCGTCGCCTGACGCCGGCTTCAGCCCTCCTCGAGGCTGCGCCCTTCGTCGCAGACGGTGCGGTACTCGCAGCGGCTGCAATTCCACGCCGACGGGTGGGGCGGGAACTCGCCGGAGTGCCACGCCCGGCGCATGTCGTGCGCGGTGGCTGACAGGTGGCGGTACGACGTGTCGAGCTGCTCGCGCGTGAACTCGACCCGGGTAACCTGGGCGGTCTGGAGGTGGTGCAATTCAACCGCGACGTCGTCGCTGTGCTGGCGCCGTGTGACGGCCACCGCGTACGCCCGCACCTGGATGTCCCGGCGCAGCTGTTCCTCCATCGGCGCCGGCCCGGTCTTGTAGTCCACGACGGCGACCGCCCCCGTGCCCTCGTCGTCGAGGCGGTCCCAGCGGCCGTGCACGTCGGCGTGGTCGAGCGCGATCGTGAAAGGCTCCTCGACTGCGGCGATGGTGGCGTTGCGCCACGCGTCGCCGGCGACGTAGCGGCGCAGCTGCTTCTCGCCCAGCTGGCGCAGCTCCGGGTTGCTGCCCTTGGGACCACGCGTCACGCTCCAGGCATCCCGCCATGTCTCCGCGATCACCTCCTCGCCGACGTCCTCCCCGGCGATGCGCCGCATCGCGGCGTTCTGGAGCACCGTGTGGATCAGGGTGCCGTACCAGCTGCGCACCGAAGTGGGCACGGGCATGTGGTAGCGACGGCGGTACTCGAACCGGCGGGGGCACTGCTTGAAGACACGAATGTCCGAAACTCCGATACTCAGGCGCTCCCCGGACAGGCGCCCGGCGGCGCGCGCCGGGCGCGGATGAAGCGGAGCCGCGTCGGGCACGTCGCGGTGGCGGGCAGAACCCGACGTGGCCATCGCCGCAAGGAACGGTGACGGTGCCTCGTCCTTGAAACTGCGTGGGTAGCGCCGCGCCCGCGAGAGGATGAGGTGGTCGCGTGCCCGGCTGACAGCGACGTAGAAGAGGCGGCGCTCCTCGTCGATCGCTGCATCCCCGGGCGGAGGCAGTTCGGGGACGAGAGGGCCGGGCAGGGACACCGCCGCCGTGCCGGCGTGACCGCGCCCCGGCCAGCGCGCGTCGATGCAGCCTGTGAGGAACACCACCGGCCATTCGAGGCCCTTGGCGGCATGCGCGGTGAGGAGCACCACGCCGTCGTCGACGGCCTCGATGGCGGCAAGCTCGTCGGCGTTGCTGCTGTTGCGGAGCACGTCAAGGTAGCGCAGCGCCGTGGACAGACTGCGATCGTCACTCCAGTCGGCGAAGGACTCGAGCAGTTCACCGAACTTGTTGAGGTTGGCTCCCATCTGCCGCCGTGCCAGCTCCTCGCGCTGGTCGAGCAGGCCGAGGAAATCGCTGCGCTGCAGGGCCTCGAAGAAGATGTCGCGCACGTCCTCACGCGCGCTCATGGCGTGGAGCGACTCGATGTCGGCTGCGCAGCGAGCCGCGCCGGCAGCGTCGTGCTCATCGACGTCCACCAGGAATTCGTCGCGGAGCAGGCCGATGAGAGGTGCGTCGTTCTCATGGCAGAGGGTGACCAGGGCGAGGCGGCCACGGTTGCTGACCCTCCACGACGGCAGCTGCAGGCAGCGGAGCACCGCCTGCGAGTCGGTGGGGTCCGTGGCGGCTCCGAGCAATGCGATCAGGTCCTTGATCTCCGGTTGGGTGAAGAAGCCACGACCCCCCTGCACCTGGTAGGGAATCTCCGCCTCGCGGAGGGCCCCGATGGCGGCGCGCATGTCCGCGTGACGCCGGAACAGCCAGGCGATGTCGGCGGCGCGCACGCCGGAGTGGATCAGCAACCGGCATTCGGAGGCGACGCCGAGTGCCTCGCTGCGCTCGTCGGCGGCTTCCCAGCACTCGACAGGATCGCCCTGGCCGCGCTCGGCCTGGAGTGTCTTGGCGATGCGCGACGCGGGATCCGCCGCCCCGATGACGGCGGTGGCGGCGGCGACGATCGACGCCGTGCTCCGGTAGTTGTGCGAGAGGCTGATGCGAGCGTGCCCCGGGTAGATGCGCGAGAAGCGGTCGAGGTTGGCGAGGCTGGCGCCGCGGAACTTGTAGATCGCCTGGTCGTCGTCGGCGACCACGAGGATGTTGTGATGGCTGTCCACGATCGTCTCGACGAGGCGCGCCTGCGCGTAGTTGGTGTCCTGGTACTCATCCACCATGACGTGGGTGATCGCGTCGCAGACCGCGCGACGTGGGGCGTCGTGTTCGCGCAGCAGTTGCTCGGCGCGCAGGATGGTGTCGTCGTGGTCGAGCACCGCGCTGCCCAGGTAGCGTTCGTCGAGGGCTGCGTACACGGCGGCGAGCTCCTCCTGACGGGCGAGCAGGGCCCGCTCGGCGGGATCGTCGGTGGCGGCCAGGGCGTCGGCTGCCCACTGCGCGTACCGCTCCGGCGTGACCAGCTCCTGCTTGGCCTTGCCGATGACGTCGAGGATCGAGTCGACGAGGTCGTGGGGTCGCAATGGATTCCACAGCGTTCGCGGCTTCAACACGCCCAGGACGGCTTCGAGGTGCAGCCAGCGCTCGGCCTCATCGGCGATGCGGAATGCAGGCGAGATGCCGGCCAGCCAGCCCCACTCCCGGACCACGCGTCCGGCGAACGCATGGTAGTTGCTGAGCGGCGGCTCCCCGGCGAACGGCCCGTGCGCCGCTTCCGCCCGTGAGCGCATCTCGGCGGCGGCTTTTCGCGTGTAGGTGAGGACCAGCTGTGCCGAGGGTGGCACACCCTCCGTGGCGAGCGCGAGGAAGCGCTCGACGATCACCCGCGTCTTGCCGCTCCCCGGCCCGGCGAGGACGAGGCAGGGGCCGTCGCGGTGCGCCACGGCGTCCCGCTGGTCGGGGTCGAGGGGGAGGGAGGACATCGACTCCTCGGCGGCTGGAGCGCGCGAACGGATGTACGTTCGGTTGCCCCAAGCGTACACCTGCCCGGACCGCGGCGTGGCAGCATCGCCGTCCCCCGTCGCGAGGATCGCCGCGGCCCGGCCGGAACGCCGCGCAGCGGCTGTCGGTACAATCGCCGTTCCAACACATCAAGTTCCTGACGTATTCCTGCTGCCCGACGGGCGGCCCGAAGGAGGTGATTCCGACCGTGTCGGAGGTCAAAGTCCGCGAGGGCGAGACCTTTGAAAGCGCTCTGCGCCGCTTCAACAAGAAGATCAAGCAGAACGGTGTCCTTTCAGAGGTGCGCCGCCGCGAGCATTACGAGAAACCATCGGTTCGCCGCAAGCGCAAGCTCGTTGCCGCCAAGAAGCGCCGCGCCAAGGCTGGCTGACAGGCTGCCGCGCGCCGCTCCACGCGACGCCCCGTGCCCGCGTGGAGCGTGCCGCGCTCCCCGCACTCCGTGTTCACGACGGTTGCGATGAGGGTGGGAGTCCGCCGCGCCGAAGGCGTCGCTCACGCCGCGCAGCGAGAGGCAATTCGGGGTGCGGCCCTTGGTCCGCTGCTGCGTCGCTGCGGGGACGTGCTCGCCGTCAGGTCGCGCGCGTCGCTGGCCGTCCTGCTCACCGACGACGCCGACCTGCGCGCGCTCAATGCCCGGTTTCTCGGCGTCGATGCACCCACCGATGTCCTCGCGTTCCCGGCCGGTGAGCCCGGTCGCGTCGGCGACATCGCCATCAGCGTGGAGCGCGCCATCGCCCAGGACGGCGGCGACGGCTCGGCGGAGTTGCGCCTCCTTGCCGTCCACGGCCTGCTCCACTGCCTCGGCCACGACCATGCCGACGGTGCCGCCGCAAGGGAGATGACGGCAGCGACACGCGCCCTGCTCCCCGCCCAGGTCGTTCCCGACCTCGTGGCGGCGGCCGGCTGATGGCCGGCCTCGTGCTCGGTCTCGGCAACCCGGGCGGCGAGTACGCACACACCCGCCACAACGTCGGCTGGATGTGCCTCGACGCCCTCGAGGCGCGGGGGCGGTTCGGCCGCAAGCGGCGCGAGGGGCCGGCAAGCGTCCGCGAGGGATCCGTCGACGGCTACGACCTGGTCACGGCACGGCCGCAGACCTTCATGAACCTGTCCGGTCGGGCGGCAATCCACCTCGTCCGAAAATTCGGGGTGCCGGCGTCAGACCTCATCGTCGTGCACGACGACGTCGACCTCCCCCTCGGACGGCTGCGCCTCAAACGTGGCGGAGGGGCCGCCGGCCAGAAGGGGGTTGTCTCCATCGCCGACTCGCTGCGCACCCAGGACTTCCTGCGCGTGCGCATCGGTGTCTCACGCCCCGCTGAGCGCGACCAGATGATCGACTACGTGCTCGATCGCTTCACGCCGGAGGAGCGCGAGCGGCTTGCCGCGGTCCTCTCCCGCGCGGTCGACGCCGTCATGACGCTGGTGAAGGACGGGCTCGACACGGCCATGACGGAGTACAACCGTGCCCCTGACGACTGAGGTGGCGACGTTGCGCTCGCGCCTCGACGGGGTGGCCTCGCTGCGCTCCTTGGTCGCGCTGGAGCGGGGCAGCATCGGTGGCGTCCCGGCCGGGGCCACGGCGCTCCTGGCGTGGTGGATGCGTGAGGCGACCGGCGTGCCCGTGGTCCTGGTGGGCACCAACGCGGAGGCACTGAGCTCCGATGCCGCGCTCTGGGGAGGCACGGCATTGCTTGGGCTGTTCCCGGCGGCCGACACGCCACCCTTCGATCGCGTCCCACCTTCCGAGGAGGTCACGCGGCGCCGTCTCGCCTCCCTGGTGCTCCTCGCTGGCGCCGCGCCGCTCATCGTCGCCTCGCCCGCCGGGCTGCTCCGTCCAGCGCTGCCGATTGACCTGGTGCGTGGGGCGTCNNCGCGTCAGCGCGGTGTCAGGCCCCGGTGAGATCGCCGTGCGCGGCGGCATCGTCGATGTGTTCGGGCTCGACCGCGCCCGGCCGTGGCGCGCGGAGTGGTTCGGCGATGAGATCGACGAGCTGCGCGCCTTCGACGTCGAGACGCAGACGTCAGTGGCCAAGCTCAGTGAGGTTGCCGTGTGGCCGGCGCGCGAGCTCGACCTACGCGCCGCCACCGTGGAGCAGGCCCTGCGCCGCGTCGACGCGCTGGACGTCTCCTCCTGCCGCCCCGAGGTCCGCGAGGCATGGGAGCGCGACCGCGAACAGCTCAGGGAGGGCAGCTACGACGAGGGCGTCGACCTGTTCTATCCCTACCTCGCGGACGACACCCCGGCGACCCTTCTTGACCACGCCGGAGACGATGCGATCCTCCTCCTGGCCGGCGGCCGCGAGGCCGTGCTGCGCAGCGCGAGGCGCCACGCCGAGGAGATCGAGAACCTGCTCGCCCAGGAGGAGGAGCGGGGCGAACTGCCGGCGGGTGCGCGCACCGGCCTGCTCACCGCCGACGAGCTGGCGAGAGTGTTCGACCGGCGCCGCTGCATCGACGTGCTCCGCGAGCCCGACGGCGACGTGGTCCTCGACTGGCACGGCGTCGACGGCTTCGTGGGGCGTATGGACGCCTTCAGCTCGGCCGTCCGAACCAGAACGGCGGCGGCGGTGAGCGTGCTCGTGGTGAGCCGCCAGCAACACCGCGTCGAGGAGCTGGTGCGCGACGGGGGCCACGACCCCGTCGATATCCAGGAGCTGGACGGCAACACCAGCACGATCGCCTCCGGCGTGCTGGCGGTGACGGGTGGCGACCTCTCCGCCGGTTTCACGGCCGCTGACATCGGCCTCGAGGTCTACACCGACCACGAGCTCTTCGGCGCCGCCAAGCGACGCGGTTCGCCGCTGGCGCGCGGTGCGCGGCGCGCCGAGTCAACGTCCGCGCGCGGAGCGCGCATGGCCGCCTCCGGGGCTGCCGCCAACGCCGCATTTGTCATGCAGTTCGCGCCCGGCGACATCGTCGTGCACCGAGACCACGGCATCGGTCGCTTCCTGGAGATGCGCACCGTGAGCGACGCGCTCGGCGAGCACGAGTACATGACGATCGAGTACGCCGACACGGACAAGCTGTTCGTCCCCGTCGACCACCTCGACCGGGTCGACCGCTACGTCGGCGGCGCCGACTCACACCCGCACCTGTCGCGGCTCGGCAGCGGTGAGTGGGAGCGGGTCAAGCGACGCGTCAAGGAGCGCACCGAGGAGGTCGCGCGCGAGCTGCTGGCGCTGTACTCGCGACGGGAGCTGGCCGCCGGTCACGCTTTCGCTCCCGACGGTGAATGGCAGCGCGAGCTCGAGGCGTCATTTCCATACCAGGAGACCGCCGACCAGGAGCTTGTCCTCGACGAGATCAAGCGTGACATGGAGGCGTCACGTCCCATGGACCGCGTGGTCTGCGGTGACGTCGGTTTCGGCAAGACCGAGCTCGCCCTGCGGGCGGCATTCAAGGCCGCCAGTGAGGGGCGCCAGGCCGCCGTCCTCGTGCCCACAACAGTCCTTGCGCAGCAGCATTTCCTGACCTTCAGCGAGAGGCTCGCCCCATTCCCGATCGTGGTGCGCCAGCTCTCCCGCTTCTGCAGCGACGCCGACATCGCCGAGACGCTCGCCGGCCTGCGCAGCGGTGGCGTCGACATCGTTGTCGGCACCCACCGCCTCCTCCAACGCGACGTGGAGTTCTCCAACCTCGGGCTCGTGGTGATCGACGAGGAACAGCGCTTCGGCGTGCTCCAGAAGGAGAAGTTCAAGTCGCTGCGCGTGGCCGTCGACGTCCTCTCGTTGTCGGCGACGCCGATCCCGCGAACGCTGCACATGTCGCTGGCCGGGCTGCGCGACCTGTCCGTCATTCAGACGCCCCCGGAGGAGCGTCAGCCGATCAAGACGTACGTCACGGCGCGCGAGGAGTCGCTGGTGCGTGAGGTGATCACGCGCGAGCTCACGCGCGGGGGCCAGATCTTCTTCCTGCACAACCGGGTTCAGACGATCGAGAAGCACGCCGAGGAGCTGCGCAGGCTGGTGCCCGAGGCGCGCATCGCTGTCGGCCACGGACAGATGGCGGAGCACGCGCTGGCCGACGTGATGCGCCACTTCGGCGAGGGCTCCATCGACGTGCTCGTGTGCACCACCATCATCGAGTCCGGCCTCGACATCCCCAACGCCAACACCATCGTCATCAACGACGCCCATCGGCTCGGCCTCGCCCAGCTCTACCAGTTGCGCGGTCGTGTGGGCCGCGCCGGGCAGCGTGCCTACGCGTACCTGCTTTATCCGCCGGACCGCTCCCTGACCGAGAAGGCGGACAAGCGCCTCGACGTCATCGGCGAGCTGCAGGACCTCGGCGCCGGCTTCAAGCTGGCCATGCACGACCTCGAGATTCGCGGCGCCGGCAACCTGCTCGGCGAGGAACAGCACGGCGAGATCGCCGCGGTGGGCCTCGAGTTGTACAACACCCTGCTCCGCCAGGCGGTCACCGCCCTGCAGGGCAGGCCGCAGCTCGAGTCGCCGGCGCAGGTGAGCGTCTCGCTGCCCGTGAAAGCCTTCCTGCCGGTGACCTACGTCAGCGATGAGCGGCTCCGCCTGCGCTGCTACCAGGAGCTGGCGGCATGCGCGACCGAGGCTGACCTCGAGCGTTCCGCACGAGGGCTCGTCGATCGCTTCGGCCCGCTCCCGGAAGCCGCGGCATCCCTTGTGTACTCGCTTCGCGTCCGCCTTCTGGCGGCGGCGGGAGGCGTGCTCGCCGTCGAGTCCGGGGAAGGTGGGGTGCGCCTCCAGCTGTCCCTTGCTCACGGGCTCGACCTCCCCGCCGTGGTCAGCCAGTGGCGCACCCAGGTGACCGCCACAGCCACGCGGATGGTGATCGCGACGGATGTGACCCGGCGCGGTGCCGACTGGCGCGACGTCCTCGTGGCGCTTCTGCGCGAGCTGGGACGACTGCAGCGGCAGCGTGTGGCCGTGGCGGCGCTCACGGCGGCCGTCCCTGCCTCGGGCGGTGGGCCGTGACCGGCGCCCTCCCGGGACGGCGGCAGTTGCGGACTTCGTACGCTGTGAACCTGTGAGAGAAGACGCCGTCGACTCGCTGCGTGCCCTCAACGAGGTCGTCGAACGCCTTCGCGCGCCGGGCGGCTGTCCCTGGGACGGCGAGCAGACCCACGCCAGCCTCCGCCCCTACCTTCTCGAGGAGACCTATGAGGTGCTCGAGGCAGTCGACGCCGGCGGCGCCGGCCTCCAGGAGGAGTTGGGCGACGTGCTTCTCCAGGTGCTCATGCACTGCGCCATCGCTGCTGAGGCCGGGGACGGATTCGACATCGGCAACGTTGCCGACACCACCCGGGCAAAGATGATCCACCGCCACCCGCACGTGTTCGGCGACACAGCCGTCGACGGCGCCGCCGATGTCGTGGTGAACTGGGAGCGGCTCAAGCGCATCGAGAAGAAGGAGCGCCTCTCCCTGCTCGACGGCATCCCCCGCGTCCTCCCGGCGTTGGCGTTCGCGCTGGGCGTGCAGAAGAGGCCGGCCCGGGTCGGCTTCGACGACGCGCCCACCATCGCGGACGCCGTGGTGGCCCTGACCGCGGCGCTCCAGCGATTGACCGCCCTGGCGGGCGATGCGCCGGCGCAGCCCGTCCGCGGCGAGGACTGGACAACGACCGCGGCAACACCCGAGGCGAGGCAGGTGCCGGCGGGAGCCGAGGCCGTCATCGGCGACCTGCTCTTCGCCGCGGTCGCGCTGGCCCGCCGTCTCCGGGTCAACCCCGAGGACGCGTTGCGCGTCCGAACAAATGATTTCGCCGATCGATTCCGCGCCGTCGAGGGGCAGGCGCGCGCCGACGGAGTGGACCTCCACGACCTCGACGCCGGTGAGTGGCGGCGCCGCTGGGAGGCAGCCGGCGCATCCACCTGACCGAGGCGGCCTTGTCAAAACCACCGGCTGCCTCCATTCTTATCCGCAGTCGCACGCCCAGTCTCAGCACACGTCTTCGAGGGCCGGCCCATTCTTCGTCATGTTGTCGCGCACGACTCCAGCCCGTTGCGTCGCCTCGTCATCGCCGGCCTGGCGGCACTCACCGGGCTGGTCGCCTACGCGGTGTTCAGCGAGGCGGCGCAGAGCCACGCGCTCGATTCGAGGGTGCATTCCCTGACCACCGCGAACGCCGCCCTGCAGCAACAGATCACCCAGCGTCAGTTGCAGATCGGCGAGGCCGGCAACAAGGACTGGCTGGAGGAGCAGGCGCGCAAATTGGGCTTCGTCTTCCCCGGCGAGACGCTGTTCATCTTCACGGCGCCCGGTGCCGCCTTCCCCGCCGCCGGCGGCGTCAACGCGGTCCTGCCGACCTACGCGCCGTCACCGTCCGCCAGCCCGGGCAGCTCGCCGGTGCCATCCTCGTCGCCGCCCCCCCAGGCCTCGCCGACGCCGCTGGTCTTCGTCATGCCCACGCCGAGCCCGCACTGATCGTCGACGGAGGCCGTCCTGGCTTCCGATAACCTATGAAAGTGCAGCCCAGCGAGCAACCGTACCCTGACGTCGAAGCTCGCCCGCACTTCCCGACGCTCGAGGATGAGGTGCTCGCCTACTGGGACAGCGACAGCACCTTCGCCGCCTCCGTCGAGCAGCGCAGCGGGGAGCGCGAGTTCGTGTTCTACGACGGCCCGCCGTTCGCCAACGGCCTGCCTCACTACGGTCACCTGCTCACCGGGTTCGTCAAGGACGCGGTGCCGCGCTACAAGACGATGCGCGGCTACCGCGTGTCCCGTCGCTTCGGCTGGGACTGCCACGGGCTGCCCGCCGAGATGGAGGTCGAGCGCGAGCTGGGCATCTCCGGACACGTCGCCATCGCCGCCTACGGCATCGACCGCTTCAACGAGCACTGCCGCACATCGGTGCTGAAGTACACGCGCGAGTGGCGCAGCTACGTGACCCGCCAGGCCCGCTGGGTCGACTTCGACAACGACTACAAGACGATGGATCTCTCCTACATGGAGAGCGTCATGTGGGCGTTCAAACGACTGTGGGAGCTCGGGCTCATCTACGAGGGGCATCGCGTGCTCCCCTACTGCTGGGAATGCGAGACGCCGCTGAGCAATTTCGAGACGCGCCTCGACGACGCCTACCGGCCCCGCCAGGACCCGGCCGTGACCGTCAAGTTCCAGCTCACCCCGTTGCCGGCGGAGACCGTTCTCACCCACCTGCTGGTGTGGACGACGACGCCGTGGACGCTGCCCTCGAACCTGGCCATCGCCGTCGACCCCAGCATCGAGTACGCGGTGTACGAGCGCGAGGGCGAGCGGTGGATCCTCGGCGCCCGGGCGGCGGCGCAGTACGACACCGAACTGGCCGGAGCGGTGCGCATCGGCACCATGACCGGTGATCAGCTTGTGGGCAGGACGTACGTGCCACTCTTCGATTTCTTCGCGTCCGAACAGAACAGCTTCCGTGTCCTGGCAGCGGACTTCGTCAGCGAGGAAGAGGGCACCGGGGCGGTGCACATGGCCCCAGGTTTCGGCGAGGACGACCAGCGTCTCTGCGAGGCCAACGGCATCCGCGTCGTCGTCCCCGTCGACCAGAGCGGGCGCTTCACGGCTGAGGTGCCGGACTGGCAGGGGCTGCAGGTGTTCGAGGCCAACCCGAGAATCGCACGCCGGCTGCGCGAGATGGGTGCGCTGGTGCGGCAGCAGACGTACGAGCACAGCTACCCGCACTGCTGGCGCACCGACACCCCGCTGATCTACCGCGCGGTGACCTCGTGGTTCGTGCAGGTCACGGCGATCAAGGACCGGGCCATCGAGCTCAACCAGCACATCAACTGGGTCCCCGGGCACGTCCGTGACGGCGCTTTCGGCAACTGGCTGGCGGGAGCGCGCGACTGGTCGATCAGCCGCAACCGTTTCTGGGGCTCACCCATCCCGGTGTGGAAGAGCGACGACCCCGCCTTCCCGCGCATCGATGTCTACGGCTCGCTCGACGACATCGAGCGTGACTTCGGCGTGCGTCCGGCCGACCTTCACCGTCCCCACATCGATCGTCTCACCCGTCCCAACCCGGATGACCCCAGCGGGCGGGCCACCATGCGTCGCGTCGAGGAGGTGCTCGACTGCTGGTTCGAGTCCGGCTCGATGCCGTACGCGCAGGTGCACTATCCCTTCGAGCAGGAACAGTGGTTCCTCTCCCATTTCCCCGCCGATTTCATCGTCGAGTACATGGGTCAGACGCGCGCGTGGTTCTACAACCTGCACGTGCTGGCCACCATCCTGTTCGATAAGCCGGCGTTCAGCAACTGCGTTGTTCACGGGGTCATCCTCGGCAACGACGGGCAGAAGATGAGCAAGCGGCTGCGCAACTATCCGGACCCCGAGGAGATGTTCGCCGACCACGGAGCCGACGCCATGCGCTGGTTCCTGCTCAGCGGCCCGGTGCTGCGCGGCCAGGACCTCGTCGCCGACGAGCAGGGCATCGTGGCGGCACTTCGACAGGTGGTCATCCCGCTCTGGCACGCGTACAAGTTCTTCTGCGACTACGCCAACATCGACGGGCATCGAGCCACGGCGCGCAGCGACGCGCACGGGGTGCTCGACCGCTACATCCTCGCCAAGACCAACAGTCTCGTTGTCGACGTCGTCGACCGCATGGATGCCTACGATCTCGACGGCGCCTGCCAGGCGGTGACCACCTTCATCGACGCTCTCAACAACTGGTACATCCGGCGCAGCCGCGAACGCGTGTGGGCTGCCGGCATGAGCGACGACAAGATCGATTGCTACGACACGCTGTTCACGGTCCTGACCACGGTGTGCCGGGTCACCGCGCCGCTGCTGCCGATGCTCACCGAGACGACCTACCGCGGCCTCACCGGCGAGCGCAGCGTGCACCTCACCGACTTCCCCGAGCCGGGCACGCTCCCCGAGGACGACGCGTTGGTGACCGCCATGGACTCGGTGCGCGACGTGTGTTCGGCGGTGCTGTCGATCCGCCGCGGCGCCAACCTCCGGGTGCGCCTCCCCCTCACGTCGATCACGATCGCCGTCGCCGAACCGGGCCTGCTCGAGCCCTTCCGCGCCCTCATCGCCGACGAGGTCAACGTCAAAGAGGTGCGCCTCTCCGCAGATGTCGACGCCATCGCGCGGCGCGTCCTCGAGGTCAATGCGGCGGTTGTCGGACCGCGCCTCGGCCCTGACGCGCAGGCCGTGTTCCGAGCGGCGCGGCAGGGGGACTGGACACTCACCGACGACGGCGTGCAGATCGCCGGCCAGCGCCTGCGCGGCGATGATTTCACCCTCGCCGTCCGCCCTCTCGACGTTGCCGGCACGCGCGTTCTCAACGCCGCAACCGGGGCGGTGAGTGTCGACCTCACGGTCACGCCCGAGCTGGAGAGCGAGGGTCTCGCCCGTGACGTGGTCAGGCTCGTGCAGTCGGCGCGTCGCCAGGCGGAGCTGCGCCTCGACGACCGTATCCACCTCTTCATCGACCTGCCCGGGCCCGTCGCCGTCGCCGTCGAGCGTCACCGCGACCACGTCTGCGCGGAGACGCTGGCCGTCGACCTGGCCCTGGGACCGATGCCCCCCGGCGTCATCGTCCACGAGGCCACCCTCGACGCAGGTGTGGCTCGCGTCGGGGTTGCGAGGGCGACTGCTCCCCCTGGGCCGCTGGAGCCGATGCGCTAGACTCCATCCGCGGCGTGGAGCAGTGGCAGCTCGTCGGGCTCATAACCCGAAGGTCGCCGGTTCGAGTCCGGCCGCCGCAACCACCGATCTCGGGTGGTCGGGCCTGTCGCAGCTCAGTCCGTACAATCCGGGCTCCGATCGGCGGCATAGCTCAGTTGGTAGAGCACCCGGCTCATACCCGGTATGTCCCTGGTTCGAATCCAGGTGCCGCCACCAACGTCCGCACCGCGGGTGGGTGATGAGCGCGCATGGGTCGTCGCTGGAACCGCGGCAGAGGGTGCCCGCCGTCGCCCGTGTGCGCCGCGCCGTCGCCACCGCCCTTGACGGCCGCGCGGTCCTGACCCCCGGCGAGACCGTGGTGGTGGCCTGCAGCGGTGGCCCCGACTCGACAGCGATGCTCGACGCTCTCGCGCGCCTGGCGCCGCCCCGGCGTCTCGCCCTGCACGTCGCCCACGTCGACCACGGTCTGCGCGACGGCTCCGCGGCCGAGGCCGCGCAGGTCGCGGCTGCCGCGGCGAAGCGCGGACTGCCCTTCACGGCACTGGCCGCCGACGTGGCCTCGCGAGGCTCGTCGCTCCAGGACCGGGCGCGAGACGCCCGCCGGGCGGCGCTCGGCGGGCTGGCCCACTCGGTCGGCGCCACCGCGATCGCCCTCGCGCACACCGCCGATGACCAGGCCGAGACGGTGCTGATGCGCGCGCTGACGGGGGCGACACCGCGTGCGCTGGCGGCGATGGCGGATCGCACCGGCCTCCTGGCGCGGCCGTTGCTGCGGGTGTGGCGGGAGGACGTGGTCGCCTACTGCGTCGCCCTGGGACTGGTGACCCTCGACGACCCCAGCAACGCCGACCCGCGCTTCCTGCGCAGCCGCGTGCGCCACGAGCTCATCCCCGCGCTCGAGGCCGTCTTCCCGGCGGCGCGCCGGCGACTGTGCGTTCTCGCCGACCGCCAACGCCGTCTCATCGACCCCTGACCGCGTGTCAGTTGCGCTGTGCCGGACCTCGTCGCCGGCACCGTGCAACAGCTTTCAACAGAGCCGCGCCACGGGGGTCGAACGCAGACCCTCTGGTAGACTTCGGCCAATGCGCACCCCTCGTCGTGGCATCACGTATGGCGCCCTTGCAGTGGTGTTCATCCTCATCGTCTACGTGCTCGTGCACGGCGCCCAGGGCAGCTCTGCGGCCAGCCGGGACTCGGGTGCGCTCGCCCAGGCGGCGGTCAACTTCAAGAACCACAGCAGCGACGTGGCCAACACCCTGTCCTCGAGTGGGTCGCAGGAGGCGGTCATCAGCGGTGATGGCTCGTCGGTCACGTGGTACGCCGCCAACGGCACCCAGTACCAGACAATCATCGGCTCGAGCGCCGAAGCACTCAAGGTCTTCACCGATAATGGCTACACCAATTTCCGCAACGATTCAAGCGGCGGGAGCAATTTCCTCTTGAGCATCCTCTTGCCCAACCTGGTCCTCTTCGGGTTGATGGCCCTCTTTCTCCTCTGGATCTTCCGGCAGACGCAGAGCGGCAACAACCAGGCGATGTCGTTCGGGCGCAGCCGCGCCCGCCTTCTCACCGGTGACAAGCCGACGATCACCTTCGCCGACGTTGCCGGCGTCGAGGAGGCCAAGCAGGAGCTCTCCGAGATCGTCGAATTCCTGAAGTACCCGGACAAGTTCACCGCAGTCGGCGCGCGCATCCCCAAGGGTGTGCTTCTCGTCGGGCCTCCGGGAACGGGCAAGACGCTGCTCAGCAAGGCTGTCGCCGGTGAGGCCGGGGTGCCCTTCTTCAGCATCAGCGGCTCCGAGTTCGTTGAGATGTTCGTCGGCGTCGGCGCCAGCCGCGTCCGCGACCTCTTCGACCAGGCCAAGAAGAACTCCCCGTGCATCGTGTTTGTCGATGAGATCGATGCCGTCGGCCGTCAGCGCGGCGCTGGCCTCGGCGGTGGTCATGACGAGCGCGAGCAGACCCTCAACCAGCTGCTCGTGGAGATGGACGGCTTCGAGACGGCCACGCACGTCATCGTCATCGCCGCCACCAACCGCCCCGACGTGCTCGACCCGGCGCTCCTTCGCCCCGGGCGCTTCGACCGCCACGTGATGCTCGACCGCGCCGACATCAGGGGCCGCCGCGCCATTCTCGAGGTGCATTCGCGCAACAAGCCGCTCGACCCGTCGGTGGAGCTCGAGGTGCTCGCCAAGCAGACCCCCGGGTTCACCGGAGCGGACCTGGCCAACCTCATCAACGAGGGAGCCATCCTCGCTGCGCGAGCCAACCGTAAGGTCATCACCATGCCCGACCTCGAGGAGGCGATCGCCCGCGTCATCGCCGGCCCGGAGCGCAAGAGCCGCATGATCATGGACAACGAGAAGCGCACCATCGCCTTCCACGAGATGGGCCACGCCATGGTGGGAATGCTCCTCGAGCACACTGACCCGGTCCACAAGATCTCGGTGGTCAGCCGTGGCATGGCGCTGGGCTGGACCCTGAGCCTGCCAACCGAGGACAGGTACCTGGTCAGCAAGGCGGAGCTGGAGGATCAACTCGCCCAGATCCTCGGTGGCCGCTGCGCGGAGGAACTGATCCTCGGCGAGAACAACATCACCACCGGCGCCTCGGACGACATCCGCAAGGCCACCCAGCTAGCCCGCAAGATGGTGACGGAATGGGGGATGAGCGACAAGCTCGGGCCCCTGACGTTCGGCACCAAGGAGGAACTGGTCTTCCTCGGCCGCGACCTCGGCGAGCAGCGCAACTACTCCGAGGACATCGCCAGCGAGATCGACCAGGAGGTACACCACCTCGTCGAGACCGCCTTCCAGAAGGCCAAGGAGGTGCTCCGTCCGCGCGAGCACATCCTCCGCGCCCTGGCCGCGCGCCTCATTGAGGTCGAGACCATGGAGGCCGCGGAGATGAAGAAGATGATCGCCGACCTTGAGGGCGCGCCCTCGGCGGTGGCCGACGGCGAGACCGCCGCGGAGGCTGCGGCCGGCGCCTGACCCGCCCCTCCTGGCGGCGCCGCGCTGAGCGTCGCCGCCGCCGCGCTACACTCCGCGGCGGCGGCGACGGCGTCCGCTGATCCGGCCCGTGGACGTGATGCGCCGCGAGGTCACAACGATTGGACGTCGCCGCCGCCAAGTCGGCAACGCTTGGATCACGGGGTGACCGAGACGGTGAACGAGAACAGGTACGTCGGGAGGCCGAGGGTGGCCGCCCCAGGGATGGCCTGAGGTCATGGCGATCACCATCCACGACCTGCGCGCCCGCAAGGAGCGTGGCGAGCGCTTCGTCATGATCACCGCGTACGACTCGGCCGTGGCCAGGCTTCTCGCTGAGGCCGGCGTGCCCGCGCTGCTGGTCGGCGACAGCGTCGGCAACAACCACCTCGGCTACAGCACGACGCTGCCGGTGACCATGGACGAGATCCTTCACCACGCCCGCGCCGTGGCGCGCGGCGCACCCGACCAGCTGCTCGTCGCGGACATGCCGTTCGGCTCCTACCAGGGGTCTGTCGAGCAGGCCACCGCCAACGCCGTCGACCTGCTCAAGGCGGGGATGCACGCCGTCAAGCTCGAGGGCGGGGGCTGGGTGGCGCAGCTGACCGCCCGCCTCACGGAGTGCGGGATCCCGGTGATGGGCCACCTCGGCCTCACCCCGCAGTGGATCAACGCCTTCGGCGGCAACCGCGTCCAGGGGCGGAGTCCCGAGGCGCGACAGCGGATCGTCGAGGACGCGCGCGCGCTCGAGGATGCCGGCGCCTTCAGCCTGGTGCTCGAGGGCATCCCCTCCAGCCTCGCCGCCGAGGTGACCGCGGCAGTGAGCATCCCAACGATCGGGATCGGCGCCGGTCCTGACTGCGACGGGCAGGTGCTCGTGGTGTACGACCTGCTCGGGATGACCCGCGGCCACATGCCCAAGTTCGCCAAGCCGTACGCCGACCTCGGTGACGCGGTCGTGGCGGCAGCCCGCGCTTTCGCCTCCGATGTCGCCGCCGGCAGCTTTCCCGACGATGCCCACAGCTACCGCTAACGGGCGACCCGCGGATCCCCCTCGCCGGCTGGGCACCCCCGAGGAGCTCCGCCGCTGGTCGGAACGCTGCCGGGCCGCCGGCCTGCGCGTCGGTCTCGTGCCCACCATGGGCGCGCTCCATGGCGGTCACCTCAGCCTCCTCCGTCGCGCCCGCGCCGACTGCGACCGGGTGGTGGTCAGCATCTTCGTCAACCCCCGCCAGTTCGGGCCGGGCGAGGACATCGACCGCTACCCTCGCCGGCTCGACGAGGACCTGGATATGCTTGCCGCCGAGCGGGTGGACGCGGCCTTCGCCCCGACCGTCGAAGCCATGTTCGGCGACCTGAACGCGACCACCGTGCGCGTCGACAGCGCGCTGACAACGACCCTTGAGGGCGTGTACCGGCCCGGCCACTTCGACGGCGTGGCCACCGTCGTCGCCAAGCTCCTCATCGCCTGCCGCCCTCACCGCGCGTACTTCGGACAGAAGGACGCCCAGCAGTGCGCCGTGGTGCGCCGCCTCGCCCGCGACCTCGACACCGGTGTCGAGATCGCCATCTGCCCCGTGGTGCGTGATCACGACGGCCTTGCCCTGAGCAGCCGCAACGCGTACCTCGACGCCGACCAGCGCCGCCGTGCCGTGGCGATCCCGGCCGGCCTCTCCGCCGCCGCCGCCGCTTTCGCCGGCCGCGAGCGCCGCTCGGCCATCCTCTGCGAGTTGGTGCGGCGCCCGATGGACGACGCCGGCCTCACCGTCGACTACGTCGCCGCCGTCGATGAGAAGAGCTTCGCGGCGGTGGATGTCGTCGCCCCCGGATGCCAAATTCTGGTCGCTGGTAGAATGGGCTCCACTCGGTTGATTGACGTGATTCGCTTGGGAATCGACCCGGCACCACTGGGTGCAGCTCCTTCCCGAATCTCACAGGTCCCGGGTGTCATCGCCATCCAGGGGAGAGACTGATGCGGCGCCTCGAGCTCCGGTGCACGATCGAGACCCGGGGCGGTGACCCGCACACACGTCGCATCTGCGCGGGACTCGTGGACGCGGTCGGCCGCGGCCGCGCGAAGGTCGCCATCCCCTGAACAGCGCTCTCGCCATGATGGGGGAGACCTACGACGTGATTGTGGTAGGTGGCGGGATCGCCGGTCTCACGGCCGCGCTCACGGCATCTCAGCGCGCCCGCGTCGCGGTGGTCACCAAGGGTGCCGTCGACGACGGGGCCACGCGCTGGGCCCAGGGGGGCATCGCCGCCGCCGTCGGCACCGACGACTCCCCGGACATCCACTTCGAGGACACGATCGCCGCCGGCCGCGGCCTCTGCGACGAGGATGCGGTGCGCGTGCTCGTCACGGAGGGACCGGCCCGGGTGCGGGAGCTGACCGAGTGGGGGGCCGCATTCGATAGCCACGACGGTGTCCTGGTCGCCGCCCGGGAGGCCGCCCACTCCCGCAACCGCATCGTGCACGCCGGTGGCGACGCCACCGGCCGCGAGGTCGAGACCGCCCTGGTGCGCCGCCTCCGCCACACTGGGGCGACTGTCTTGGAGAACCGCCACGTCACTGCCCTGCTCCTTGACGACGACGGGCGCTGCGCCGGCGTGGAGGTGCGTGCCAGTGACGGTTCCGCTCCCGCTCACATCCTCGGCGCCGGCGCGGTGATCCTTGCCAGCGGCGGCTCCGGGCAGCTGTGGCGGAACACCACCAACCCGGCGTCGGCCACCGGCGACGGGGTCGCCCTGGCGTGGGAGGCCGGCGCTGAGGTGGTCGGCATGGAGTTCATGCAGTTCCATCCCACGGCGCTTGCCGTGCCGGGGGCGCCGCGCTTCCTGATCAGCGAGGCGCTCCGCGGCGAGGGCGCCCACGTCATCGACGCCCGCGGCCGCCGCTTCCTGTTCGACAGCGACGCCGGCGGCGAGCTGGCCGGTCGCGACGTGGTCTCCCGAGCCATCTGGGAGCAACTCCAGCGTGACGGCGTCGACCACGTCCTCCTCGACTGCCGCCCCCTTGGCAAGGGCGTGGAGGATCGCTTTCCCACGATCACGGCGACCTGCCGCGAGCATGGCATCGACATCACCACCCAACCGATCCCCATCGCCCCTGCCGCGCACTACCAGATCGGAGGCGTGCGCACCGACGTCCGTGGCGCCAGCACGGTGCCCGGCCTCTTCGCCTGCGGCGAGGTGGCCTGCAGCGGCGTGCACGGGGCCAATCGTCTGGCCAGCAACAGTTTGATCGAAGGCGCCGTGTTCGGGCATCGCGCCGCGCTCGGCGCCCTCGAGGACATCGCCGAGCGTCCCGCCCTGCCGCCGCGCGCGCGCTCGCTGTTCGTCGCCGCCGAGGCCGGCGGGCGCCCGGACGACTCGCTGGTCGAGCGCCTGCGCGACAGCATGTGGGACGGCTGTGGCCTGGTCCGCGATGCCGCCGGGATGCGCGTGGCTCTTGCCGCCGTTGAGGAGATCGCGGCGGCCACGTCGGCGAGCGCCTCGCTCAGGTCAGTTCGCCTCCACCAGTCGGCGACCACAGCGACAGTCACATGCCGTGCGGCACTGCTCCGCGAGGAGAGCCGTGGGGCTCATACCCGTAGCGACTTCCCATCCACCCGTGACCAGTGGCATGGCGTCATCGTCATGCACAAAGAAAGAGGGCACCGATTTGACCGCCACGCTTGACCCGATCACCGATGCACTTGCGCCCGACACCCTCGACGCCCTCATCGAGGCAGCCCTTGCCGAGGACATCGGGTCGGGTGACGTCACCACCGACGCCGTGATCCCTGCGGACATGACATGTCGCGGCAAGATCGTCTGCAAGGAGGACGGCGTCATCGCCGGTCTCAGCGTGGCGGCACGTGTCTTCGCGATGGTCGATGAGCGCATCATCTTCGACGCCAAGACCCGCGACGGCGAGAAGGTGCAGGAGGACCAGATCGTCGCGCGCATCTCGGGGCCGGCCCGGGGCATGCTCAAGGGCGAGCGCGTTGCGCTGAACTTCCTCCAGCACCTCAGCGGCGTGGCCACCATGACGGCGCGCTATGTCAAGGCGGTGGAGGGCACCAAGACCAAGATCCTCGACACGCGCAAGACCACCCCCGGCCTGCGCGGGCTGGAGAAGTACGCAACACGCATCGGTGGTGCGGTCAACCACCGCATGGGCCTCTACGACGCAGTCCTGATCAAGGACACCCACCTGGCCCTCGTCGGCGGCATCACGCCGGCATTGCGCGCGGTGCGCAAGGCGTATGTCGACGGCGACATCCACGTCGAGGTGAGCAATATCCAGGAGTTGGAACAGGCGCTGGCCGACAAGGCGCCGCGCATCCTGCTCGACAACTTCGCACCGGGACAGGTGCGCGAGGCGATGCAGATCATCCGCGGACGCGCCGAGGTGGAGATCAGCGGTGGCGTGCAGGTGAGCAACGCGCGCGCCTATGCGCTCGCCGGGGCCGCGTACATCTCAGTCGGCGCTCTGACCCACTCCGCCACCGCGCTCGACTTCAGCATGAAGGTGACCCGCTACTAAGNNCTAAGTCTCCGGCGCGGCGATGACGCGGGGTGCGCGACCGGGACCACGTGGGGCCTGCCCCTGTCAAGATTCGAGCGCGGCGACGAGCTCCTCCTGCAACCAACCGAGCGCCATGAGCATGCCGTACTCCGGGCGCGCCCGGAACTCGTCGCTCGCCTCGGCCTCCCAGCCGTCGTCGGTGATACTCAGAAGCGACGCTGCCGCCAGGCGCAACTGGTTGAAGGCGCGTAGCCAGGCGTAAACCTGCGCCTCGGTGAGCACGAGCAACTCGTCGCCGGCGCTCAGCCCGTCGCGCACCACGTCGAGGTCGGCCTCATAGCCGCGGTCGATCTCCGGGCGCACCCAGCGGTCGTATTCGCCCTGCATGGTCTCGTCGTCGTAGGCGCGTGGCGTTGTCGCCAGTGCGCGGGTGATGTGCGTCTGCAGCTGGGCAACGATGTCGCTAAGAGCCGTCCGCTCACGCTCATCGAGGCGCACCTGGATGCGGCCGCGACGTTTCAGCACCGACGCCACGTCAGCGCTCCGCTCGCCTAGAGCCGCGCGAGAGTGGCCTGGAGCCCGAACGCGTGCAAGCGCGCCACCGACACCTCAGCCTGCTCGCGGGGCTGGGTGGCGACAACCGCCTTGCCTGTCTCGTGGACCTGGAGCATCAGCGTGGTGGCGGTGACGTGGTCGTGGCCGAAGAGCTTGCGCAGCACCAGAACCACGTAGCTCATCAGCGTCACCGGGTCGTTCCAGACGATCACGTTCCATCCCGGCTCGCGCACGACCTGCTCCCTGCGAACGGGAGCTTCGACGGGAAGCGGGGTCGCCATGGTCACCCCACTAGGGTAGCGCCGCGGGTCTGACTCTGCCGGGCGCCTCGGCAGCCCCCTCCGTCGCCGACGTGTACACGGCGAGCACGCGCCGGGAGTGCGCCGCCATCCCGTACCGCTCGACGGCACGGCGTCGCGCGGCGCCGCCCAGCCGAGCACGCAGGGCCGCGTCGGAGACGAGTGAGCGCAGGGCCTCGTCCAGGGCAGGGCGCAGGGGGTGTACCGGGATGACCACGCCGGCTCCATCGAGCGCGCGGCCGTCCTCGCCGGCGTCCGTCGCGACGACGGCGCAGCCCGCCGCCATCGCCTCGAGCAAGGAAAGCGCCAGGCCTTCGGCGGTCGACGGCAGCACGAAGACGTCGCAGCCGCGGAGCAGGTGGAGGGCGCGATGCGCCGTCACCAGTCCGAGCACGCGCACGTTGCGGTGGCCGGCGGCAACGCGGCCGAGGACGCGGCGCTGCACACCGTCGCCGGCGATGCACAGCACGTGGTCGTCCGGCAGTCCCAGTGAGAGGAAGCTGTCGACCAGCGCGGTGACCCGCTTCTCGGGGTCGAGCCGCCCGATGTAGAGCACGACCAGGCGCGCGCCCAGGTCCTCGCGCAGCGTCGATGGTCCGGGGCGGACGGCGTCCGTGTCGACCCCGTTGGGGATGACGGCGAGCCGCGCGGCGGGGTACCCGGCGCGCTCCAGCAGTCCGCGCTGCTCGTCGCTGAGCGCGATGCAGCGGTCGACGTGGCCCATCTGTGTGCGGTGATAGCGGTAGAGGCCGCGCAGCACCGCCGCGCGCACCGTGCCGGCGGGCCCGTGGGGAAGGTGGAACGTGGCCACGCACACAGCCCCCAGGCGATGGGCGGCGCGGCTGATGGCCCCGTCCTGCAGCGAGAAGCTCCAGGAGATGTGAACCACGTCTGGTGCGAAGGCCGCGAGGGCGGCGCGGATCGTGCGCATCGAGCCCGGCCGCGGGATGGTCACCGTCTTGAAGTGCCAGGCGCGCAGCATCACCGCCTCGGCGGCGCCAACCGGGAGAATGTCACCGTCCTCGCGGTGCGCGAAGAAGCGCACGTCCGCGCCGGCAGCGCGGAGCGCGCGCACCGTTTCGCGGCTGTACGTCGACAGCCCGTCACCGCGGCGCCCCTCGGCGTGCCCGAGGAACGCGACCCGCAGCGGCCGTCCGTCAGGAGCCATCAAGGGGTGTGGGCCGGTGGCCCGCTACGCGTGTCGGCGAGTTGGAACAGCGACACCCCGCGCAGCCGGTGGCGACGGCGCACGACGACGAACAGTGACGCCCCGATGACGGCGCTCAGGCCCTTGTCGGCGAGGCGATGCACCACCGCCGCGGCCGTGGCCACCCCGAACGGCAGCCCGCCGGCGGCCACGAGCAACCCGGCGGTGGTCGCCTCGAACGCGCCGAGGCTCCCCGGGGACAGGGTGATGGCTGACGCCACGTTGCTGATCGAGTAGACGAACGCGGCGGTCACCCAGTCGACGCGTCCCGGGGCGACGGCGCCGACAACAAAGAAGAAGAGGCTCACCGCCATCACGGCCTGCACGGCGCTGATCCAGAGCCAGAGGTAGGTCCGCCAGTTCTCGAAGAGCACCACCGTGTCCACCTGGAGGCGGTCGACAGCGACCATCCTCTGACGGAGAACGGGCAGCCGGGCCACCACGATGCGCAGCCTGCGCCACACCGGCCGCAGGGTGAGCAGCACGATCACGAGGAGGGTGCCGCCCAGTGCCAGGGCGACGCCGGCACGTGCGAAGGAGTACCGGCTTGAACCGGGAAGGGCTGCGGCGATGAGTAGGCCTGAGTAGAGAAGCTCCTGCACCGTGACGGCGGCGATGGCCGACCCCACCGCCACCGCGCTGACGCGCGCCAGGAGGAGGGCCCTGGTCAACTCCCCGAGCGGCAGCAGCGCCGTGGCCTGCCCGGTGAGGGTCATCAGGACTGTGTCGCCGAGTGGGGGCCGGGTGCTGACGAGGCGCAACAGCGTCCACCAGCGCACTCCCTGAAGCACGTAGTACCCTACCGACAGCCCGAGGATGATGGGGATGTCCTGAAGGTGGAATCGCTCGATGGCGGTCCCCACCTGGCTGGGATTGCTGGCCACGATCAGCGACCCGACGACCAGCAGGGCCAGCATCAGGGGGATGCGCCGCGGGCTGAGCACGCGCTGCCGGAGCGTGCGCGCCGGGGGTGCGATCACGGCCACGCGGGCACTCATGACGACCGCCCCGTGACCGGATGCGCCTCCACGGTATCCAGTGTATGGGGAGAGCGGATTTGCGAGCGCAGCCGCGGACGGGCCGCGCCCCGCGTTAGGGGCGACGCTCTGCCCACTCGGCCCCGGGACGGCGACCGACGAGCACCTGCCCGGGCCTCTCGTCGAAGACGATGCGGCGCAAGAGGATGTGGCGCCGCTCGCCGGTCGTGGCCTGGCGGCGGTCGTCCCCGATCCCGTCCAGGCGGCGCAGGAGCAGCGCCGCCAGCAGCGCGGAACACGTCACCGCGAGCCTCGGGCCGCCGATGAACGCGGCCGCGACGGGGAGGAGGACGAAACCCGCGAGCACACCGGCGGCGATCCGACGCCCCACGGCGCCGGCCGCGAAGCACACCAGCAGCACCGCCAGCAGCACCGGGTGCAGACCGGCCACGGCGCCGGTGGCCACGGCCACGCCGCGCTGTCCCCGGAACCCGAGCCAGACCGGCCACCCGTTGCCGGCCACGGTGACCAAGGCGGTGAGCTCGACCAAGCTGCCATCGCCGCCCGCGGCGCGGGCAATGAGCACCGGCACAAGTCCCTGGGCGAACTGCAGGGGGCCCGAGAGCACGGCCATGCCGATGCCCGCGTTACGAAACAGGTTGCTCGTGCCCGGGTTGCCCGAGCCGACCTCCCGGAGATCGATGTCGCGTGAGCGACCCAGGAGCCAGGCGACGGGCACCGAGCCGACCATGTACGCCCCCACCAGCACCCCGGCGACGGCGATCCCCGGGGTGCTCACGCCGGGGCCGCCGGGTCGGAGCCGTGCATCGGCAGCGCGGCGAAGCCGACGGCGCCGGGGCCTGTGTACACGCCGATGACCGGGGCGAGGGCGACCGTCTCGTCGCGGGCGACGTCGCACGCGACCAGCAACCTCTCGCGCAACGCGGCCGCCATGTCCGCGGCGTCGGCATGGAAGAGCATCAGCCACTGTGGGCCAGGCTCCAGGCGCTCGCGGGCGACCCGCTCCAGGGCGCGCAGCACGCCACCCTCGGTGCGCGCCAGGCCCACCCGCCCGGTGCCACCAGCGTGCATCTCGAAGACGGGGCGAAGGCGTAGCGCGTCGGAGACACCGGCCACAAGCGCGGGAACCCGTCCGCTGCGAGCAACGTATTCGAGCGTCTCCAGGGCGCCGTACATGCGCACCTCGTCGCAGGCCTGGCGGACCCGGTGGAGCACGTCCTCGCGGCCGGCCCCGGCCTCGCAGAGCGAATCGGCGATGCGCGCCACGAGCCCGTATGCCACAGCCGCAGTGGGCGTCTCGACGACATCGACGGTGGGCCCCGACCGGCCGTCGCGGAACATGTCAGCAGCGATGGATGCGCTGGCGAACGTGCCGCTCCAGCGTGCGGGGATGGTCAGGCAGATGATCGCTTCGCACTCCGCGGCGAGGCGCTCGAACGTCACCAGGTAGTCGCCCGGGCTCGGCGTCGACGTCGACGCCCGCTCACCGCGGCGGAGGCGCACGTACACCTCGCCGTCAGCGCTGTCGTCGAGCGTGGCTCCCCCGACCACCACGTGCATCGCCACGACGGCGGGTCCCCCCTCGATCCGCCTCCTGAGCGCGGCGCCGCTGTCGACCACGAGGCCGACGCGCCGGCCGGTCACAACAGCCGGGAGCGGGTCGATTCCATGGAGGCGCTGATGCTAGCACCGAGCGCTCGAGGCCCTTGTGAGGGCGCTCTCGATGGCCGGGCGGTCAGGCCGCGGGGCGAACGCCGGTGCTGAGGTCGAGGATGCCCGACCAGACCGCGTGGGTCTGCACGGGGGCGGCTGCCGGTCCGTCGAGGACGGCCTGGAGGGGAAGCTCACAGGCGTGGCAGACGATCCAGATCGGTCCGGGCTCGGAGATCTGCCGTTCGAGGCGATGACGCTCGCCGCAGTCTTCACAGGTGATGGTCACTCGCATTGCCCTCGCAGGGTCGCACCGCCGGTGCTACGGACCATGCATCTGACCGTCGCCACCCGGATACCTCCCGGCAACAAATCACCGACATCGGCCGGGCCGGCGTGCCGGGACAGGCCCCAGCCCTGGCGCGCAGCACCGGTCTGTCAGTCTCGCCATCCCGCGTCGGCTACACTTGACCCGATCGCACCCGGCACGGGCTGGTGCCCGTCATCGCCACCACCACGATCGTTCCGCGGGTCCGCCCGCACCGTTCCCGACCCGCACACCATACGACCCGCAGGTCGGCGCCCCGGCGCCACCGCAGGGCTGGTTGGGAGAGCAGAAGGAGAAGCTTGGCCGCGACCCTGGTTCCCGAAGAAGAGATCACCATGGAGCAGCTCCTCGCCGAGGAGGAGCATGCCATCCGAGCCCTCGCCCACGGCGACATCGTTGACGGCACCGTCGTACGCGTCGACCCCGACGAGGTGCTCGTCGACATCGGCGCCAAGTCCGAAGGCGTCATCTCCAACCGTGAGCTGTCCGCCCGTGGCGAGGCCCAGGTGGTTCTCAACCCCGGCGACCAGGTCAAGGTCTACGTCGTCCAGTCCGAGAACGAGGACGGCAACGTCGTCCTGTCACTGCGCAAGGCGCGCGCCGAGGGCATCTGGCAGGCGGTCGCGCTCAAGGAGTCCGAGGGCGAGATCCTCGACGCCGAGGTTCGTGAGCAGAACAAGGGTGGCCTGATCGTCAACATCATGGGCCTGCGCGGGTTCCTCCCCAGCAGCCAGGTGGCCCGCCAGTTCAGCGGCAACCTCATGGAACTGGTCGGCACCAAGATCCCCGTGAAGATCCTCGAGGTCAACCGCAAGCGCAACCGCCTCATCGTGTCGCAGCGCGCGGCCCAGGACGAGGACCGCGCCCGTCAGCGCGAGGAGCTGTTCGAGAAGCTCCAGATCGGCGACGTGGTCACCGGCAAGGTGAGCGGCCTCACGTCGTACGGTGCGTTCGTCAATCTCGGCGGCGCCGACGGGCTCATCCACATCAGCGAACTGTCGTGGGACCGCATCAACAACGTCAGCGACATGCTCAACGTCAGCGACGAGGTACGCGTCAAGGTGATCAAGCTCGACCCTGAGCTGTCCCGCATCAGCCTCTCGCTGCGGCAGATGAGCGACGACCCCTGGGACACGATCGAGGACCGCTTCCCCGCGGGCAAGGCGGTCACCGGTGAGGTGACCAAGACCAAGAAGTACGGTGCCTTCCTGCAGATCGCCGACGGTGTCGAGGGATTGCTCCACATCAGCGAGCTGTCCTGGGACCACGTCGAGCGCACCGAGGACGTGCTCAAGGTCGGCGAGGTCGTCGAGGTGATGGTGCTCAGCGCCGACAAGGTGCGCCGTCGCATCAGCCTCTCCCTGCGCCAGCTGCACGGCGGCGGACCCGTCGAGGGTGATGAGCAGCCCGGCACCTACGAGCCGCCCGCTTACCAGATCCCCGATGACGTCGACGACGAGGACGACAACATCGTCGACGAGGCCGCGGTCGAGGTCGCCGTCCCGGACGCCGACTCGGACGTCGACGTGACGCCGGCGCCGGCCGCCGGCCCGGCCGCCGAGGCGGACGAGCCCGCATCCGGGGGAGACGACGATCAGTCCGCTGCCACGCCGTCCGCCGGTGCCGTCGAGGAGCTCTCAGCCGTAGACGACTAGGCCCGGGGGTCGCGCGGCCGAGAATTTTCTGTCGCCGCGTTGAACGTGAACGCTTGTACTCCGAGTGAGGCGGGCATAATGACGTCAGATCAATGCCGCCCGTCAACTGACCTCCGCCGCCAGAGGGGGGGCTGGTCCGGGCACGGAGGCAACAAGCACTTGTACCCCTTTGAGCGGTTCACGGAGAGAGCGAAGAAGGTCCTCACCCTCGCGCAGGAGGAGGCCGAACGCTCCCATCACTCGTACATCGGCACCGAGCATCTTCTCCTCGGCCTGCTCCGCGAAGGCGAGGGTCTGGCCGCCAAGGTTCTCAACAACCTCGGCGTGGAGATCAACAAGGTGCGCTCGACGATCGAGTCTGTGCTCGGCCGCAACGAGCGGATCATCATCCAGCAGATCATCCCCACCTCTCGGGTCAAGAAGGTCATCGAGATCTCCTTCGAAGAGGCCCGGCGCATGGGCAACAACTACGTCGGCACCGAGCACCTTTTGCTCGGCCTGCTCATCGAAGGTGAAGGCATCGCCGCACATGTCCTCGAGGACCTCGGCGCCAACCTCGAGAAGGTTCGCGGCGAGATCGATCGCCTGCTCCACGAGTCGGGCCTGGAGGAGGAGGCCAAGGAGGCGCAGAAGAAGCCGAGCAAGACACCACTGCTCGACCAGTTCTGCCGCGATCTCACCGAGCTCGCCCAGAAGAACGCGCTCGACCCGGTGATCGGTCGTGCCATGGAGATCGAGCGCGTCGTGCAGATCCTCAGCCGCCGCACCAAGAACAACCCGGCGCTGATCGGTGAGCCCGGCGTTGGCAAGACGGCCATCGCCGAAGGCCTCGCCCAGGCCATCGTGCTCGGCAACATCCCCGAGTCCCTGATGGGCAAGCGCGTGCTCACGCTCGACATGGGCGCGCTCGTCGCCGGCACCAAGTATCGCGGTGAATTCGAGGAGCGTCTCAAGAAGATCCTCGACGAGATTCGCCAGTCGCGCGAAGTGGTTCTCTTCATCGACGAGCTGCACACGCTGGTCGGCGCAGGGGCCGCCGAGGGCGCCATCGACGCCGCCAACATCCTCAAGCNNCATCGAGAAGGACGCCGCCCTCGAGCGCCGCTTCCAACCGGTGTTCGTCGACGAGCCCAGCCTGCAGGAGACGATCGAGATCCTGCACGGCATCAGGCCGCTCTACGACAAGCACCACCGCGTGCAGATCACCGACGACGCGCTCAAGGCCGCCGCTGAGTTGAGCGTGCGCTACGTCACCGATCGGTCGTTGCCTGACAAAGCGATCGACCTCATCGACGAGGCCAGTGCGCGTGTGCGCATGAAGCTGACCACGACTCCCGAGAACCTCCGCGAGATGCAGAAGGAGATCCGCGAACTCCAGGCGCAGAAGGAGGAGGCGATCGCCGGCCAGGATTACGAGACCGCCGCGAGCTTCCGCGACAAGGAGAAGAAGCTCAAGGAGAAGTACGTTTCGTTGGAGATGACCTGGCGCGACGAGCTGGGTGCCACTGTGCCCGACGTCAACGAGGAGCACATCGCCGAGATCATCAGCTCGTGGACCGGCGTGCCGGTGTCGCGGCTGGTGGAGGAGGAGACCTCACGCCTGCTGCGCATGGAGGAGGAGATCCACAAGCGCCTGATCGGCCAGGACGACGCCGTCAAGGTGATCTCCCAAGCTGTGCGGCGCGCGCGTGCCGGTCTCAAGGATGCCAAGCGCCCGATCGGCTCGTTCATGTTCCTCGGTCCCACCGGCGTGGGCAAGACGGAGCTGGCGCGCTCGCTGGCCGCATTCCTGTTCGACAACGAGGACGCGATCATCCGCCTCGACATGAGCGAGTTCATGGAGCGTCACTCCACGGCTCGCCTGGTCGGGTCTCCTCCCGGCTACGTCGGCTACGACGACGGCGGCCAGCTCACCGAGGCTGTTCGCCGCCGCCCGTACAGCGTGGTGCTCTTCGACGAGATCGAGAAGGCGCACCCCGAGGTCTTCAACATGCTGCTGCAGATCCTCGAGGACGGACGGCTGTCCGACGCCAAGGGCAAGGCGGTCAACTTCGCCAACTGCATCGTGATCATGACCAGCAACATCGGCATCACCAACCTCAAGGCGAACATGTCGATGGGCTTCCAGCCGTCCATCCCTGACGAGCGCACAGCGTCATCCGAACACGGCAAGATGCGCGACCAGATCATGGAGGAGCTCAAGCGGGCGTTCCGTCCGGAGTTCCTCAACCGCGTCGACGCGGTTGTCGTCTTCCACCGCCTCGACATGGTGCAGATGCGCAACATCGTCGACCTCATGCTCGCCAAGGTGGCGGGTCACCTGGCGGTGCAGGAGCTCAACTTCAACGTTACCGATGCCGCCAAGGACAAGATCGTGGAAGAGGGCTTCGACAAGGTGTACGGGGCCCGCCCCCTGCGCCGCGTCATCCAGCGCGTCATCGAGGACCCGCTGTCCGAGGAGTTGCTCCGTCTCAAGCACGGTCCGGGCGACACCGTTGTCGTGGACCTCGCCGGCACCGACGTGACCATGAACCTCGTGCCCAAGGGCAAGGACAAGCGCGACCGCAAAGAGAAGCCGGAGAAGGCGGAGGCCGCCGCGGCCGGACCACCTCCCGGGGTCGACTAGGTCGCGTCCCCGCAGCCTCGACCCGCCTGACCCGGGGTGTCATGCCCCGGGACGGGCGGCGTTGAGCCGTTCCTCCCTGTGCTAGGTTGGCGCGCGTGACGGTGGCCGCTACTCCCGAAGGCTGGGATGAGGGGGTGCAGTCACTGCATGGTCACTTCTTGCAGAGCCGCGCGTGGGCGCGCGTACAGCGGCGCTTGGGCAACCGCGTCGTCGTGGGCGCCGACCGCGACTGGTGCTGGCTCGGGGTGGTGCGGCGCGCCGGACCGTTCCGCTACCTCTATCTTCCCTTTGGACCGAGCCTGCGGACGCCCGCAGCCCTGCCGGCCGCGATCGCCCTGGCACGGGGCCGTGCGTTTGCGATGGGGTGCGCGTTCGTGCGCTTCGAGCCCGGCGACGTGGATCCCGACGCCGTCGCCGCAACCGGGGCGCGGCGCGTGCACACGCGCCAGTACGAGCACACCCTGGTGCTGCGCCTCGATGTCGACGAGGCGACGCTGCGCCGCGGACTGAGGAGCGGCCACAGGTCGGGCATCAACTCCGCCGAACGTCGCGGGATCAGCGTCGAGCGCTCCAACGACCCGGCGCGCATGGCTGACTTCACGCGCCTGCTCCGCCAGACCGAACAACAGCGCGGCTTCTTCTCGTTCGAGGACGGCTACTTCGACGCCATCGCCGGCGAGTTGCTCGCAGGCGGCGACGCCACGCTGTACTTCGCCCATGCGGAGCGCTCCATCGTTGCCGCAGCCCTGGTGTTCGATTTCGGCTCGACACGTTATTACGCCTTCGGGGCCACGGCCACCGGGTCACGCAAGCTGGCCCCCGGACCGCCGCTGGTGTGGCGGAGCATCCTCGATGCGCGAGACGCCGGCAGCACACGCTTCGACCTGTGGGGTGTCGCCCCACCCGACGCGCCCGCCGACCACCCGTGGACCGGGATCACCGCATTCAAGAGCGGGTTCGGCGGTGAGCCTCGCAGCTATGCGGGCACATGGGAGGTCACCGTTCGGCCCATGGCCGCGCGGCTGTTCGCCATCGCGGACTCGGTGCGCCGGCGCGCTCGCCGAGCCGGTTAGGCTGCGCCGGTCCCGATCGGGCAGCTGACCCCGGTGCCCTTCAGCCCGCAGTAGCCGTTGGGGTTGGCGTCCAGGTACTGCTGGTGGTACGGCTCGGCGAAGTAGAACGTTGGTGAGGCAACGATCTCCGTGCTGATCTCACCCTTGCCGGCGGCGCTGAGTCGCTCCTGGTACGCGGCCCGCGAGCGCTCCACGGTCTCCGTCTGGGAGGCTGTCGTCGTGCCGATGAGACTGCGATACTGGGTGCCGACGTCGTTGCCTTGGCGCATCCCCTGGGTGGGATCGTGTTCCTCCCAGAACGTGCGCAGAAGGGTCTCGTACGAGACGACCGCCGGGTCGTACACGACGCGCACGACCTCGGCGTGGCCCGTCCTCGCCGAACAGACCTCCTCGTAGGTTGGGTTGGGCGTGAATCCGCCTGCGTAGCCCACGGCGGTGACCCAGACGCCGTCCAGCTTCCAGAAGAGGCGCTCGGCCCCCCAGAAGCAGCCCATTCCGAAGACCGCCGTCTCCAGTCCCTCGGGGTAGGGCGGCGTCATCGGCCGCCCGTTGACGCGGTGCACCGCGGTCACGGGGCGGGTCTTGTGCGAGCTGAGAAAGCTGAGCATGTTGGGGACCTCCTGCGCCACATTGTGCCCGCCGGCGCGCTCTTTCACTCTTCCCGAGATGCCCGGGCAGTGCGGAGGCGCCCGTGGTGGTGTGCGCGTGCTGTGGTGCCGGAACCGACAGGGCGACGGGAACGCATGTGCGGGTACGCTAGACGGTCAATGCCCCACAACACGATCGACATCCGCGGTGCTCGTGAGCACAACCTCAAGGGCATCGACCTGAGCCTCCCACGTGATCGGCTGATCGTGATCACCGGCCTCTCCGGCAGCGGCAAGTCGAGCCTCGCCTTCGACACCATCTACGCGGAGGGGCAGCGCCGTTACGTCGAGTCGCTCAGCTCCTACGCGAGGCAGTTCCTCGGCCAGATGGAGAAGCCTGACGTCGACCACATCGACGGTCTCAGCCCCGCCATCTCCATCGACCAGAAGGGCACAAGCAAGAATCCCCGCTCCACCGTGGGCACGGTGACCGAGATCTACGACTACCTGAGGCTGCTCTACGCGCGCATTGGGCACCCTCACTGCCCCAACTGCGGACGTGAGATCAGCAAGCAGTCGATCGAACAGATTGCCGACCAGGTGCTGGCCCTCCCCGAGGGCACCCGCCTCATGGTCACCGCGCCGATGGTGCAGAGCCGCAAGGGCGAGCATCGCGAGGTCTTCGCCGATGCCAAACGGAGCGGCTTCGTCCGCGCCCGCGTCGACGGTGAGCTGCGCGACCTCAGCGACCCCATCGTGCTCGACAAGAAGTTCAAGCACGACATCGAGATCGTGGTCGACCGCGTCGTGGTCACCGAGGACCTGCGCAGCCGCCTCCACGACTCGCTGGAGCAGGCAGCCAAGCTCACCGACGGCCTGATCCTCCTGATTCCCGTCGCCCCCGTGTCAGCCGTGGACGGGGCAGGGTCGCCCCGAGTGGGGGGTGAGGGCGATCCGGCTATGCCGGTCGAGCGAGGGGGGCGCATCGCCCCCCTATCAGACGAAGGGGCCCCCCCCAGCGGCCCGCCGCTGGGGGAGATGTTGTTTTCGAAGGACTTCGCGTGCGTGTACTGCGGCATCTCCATGGAGGAGCCGGCGCCACGCAACTTCTCCTTCAACAGCCCCCACGGCGCCTGCACCGCCTGCACCGGGCTCGGCATGCGCATGGAGGTCGACCCCGAGGCAGTCGTCCCCGACCCGTCATTGAGCATCAACCAGGGCGCACTCTCCGGCTGGACGCGCGGTCCGTCGATGTCGTGGTTGATGGACGTCCTCGAGACAGTCGCCAAGAAGTTCAAGGTGTCACTGAGCGTGCCGTGGAAGGACCTCTCGGCACAGGAGCAGCGGTTGATCCTCTACGGGCTTCCCAAGGACGAGACCGTGCGCATCCGCTACGTCAGCCACAGCGGCTACTCGCGAAGCTACGACGCCGGATTCGAGGGCGTCGTCAACAACCTCCAGCGCCGCTACCGCGAGACCGAGTCCGACTGGGTCAAGCAGGAGATCGAGCGGCTGATGATGCAGAAGCCGTGCCCTGCGTGCGATGGCGGCCGCCTCAAGGCTGAGTACCTGGCAGTGACCGTCGACGGCATGAACATCATGGACCTGTGCCGCCACAGCGTCGTCGCCGCGTTGGGGCGCCTCGAGCGGCTCAAGCTCGGTGAGCGCGAGACGCTCATCGCCCGGCAGATCCTCAAGGAGATCCGCGAAAGGCTCGGCTTCCTGCATGACGTCGGCCTCGACTACCTCACCCTCGACCGCGGCGCGGCCACGCTCAGCGGCGGCGAGGCGCAGCGCATCCGCCTGGCCACGCAGATCGGCAGCCGCCTGATGGGCGTGCTCTACATCCTCGACGAGCCATCGATCGGGCTCCACCAGCGCGACAACCACAAGCTGATCCGCACCCTCGAGCGGCTGCGCGACATCGGCAACACGCTCATCGTGGTGGAGCACGACGAGGACACCATCCGCGCCGCCGACTACATCGTCGACGTCGGTCCGGGCGCCGGTGAGCACGGCGGCCACGTGGTCGCGGCGGGCACGATCGAGGAGGTGCTGGCAACGCCGGAGAGCATCACGGCGCAGTACCTCAACGGGCAGCGATCCGTTCCCGTCCCGCTGCTGCGCCGTCGTGGCAACGGAAAGGAACTGGTGGTGCGCGGGGCAACGGAGAACAACCTCAAGGGCATCAACGTCGCCTTCCCCGCCGCCATGTTCATCTGCGTGACGGGGGTCAGCGGCAGCGGCAAGAGCACGCTTGTCAACGACATCCTCTACCGCCGCCTGGCACAGCACCTGTACCGAGCCAAGCAGCGTCCCGGCCACCACGAGGGCATCGACGGCCTGCAGATGGTCGACAAGGTCATCGATGTCGACCAGTCACCGATCGGGCGCACGCCGCGCAGCAACCCCGCCACCTACGTGGGCATGTTCACGGACATTCGCGAGCTCTTCGCACGGCTGCCGGACTCGCGGGTGCGCGGCTACAAGCCCGGCCGCTTCTCCTTCAACGTGGCGGGCGGGCGCTGCGAGGCCTGCACGGGCGACGGAATGATCAAGATCGAGATGCACTTCCTCCCTGACATCTACGTGCCGTGCGAGGTGTGCAAGGGGAGGCGCTACAACCGCGAGGCACTCCAGGTGCTCTTCCGTGAGAAGAGCATCGCCGATGTGCTGGAGATGACCGTCGACGAGGCCGCGCACCTGTTCGAGAACCAGCCGAGGATCCTGCGCAAGCTGCGCACCCTGCAGGACGTCGGCCTCGGCTACATCCGCCTCGGTCAGCCGGCGACGCAGCTGAGTGGGGGAGAGGCGCAGCGGGTGAAGCTGAGCACCGAGCTGAGCCGGCGCGACACCGGCAGCACCGTGTACATCCTTGACGAGCCGACAACAGGCCTGCACTTTGCCGACGTCGAGAAGCTGCTCACCGTCCTGCATCGCCTTGTCGACGCCGGCAACATGGTCATCGTCATCGAACACAACCTCGACGTGATCAAGACGGCCGACCACGTCATCGACCTCGGGCCGGCCGGCGGCGACGGCGGTGGTGAGGTGATCGCTGTGGGTACGCCGGAGGAGATCGCCGCGGCGCCGCTCAGCGCCACCGGCGACTACCTGCGTCCCCTGCTCAACCGCGGCAGCGCCGGACGAGTTCGGGCGACCCCGGCACGCGACCCGGACCCGACGGTCAGAGGACGCGGCAAGCGCGCCGCCGCGGCAGTGTGAGCGGACCTGCGGCGGACGGGATCACGGCGCATGCGGTACCTTTCGCAGCATGGCCCAGTTGGACAATTCCGGTGAGGAACGGCGCGTTCGCCTGCGTCGCCTCGACGACTGCCTTTCCATCCTTGAACAGGCGCACGAGCTCGACCTCACCATCGTCACAGCGAGCATGGCCGAGGCGCTCAGCGAGCGCGTGCCGACGATCCGCGAGGGGATGGTCATCACCGACGCCATCGAGGAGGTGCTCCGCCAGCAGGAGCCCTACATGATCCAGGTGCGCCCGGAGGTCACCCGCCGCGTCCGCCGTCGCCGCGACCCGTTCGACGTGCGCCTCCTCCTGCAAAGGCGCTGAGAGGAACCACGGCGGCGTCCGGGCGGTCGCGGAGATGCTGCCTCTCGGCTCCGGCGGTCTCCTGGTCATCCTTCCGTTTGCCACCGCCGCGCCCACCCTTGGTCGCCGTCGACCCGCCTGGCAGCTCTCGCCCGGCACCTGAGGGGGTGGTCGATCGTCCTCAGCGGGCTACACTCCGCGCCAAGTGAGCGCATTCGGCTTCGACCCCGAGGAGATCCTCCGTCGCCGCCGCGGCCCGCGCGTGGTTCGCAGCGGTGGTGGCGCACCGCCGAGGCGCCGGCTTCGGCGCATCCTTGGCATCCTCGTCGGGGTCATCATCGTGGTGGTGGCGCTCGGTCGCTGGCTCCTCGGCCTGCGCGCCAGCTACCTGTACTACGCGAGCGTCAATCACACCAACGTCTTCTGGACGCCCTTCCTGGCCCAGGTCGCGTTGTTCGTCATCGGGGCGGTGATCACCGGCGGCGGCGTGGCCCTGAGCATCTACGGCTGGATGCGCGCGGCGCGCAACCTCGACCGCAACGGCGGCCGCATCGCGTTCTGGGCGGGGATTGGCGTCGCGGTGGTCGCGGGCATCGCCGGGGGCGGTTTCCTCGCCGGCCAGTGGCAGGACGTCCTCCTCTGGCTTCACGGTCAGACGTTCGGCGCCTCGGACCCCGTGTTCCACATGGACTACTCGTTCTTCATCTTCACGCTCCCGGTGATCGACGACTTCATCGGGCTGTTCTGGGCGATCGCACTGGTCGCGCTCATCGGCGCCGTGGGGCTGGCCGCCTTCTCCTTCTCGCTGGACAACGCGCCCACCGAGGTGACGCTGCCGGTGAAGCCGCCCGCGGGCCGGACATTTGCCGACGGGTTTCGCGTCGCGGTCACCCACGCCGGCGTCGCCCTGGCCGGCATCTTCGTGCTGGCCGCGCTGGGTGCCCACTTCGGCGTGTATCACCTGGCCACCACGCAGCACGACAACTTCGTCGGCCTCGACGCCACCCAGCGCAATGTCACCCGCCCGGTGCTCGGCGTGCTGCAGTGGGTGGCCCTCCTGCTCGCGGTGCTCACCGCGGTGCTCGTGGTGGTGCGCCGCAACCGTCGTCCCATCTCCAGCGCGGCCGTCTTCGCGGGAGCGCTGGTCGGCTGGCTGGTCGTGTCTGGGGTCGTGCAGGGCGTGCCCGCGCTCATCTACCAGGGGGCCTCGGTCAACCCCAACGCCCAGGTGGCGCAGACGCCGTCGATCAATGACTACCTCGCCACCAGCCGCTACGCGTGGGCGCTGCAGCCGTCCGACGTGGAGGTGCGCAGCTTCGGCACGGTGGCGGCGCCGACCCTCTCCGACCTCGCCGCCGATCCCGGCACCCTGCGCAATGTCCGCATCCAGGACGTCAGCCAGCTCCCTGACACCTTCGCGCAGATCGATCGCAGCCGCAGTTACCAGACATACCCGACGATCACCGTCGACCGCTACCCGGCAGCGTCGGGGGCGGGCGACACCGAGGTGATGCTCGGCCCGAGAGAGATCGCCGAGAACGACGTCCCCAACGCGTCCTTCGTCAACACGGCGTTGAACTACACGCACGGCTATGGCATCACCGCGGTGTCGGTCAACTCCGTGGCGGCCGAGGGCAAGCCCCAGGTGCTTGTCGGGCAGCAGCCCATGGCCCAGGTCTCGGCCGACGCGCCACCCGGCCTCAATTTCAACGGCGCCGCCGGCGACCCGCGCATCTACTGCGGCCTCTCCACCACCCAGCCGGTGGTGACGGGAACGCTCCAGAACGAGTTCGACTACCCGAGCGGCGGCGGTGACGCCACCTTCCACGCGGGCGCGGAGATGCAGGGCATCCCGGTCACCAACATCTTCGACAAGCTGGCCGTGTCGGTGGATTCGTTCGGCTCCCTCGACCTCTTCCTGAACAACTCCCTCACCGCCAACAGCCGCGTCCTGGTACACCGCCAGATCCAGGACCGCATCACCAGCATCGCCCCGTTCCTCGCCGTCGACGGTGACCCCTACGTGGTCGTCGACGCCAGCACCGGTCACCTGGACTACGTCGCGGACGCCTACGTCCAGACCAACCGCTTCCCCGAGTCGGCCGTGCAGAACGGCTCGTCGTACATGCGCAACGCGGTCAAGGCCGTGGTCGACGCTCGCACCTGCGCGATCACCCTGTACGCGGTCGACCTCAACGAGCCGATCACCGCAGCCTGGAACGCCATCTACCCCGGCCTGCTCAAGCCGCTCTCCGCCATGACACCGACCCTGCGCAGTCACCTGCGCTATCCCGAGGGCCTCTTCACCGCGCAGGCGCAGGTGTACGCGAATGTGCACGTGAGCAGCGCCTCGGTGTTCTTCAACGGCAGCGATCGGTACCGCGTGGCGCAGCAGCAGCTCAACGGTCAGCAGCAGGACACGCAGCCCTACTACGTCGAGGTCACTCTGCCCGGGGACAGCCAGCCCAGCTTCGTGCTCTTTCAGTCCTTCTCGCCGGCGAGCTCAAGCGGAGGCGGCGCCAACAACATGACGGCGTGGCTGGCGGCGGAGTCCGACTACACCACCACCAATCACCCCAAGCTCGTCGCCGTGCCGCTCAACAACTCCGTCAACGTCCTCGGCCCGCTGCAGTTCGACAACAACATCAACACCGACCCGATCATCAGCCCGGAGGTCAGCCTGCTCAGCCAGCACGGGTCGTCTGTCATCCTCGGCAACGTCATCATCCTGCCCTTCAACAACGACTCTTTCCTCTACGTGCGCCCGCTCTACGTGCTCGCCTCCGGTGGTGCCGGTGGCACGGCGTTCCCGCAGCTGCACGAGGTGATCGTCGGCACCCAGAACGCGGTCGCACAGGGCTCGTCCTTCACCCAGGCCCTGCAGACCCTGTTCAACACCACGGCGCCCATCCCGGGCCTGGGCAGCACGACCACCACGACGCCGCCCCCGACAACGGGCACACAGCCTCCGAACACGACCCCCTCGACGACCAACTTCACGAGCCAGGAGCTGGCCCTGCTCAACGACCTCCTCGCCAACGAGCAGGCGGCCCAGGCTGCATTGCAGAAGGGTGACTTCACCACCTTCGGCAAGGCCGAGGACATCGTCAAGACGGACACGAGCCAGCTGCAGACGCTGCTCCAGCAGAGCGCCGCTGCGTCACCATCCGCAAGCCCGAAGGCAACCCCGACCGCCACCCCCTGATCGGCTGCGGCGGACGCCCGAACGCCGCGCCGGTTGTATAGGCTGCGAGCGTGGACGTGATCGCGCCGGGAATCCGCCAGCTCGACACCCTGCTCGGCGGCATGGACCGCATGACCGCCGGCTTCCTCATCGACGGCGCCCAGCCCGCGCTCGTCGAGACCGGCTCTCAGACCAGCGTGGCGGCGGTGCGTGAGGCCCTCACCGCCGCCGGGGTGGGTCCACGCGACCTGCGCTGGATCATCGTCACGCACATTCACCTCGACCACGCCGGCGGCGTGGGCGACATGGCCGTCGCCTTCCCCAATGCCACCGTCGTGGTCCACGAGCGCGGCGCGCGCCACCTCGTCGATCCATCGCGGCTCGTCGACAGCGCGGCGCGCGTCTACGGCCCCTACCTCGACAGCCTGTACGGCCGAATGCTGCCCACGCCCGCGGACCGCGTGGTGGCGGCAGCCGACGGCCACCGCGTCGACCTCGGCGGCGGCCGCTTCCTGACCATGGTCGACTCGCCCGGGCACGCCAAGCATCACCACGCAGTGTTCGACGAGCAGACCGGCACACTTCTCGTCGGCGACGCCGTCGGCGTCCAGCTTCCCGACATCGGCGTTCTCCGGCCGGCCACGCCTCCGCCCGACTTCGACCTCGAGCAGTCCGTGAGCAGCCTGCGCCGCTTCGCCGCGCTCCGTCCCGAGGTGATGGTCCTGACCCACTACGGCCCCGTCGAGCAACCACTCGAGACCCTCGCCGAGGCGGAGGAGATGCTGTACCAATGGGTGGACGTCGCCGACCGAACCATGCGGGGCGGTGCCCACGACGACATCGAAGGCGTCGCAGCCGCCCTCGCCGACGCCTTCGCGGAGCTGCCCGACGGCGTTCCCGATGCGGTGCGGGAGAAGTTCGAGGTGCTCAACGGCTTCCACAGCAACGCCGCCGGCCTCGTTCGCTACCTCTCGACGCGGCAGCCCGTCAGCGCGGAGTGACTGAAGCCGGCGCTCGCGCCTCGGGCACCAGGTTGCTCGCCGCCGTCGTGCTCAGCGCCTGCATCGGCGTGGTCGGCGGCGGCCTCGGCGCCTGGGGGGTCTTCAGCCACTTCGGCCCCGTCGAGCGGGTCATCACCGAGACCAAGACGGGCGGTGGAGCCGTGTCGGTCGGCGACGTGGCCACCTCGTTGCTGCCCTCGGTGGTCACGATCAACACCCAGCCGGTCAGCCCGGCGACCCTCGCGACCGGGTCCGCGAGCGGGCTGACCGAGGGCTTCGTGGTCAGCACCGACGGGCTGATCGTGACCTCGGCACACGCGGTTCGCGGCGCCACCCGGCTGCGGGTCGCCGCCGCCGACGGCAGGGGCTACGCCGCCACCATCGCGGCCAGCGACGTCGCCCACGGCATCGTCGTGCTCCGCGCCGCCGGCGCGTCAGGGCTGACCCCGCTCCACTTCGCCCCCGCGGCCCCGCGCCTCGGCGACCTGGCGGTGGCCGTGTTCCGCCCCGCCCTGGGGGCCGTCACCACCCGGAGCGGGATCGTCTCCGCCGTCGGCGTGGGTGCCAACGACGGCGGCGCCGATATCACCGACCTCGTCACCGTGGATTCGACGGCGGCGCCCGAGGCAGACGGGGCGCCCCTGGTGGACGGCAGCGGCGCCGTGACTGGCGTGGTCACCACCGTCGCCTCCGAGCCCGGCCTCGTGGCCGCCTCCGGCCGCGATGCCGCCTCCCTGGTCAGCGGCGTGCAGAGCGGCTCCCCAACCGCGGCCGCATCGTTCGGGGTGAGCAGCGTCATCGTGGACGCCATCCTCGCCGCCGCGACGGGGCTGACCCCGGGAGCCCTGGTTCGTTCGGTCAGCGCCGCCGGACCGGCCGCCGGCCTGCTCCAGCCGGGGGACACCGTGACCTCGGTCAACGGCACCTCGGTGCTCTCGGCCGGCGCCCTCGAGCCTGGCAACTTCAGCCTTCTCGCCGGCGACCGTGCGGTGCTCGAGGTGACCGCCCCCGGCGGCGCCAGCCGGGCGGTGACCCTCACAGTCGCCGCCGCCTGAGCACGGCGGGCAGCGCCGCCTTCCGGGGCACGGCTACCATGCCCGCATGGAGATCACCTACCTCAGCATGTCGTGCGTGCGCCTGCGCGGGCGCGAAGCTCAGGTCATCGTCGATCCTCCCGACGGCGAGCTGCCCGGGCTGGGCAAGGCAACCCCGGACCTCATCGTCCGCACCGAGGGGCGCACCGACCCGGACAAGCTGCGCCACCGCGACGGCCAGAGCCAGGAGATCGCCGGCGCCGGGGAGTTCGAGGTGCGCGGGATCACGGTGCGCGGGATGGACATCGGCAGCGGCCGGACCATCATGCGTGTCGAGATCGACGACGTCCGCGTGGTCAGCGTCGGCCGCCTCGACCGCCAGTTGACCGAGGAGGAGATCGACGCCCTCGGCCACATCGATGTACTGGTCGCGCCGGTCGGCGGCGGCGACGCCCTGGCGCCGTCCGCCGCCACCAAGCTCGTCAACGCACTCTCGCCGGCGATCGTCATCCCGGTGCGCTACCGCTCACCGTCGTCCCCGGGAAGTGGCGAGTTCGAGCCGGTCGACAGCTTCGCCCGGGAGATGGGCCTCGCCGAGGACGGCTATCCTTCGCTGCCCAAGCTGAACCTGAACGGGGCCCTGAGCGGCTCCGATGACTCGCGCGTCGTCGTGCTGGAGCCGCGCGGCGTCTGACCGACCGAACATCGGTTCACCCCGCAACTCCCGGGGCTGGTAGACTGGCGAAAACCTCTAGGGAGGCTCCCCCATGGCCAAGTTCGTGTTCGTGACTGGGGGAGTGGTTTCCTCACTCGGGAAGGGAATCACCGCCGCCTCGATCGGCACCATCCTCAAGGCTCGCGGTCTGCACGTGGGCATGCAGAAGCTGGATCCGTACCTGAACGTTGATCCCGGCACCATGTCGCCGTACCAGCACGGCGAGGTGTTCGTCACCGACGACGGCGCCGAGACCGACCTCGACCTCGGTCACTACGAGCGGTTCGTCGACGTTCCCCTGAGCAAGGCCAGCAACGTCACCACCGGCAAGATCTACTCAAGCGTGATCGCCAAGGAGAGGCGCGGCGACTACCTCGGCGGCACCGTGCAGGTGATCCCGCACGTTACCAACGAGATCAAGCAGCGCGTCCTCCGCGTTGCCGAGAACGAGCTGCCCGAGCCAGACGTAGTCATCGTCGAGGTGGGCGGCACCGTCGGCGATATCGAGTCCCTGCCCTTCCTCGAGGCGATCCGCCAGCTCAAGAACGACGTCGGGCGCACCAACGTCTGCTACGTGCACCTCACGCTGGTGCCCTATGTCGGGGCCAGCGAGGAGTTCAAGAGCAAGCCGACCCAGCACAGCGTCAACACGCTCCGCAGCATCGGCATCCAGCCCGACGTCATCGTGGCCCGCAGCGAGAAGCCCATCGGCGAGAACCTCAAGGACAAGATCGCCCTCTTCGGCGACGTCGAGCGCCGCGCGGTCATCAATGTGCCCGACGCGCGCTCCATCTACGAGGTGCCCCTGCTGCTCGAGGACACCGGTCTCGGTGACTACATCGTGGAGATGCTCGGCGTCGAGGCAGGGCCGCCGGACCTGGGCAGCTGGCGGGACATGGTGGCCCGCATCAGGGCCAGCAAGCCCGAGGTCCGCGTCGCCGTGGTGGGCAAGTACGTCGAGATGCCCGACGCCTACATCAGCGTCACCGAGTCGCTGCGTCACGCGGCCGTGAACTGCGGCGTCGAGCTGAGCATCCACTGGGTGAACAGCGAGCAGCTCGAGGAGGCGGGCAGCGAGCTCGACGGGGTCGACGGCATCGTCGTCCCGGGTGGCTTCGGGCACCGCGGCATCGAGGGCAAGGTGCTCGCCTCGCGTTTCGCGCGGCAGCACGGCGTGCCCTACCTCGGCCTCTGCCTGGGCATGCAGTGCGCGGTCATCGACATCGCCCGCGAGGCGCTCGACACCCCCGACGCCAATTCGACCGAGTTCAACGCCTTCACGTCGGTGCCGGTCATCGACCTGCTGCCCGAGCAGCGCGACATCGAGAACAAGGGCGGCACCATGCGCCTCGGGGTCTACCCGTGCAAGCTCCTGGCTGGCACCCGGGCAGCGGCGGCGTACGGCGAGGCGCTCGTCTACGAGCGTCATCGCCATCGCTTCGAGTTCAACAACCACTACCGCGACCGTCTCGCCGAGGCCGGCATGGTGTTCAGTGGAACGTCCCCCAACGGCCGCCTCGTGGAGATCATCGAGCTGCGCGACCACCCCTTCTTCGTGGGCTCACAGTTCCACCCCGAGTTCCGCTCCCGGCCCAACCGCCCGCATCCGTTGTTCCGCGACTTCATGCGTGCGGCGGCGGCAAGGGCCGATGCCATCGCCCAGCCGGCCACCATCCACGTCACCGGCATGGAAGTTGCCGGGGAGACGGCCTCCGCAGGCTGAGCGGGGGCGCCGAGCCGGATAATCGGCTCCATGGCCGACACAACCCACGCCCGCGACCTGGCAACCGTCCCCGCGCGCGTCGGCCGTGACCGCCATCGCGGCCTGGAGCTGCTCCGCGCCACCGAGACGTCGGCGCTCTCGGTAGGCCGCTGGCTGGGCCGCGGCGACAAGGCCGGGATCAGGGACGCCGGCCAGGCCGTGATGGAGGAGGCGCTGGTGGGCATGCCGTTCGACGGGCGCGTGGTCATCGGCCCGGAGACCGGCAGCAGCAACCTCGCCGCGGGGCGGCGCATCGGCGTCGGGCGCGACCACGTCGACCTGGCGATCATCCCCGTGGACGGCGTCAGCCTCGTTTCCCGTGGCCTCAGCCAGGCGCTGAGCATCGCCGCCGCCGCTGAGCCGGGCGGGATTCTCTCGCCACCGCCCGTCGCGTACATGCACAAGATCGCGGTTGGCCCGGCCGCCAAGGGAGCGGTCGACATTGTCGACACCCCCGAGAACAACCTCCGCCGCATCGCCTTCGCCATGGACGTCAACGTGCAGGACCTCACCGTCGTGATGCTCGACCGCCCCCGCCACCAGGCTCTCCTCGAGCGGGTGCGTGCCCTGGGCGCCCGGGTGGCCCTGATCTCCGACGGCGATGTCGGCGCAGCCATGATGACTGCCTGGCCGGGCAGCGGTGTCGACGTGATGATCGGCGCGGGAGGCACCCAGGAGGCGATCGTGGCCGCTTGCGCGATGCGCTGCCTCGGCGGTGAGCTGCACTGCCGTCCGTGGGTTCGCCATGAGGAGGAGGCGGTGGCCGTCCGGGCCGCGGGGTACGACCCCGAGCAGCCGATCACGATGGAGCAGCTCGTCCCCGGGCGCCAGGTGAGCATCGCCGTGACCGGGATCAGCGGCGGGGGCATCCTCCGCGGCGTCCAGTACCACAACTGGTGGGCTGAGACGCACAGCCTGGTGATGCGCGCCCAGAGCGGCACAGTCCGTGAAATTCGCACCAAGCACCATGTGGCCCTGCCCCGCGAGGGTGCGCGACGGGTCAGCTGACCGGAGGCGCTCTCAGCCAGGCGGTGACCGCCCGCACCCCCGCCGCACTGAGCCTCACTTGCACTTGCAGTGACGTCTGTGTAATCATGTAATCTATGAAAGGACACCGCGAGGCGCAGGCCTCGTACACTGACGACGAATTGTCCGGCTGGTTTGCGGGGCGCATTCCCGACGACCTCTTCTCCGGGCCACCGACCATCACCGGCGACCGCGACGAGATCCTCATCGTGGGATCGGTCCCGGAGCCGGAACTGCCCGCCGACGCCAACGAGGCGGCCCGCGCGGCCGCGCGGGCCGCTCGGATCGCCCGCTTCCGCGACGAGACCCGCGACAGTCGCATCGGGGTCGCCTCGGACGCCGAGCGCCTCTTCGGCCGCAAGGTGTCGTGGGGGGCGCGCTGCGGTGACGTCGAGGAGCACTTCACCACCCTCGGTGTACCAGTGATGACCCGGCTGCGCCTCAGTGACCGGGCCGTTCTCGACACACTCATCGACGCCGGCGTGGCGCGCAGCCGCAGTGAGGCTCTCGCCTGGTGCGTACGCCTCGTCGGCCGCCACCAGGACGAATGGATCAAGAGCCTCCGGGAGGCTCTCACTGCCGTGGAGAAGGTTCGCAGCGAGGGGCCGAGCGCCGGCTGACATGGCCGATTGGAGTGCCCCGGGGCCTGAGGACGAGGTGGTGGTACCGGGGAGCGCCGCCGACGGAGCCGGGCTTTGCCCGGGGATGTCATCGTCGAGCTCAACGGCCACCCGGTGCAGACCGCCGGCGACGTGCAGCGCCTGATGATGGCCGAGGTTGTCGACAGGTTCGCGGTCGTGCGCGTGGTTCGCGACGCCGAGCTGCGCACCGTCACCGCCATCCCCGCGGAACTGCCCGCCGCCTGACCGGGCCCGGTCGGAGCGACGCCGGGTCGCACCCATAATCGCGGGATGCGCATCGTCGGCGGCCGTCCCGACGGATCGATCGAGATCCTCGACGGCTTCCGCGCGGCCGGACGCAACGGCCACGAGCTCGTGGCGCTGGGTATCGACGACCTGCTGCCGCTTCCAGAAGAGGCGACCCTGACCCACCTGCCCGGCCGCCATCCCGTGGCCGTGGCGTCGGACGGGTCGGCGGTGGAGACGGGCGACGAGTGGCTGGCAGTGGCCGCGGTCCTTCCCGTCGGCCACCTGCGCACCCTCCTCCCGGCAACCGTGCGGGCCCCCGGGGCGCACCGCCTTCCGCTCTTCGGCTACACCGCCGTGGTCGAGCACGACGGCGACCTGATGTGCGCGGCTCTGCGCACCGACAGCTTCGCCTGGTGGGAGCCGGCGCGGTACGGCCGCTCCGACCTGCCCGCCGCGGTGGAGGCGGCGCGTCGTGCCCTGCCCGGCAACCGTCTCGTCGACCACCTCGCCCACTGCGCCCTCGCCAATCGCTGCTACACGGCGCAGAACACCTTTCACCGCCGCTACGAGGGCGCGCTCCCCGCGTCCCCGGCGTGCAATGCCGACTGCCTCGGCTGCATCTCCCTGCAGAGCGACGGTGCCGTGCCAGCCCCCCAGGAGCGCATGCGCTTCGCACCCACCGCCGACGAATTGGTGAGCCTCGCCGACTGGCACCTCGGCGGCGTCGAGGCGGCCATGGTGTCCTTCGGCCAGGGGTGCGAGGGCGAGGCGCTGACCCGCGACGACGCGCTCGTGGAGGCCACCCGCCGCATCCGGGTCATGCACCCCGAGGCGACCATCCACGTCAACAGCAACGGCAGCAAGCCGCACATCCTCGAGCGCCTCATCGAGGCCGGCCTGAACAGCGTGCGCATCAGCGCGATCTCCTTCCATGACGCTGTTTTCCGGCCCTACTACCGCCCCGTCGGGTACGACCTCGACGACGTCGTCGCCTGCGGCCGCCTCATGCACGAGAGCGGCGGCCGGGTGTGCCTCAACCTGCTCACCTTCCCGGGCGTCACCGATGTCACGTCCGAGATCGACGCCACCGTCACCGCGTGCCGGGCGATGGCGGTTGACCAGGTGCAGTGGCGATCGCTCAACGTCGACCACGACTGGCTGCTCGACGTGCTTCCACCGCTTCCGTCGGGTGTCGGCATGCGCGTCGCACACGAGCGTCTCCGCGACCGCCTGCCGGGGGTGGAGCACGGCAACTTCACGCGCCCGGTCGGCGCGCTGGTCTGAGCGCGGGCAGATCGTTTCCGGGCCCGTGCTATGCTGATCCCCGTTGCCAATCCCTTGTTTCCGAGTGCCATGAAGACCCAGATCCATCCCCAGTACCACACCGACGCCGTCGTGACCTGTCTCTGCGGCAACACCTTCACGACCGGCTCCACGCTGCCCGAGCTGAAGACCGAGGTCTGCTCGGTGTGTCATCCGTTCTTCACCGGCACCCAGCGCATCATCGACACCGGCGGCCAGGTGGAGCGCTTCCGCCGCCGCGCCGCGGCCAAGACCGGCAAGCAGCCCGCCGAAGCCGTCGCCGACCCCGTCTGAGCCGGTCACGCTCCGGCGACGCCAGCGGAGTCCGGGGAGCGGGCGCGTAGAGTGAGATCGATGCGACGTCCCGGAGTCCGCGACATCCTCCTGACGGCCGCGCTCAACGCCGCCACCGCCCCCCCGCAGATGTTCTTCTACGGCGGCCAGGCCGTGATCGAAGGCGTGCTGATGCGCGGCCGCGACCACTACGCCGTGGCGGCGCGTCGTCCGGACGGGACCATCACGGTCATCTCCGAGATGCTCAACTCGCGCCTCTACACCAACCCGATGTGGGCAAAGCCATTCCTGCGTGGCGTGGCCGGCCTCTACGAGATGCTCGCCCTGGGCATGCGCGCGCTGCAGTGGTCGGCAAACGTGCAGCTCGGCGAGGAGGCCGAGCTCAGCGCCAACACCTTGCGGGTCACGGTTGCGGTGTCGACAGTGTTCGCGCTGGTGCTCTTCATCGCGCTGCCGCTGCTTCTTGCGTCGGTGCTGCACCGTGGCTCGCAGCGCAGCGTGGTCGGCGTGCTCATCGAGGGCGGCCTGCGTGCTGTCATCCTGCTCGCGTACCTTGCCGTGATCGGCCGCGTGCGCAGCGTGCGCCGCCTGTTCGAGTACCACGGTGCTGAGCACAAGGCGATCAACTGCCTCGAGTCCGGGTCGGCCGTCGACGTCGTCAACGTGCGCCTCAACAGCCGCCTCCACCCCCGCTGCGGCACCGGCTTCCTCGTGGTCGTCGCCCTGGTCAGCGTCATCGTGTTCGCGCCGCTGGGGGTCCTGCCGATCCCGGTGCGGATCGCCCTGCAGATCGTCCTCGTGCCGGTGGTGGCGGGCATCTCGTACGAAGCCATCCGCGGCCTCGCCCGAGTGCGCCACACCACGTTCGGGCGGATCGCGCTGGTCCCGGTGCTGGCCACGCAGCTCCTCTCCACGCGCCAGCCCGACGACCGTCAGATCGAGGTGGCGATCACCGCCCTCGATGCCGCGCGCTCCGGTGATTCCTCCGTCAGCGAGGCGCACGACGCCACCGCGACCGCGCGCGGCTAACCTTCGCCTCGATGTCAGCCCTTGACGATCGTCTGCGCGCGCTCGAGGAGCGCTTCGACGACATCGGCGCCCAGCTCGCCGAGCCGGACGCCTACAGCGACCTCGACCGTGTGCAGCGCCTCTCCCAGGAGCAGGCGAGGCTGCGCGAGGTGGTGGAGACCGGTCGCGCCTGGCGCGGCGCCCACCAGGCGGTCGTCGAGGCGCAGGAGCTTCGCCGCAACGAGAGCGACGCGGACGTCGTCGCCATGGCTGCCGAGGAGGAGGAGGTGCAGCGCTCCCTCGAACAGAAGGCGCAGCGCCGTCTGCGCGCGCTTCTCGTCCCCACCGATCCCAACGACGAGCGCGATGTCGTCGTTGAGATCCGCGCCGGCAGCGGGGGTGACGAGGCGGCCATCTTCGCCGCTGACCTGTTCCGCATGTACGGCCGCTACGCGGAGCGGCAGCACTGGCGTGTGGAACTGCTCGACGCCAGCGAGACGGGCACGCACGGCTTCAAGGAGGTGATCTTCGAGGTGCACGGCCGCGCCGCCTACTCGAAGTTGAAGTTCGAGTCCGGCGTCCACCGTGTCCAGCGCGTCCCCGAGACCGAGTCTCAGGGTCGCATCCACACATCGGCAGCCTCCGTGGTAGTGCTCCCCGAGGCCGACGACGTCGAGGTCAACATCGCCGAGAACGAACTGAAGATCGACGTCTACCGCAGCACCGGCCCCGGCGGGCAGAGCGTCAACACGACCGACTCGGCGGTGCGCATCACCCACCTGCCCACCGGGCTGGTGGTGACCTGCCAGGACGAGAAATCCCAGATCAAGAACCGCGCCAAGGCCCTGCGCGTGCTCCGCGCCCGCCTGTTCGACCTCGCCCAGGCGGAGCGCGACGCGGAGCTCAAGGCGACGCGGCGGTCGGCGGTCGGCAGCGGGGATCGCAGCGAGAAGATCCGCACCTACAACTATCCGCAATCGCGCATCACCGACCACCGCATCCACCTCGACGTCTTCCAGTTGCCCAAGGTGCTCGACGGCGAGCTCGAGCTGCTCATCGAGCCGCTCTCGCAGGAGGACCAGGCCCGCCGCCTCCTCGACGACGACCCCGATGACTGAACGCGTGCCGCGCCCATCTCCGCAGTCGCCGGGGTGACCACCGTGCGCACCGTCATGGAGGTGGTGCGGCTCAGCACGGGCTATCTCCAGGGTCACGGGAGCGGCTCACCGCGCCTCGACGCCGAGTTGCTCGCGGCCACCGCGCTCGGCGTTCGCCGCCTGGACCTCTACCTGCAGTTCGACCGTCCGCTCGACGAGACGCAGCTCTCCGCGATCCGCGAGCTGGTGCGCCGCCGCGGCGACGGCGAGCCCGTGGCGTACATCACAGGAGAGCGCGAATTCTACGGACGCCCCTTCTCCGTTTCCGCGGCTGTGCTCATCCCCCGGCCGGAGACGGAGACTCTTGTCGACCTGGCGCTGAAGCGCATCCGCGCCGTGTCGCAGGATGGCAGGGCGCCGCGCATCGCCGACCTGGGCACGGGCAGCGGCTGCGTGGCCCTCACCCTGGCCGCCGAGATCCCTGCCGCAATGGTGGTCGCCACCGACCTCAGCGAGGCGGCGCTGGCGGTTGCGGCCGCCAATGCCCGCCGCCACGACCTCGCCGGCCGCGTCGAGCTGGTCGCGGGTAGCTGGGGCGACCCGCTTCGGGGGCGCGAGTTCGACGTCGTGGTCAGCAACCCGCCCTACATCCCCTCGTCCGAGCTTGCCGCCCTGGCCGGCGATGTGCGCGACCACGAGCCGGCGCTCGCGTTGGACGGCGGCGAGGACGGCTTGGACGCATACCGTGCTCTGCTGCCGTCGCTGGCGGCGATCCTCGCTCCCGGCGGTTGGGCGGCCGTCGAGATCGACATCCGCGCCGCCACGTCCGTGTCGACGCTGGCGCGTGACGCGCTCGGCTCCGGGCTTCGCATCCTCGGACACGACGACCTCAGCGGGCGGCCGCGGGTGTTGTCGTTCGAGGCCCCGGCCGGGCCGGAGTGACAACGCCGAGGTCGCGGTCGGCGGACCGCTCGCTGGAGGCCGCGGTCGCAGCCCTGCGAGCCGGGGAGGTCATCGCCGTGGCCACGGATACGGTGTACGGGCTGGTCTGCGACCCCGCCGATGCAGCCGCGGTCGACAGGGTCTACGTGCTCAAGCGCCGCCCCGCCGATCTGGAGCTGACGCTGCTCACCGCCGAGGCCGCCGATCTCGGCGGCCTCGTGGAGTGGACCCAACCGGCGCTGGCGTTGGCGAAGGCCTTCTGGCCCGGGCCTCTTTCTCTGGTGCTGAGTGTCGCCGAGCGAAGGCTGGCCGTCCCGCGCTCCGGGTCGACCCTGTCGGTGCGCGTCCCCGATCACGCGCACCTGCGTGAGTTGCTCCGTCGCAGCGGTCCCCTGGCCAGCACCAGCGCCAATCGCCACGGTGATCCACCGGCGACCAGCGCCGCCGCCGTCCGGCGCCGATTCGGCGCGGAGGTGGCCGTTCTGCTGTGGGGCGGTCGCCCCGGCGGCGTGGCCTCCACTATCATCGACTGCAGCGTGACGCCACCGCGTGTCCTGCGCGACGGCCCGATCGACGGCAACAGGCTCCGAGGATTCGTGCAGGGCTGAGGCCGGGCCCACCGCGTCCGCGCGTGAGGAGGTCGACGAGAGGATGGCATTGCAGCAGGGCCGCGCCGAGGTCTACAGCGGGTTCACCGCCAAGCCCGCGCTCCGCGCCACCGACCCGGTGGTGGCGGCGCTCATGGACGAGGAGCTCACCAGGCAGGAGGAGACGCTCGAGCTGATCCCCTCTGAGAACCTGGCGTCCGTCGCCGTTCTCGAGGCCCTGGGGTCGTGGCTCAACAACAAATACGCCGAAGGGGTCCCGGGGAAGCGCTACTACGGCGGCTGCCAGGTGGTCGACAAGGTCGAGGACCTGGCTCGCGAGCGCTGCAAGCAGCTCTTCCGCGCCGATCACGCGAACGTGCAGCCACACTCGGGTTCACAGGCCAACATGGCGGTGTACGCGAGCGTCCTCAAGCCCGGCGACACGGTGCTCGGCATGGCGCTCGACCAGGGCGGGCACCTCACCCACGGCTCGGCGGTCAACTTCAGCGGGCGCCTCTACAACTTCGAGGCGTACACAGTCAGCGACGCCAACGGCCGCCTCGACTACGACGAGGTCCGCGCCCGTGCCCACGAGGTGGCCCCGGCGATGATCGTCGCGGGGTACAGCTCCTACCCGCGTCGTCTCGACTTTGCCGCGTTCGAGGACATCGCCCGCGACGTGGGCGCGCTGCTCTTCGTCGATATGGCCCATTTCGCCGGCCTGGTGGCCGGGGGGGCGCACGACTCGCCGGTGCCCCACGCCGATTTCGTCACCTTCACCACCCACAAGACCATGCGTGGCCCCTGGGGCGGCGTGATCATGTGCCGCGCCGAGTACGCCGACGCCATCGACAAGTCGGTGTGCCCGGGCACCCAGGGTGGCCCGCAGTTGCATGCCATCGCCGCCAAGGCGGTGATGTTCCAGCAGTGCATGCAGCCCGAGTTCCGCGCCTATGCGCAGCAGGTGGTCACCAATGCCGCCACGCTGGCGCGGGCACTGACCGGACGGGGGGTCGAGCTCACCACCGGCGGGACGGACAACCACCTGATGGTCATCGACCTGCGCCCGTTCGGTCTGCGCGGTCGTGCCGTCCAGAACGCCTTCGATGAGGTGGGCATCACTGTCAACGCAAACGCCTTCCCCGGCCACGGCGCAACGCCGTACAACCCCAACGGCATCCGCTTGGGCACCCCATCGGTGACCTCGCGGGGCATGGGGCAGCCGGAGATGGAGGAGATCGCCGACCTCGTGGCGGACATGCTCGGTGGCTTCGATGACCCGGCGGTCCGCGGGCGCGTGCGCGAGCGCAGCCTGGCGCTGTGCCGGCGCTTCCCCCTGCCGTATCGCCTGTGATCGGGTCGACACCCTGGCTGCCGGCGCTGCCGCCCTTTCTGCTGGCCAGCGCCGTGACCATGGTTCTGATCCCCGCCACCATCCTCGTGGCCAGGCGCGTCGGCGCCGTCGCCGAGCCGGACGCCGCCCGCCACATCCACAGGGCTCCCACCCCGCGGCTGGGCGGGCTGGCCCTCTTCGGGGGCTTCACCGTCGCCCTGCTCGTGTTCGGCGGCCCCGTCCCCGACCGCTGGCAGGTGATCACGGTCACCGGCGCCATCACGGCAGCAATGCTTGTCGACGATATTCTCGACCTCCCCTGGAACGCCAAGCTGGCCATCGAGCTGGGCGCCGGTGCGCTCGCCGCAGCCCTGGGAATCACCATCAACTTCTTCGCCGTTCCCGGCGGCCATGGGCCCTCCCTCGTTCAGCTGGGCTGGCTGGCGGCGCCGATCACCGCGGTGTTCGTGCTCGGCATGGAGGTGTCGATCAACTTCCTCGACGGCTCCGACGGGGTGGCGGCCGGGGTTGTCGCCATCGTCGCCACCGTGCTCCTGCTCGCTGCGGTCAACCGCATCCAGGGGCCGGGCGACGTCCAGAACGGCGTCATCGTGATGAGCGGGGCGCTGATGGGCTGCTGCTGTGGCTTCCTCGTCTTCAACCTGCCGCCTGCTCGCGTCTTCATGGGGGACACCGGCAGCCATTTCCTCGGCGTCGCCCTGGCGGTGATCAGCGTGCTCGGGGTGGCCAAGATCGCGGTCGCGCTGGCCCTGTTCGTCCCGCTCATCGCCCTCGGCCTTCCCATCGGGGACACCGCGTTCGCGATCGTGCGCCGCCGCCGGGCCGGTCGCAGTCCCACCGAACCCGACGCCGGCCATCTTCATCACCGCATGCTGGCCACGGGCATGAGCCCCCTGGAGACGGCGCTCACCTTCTACCTGACGACCGCCATCCTCGGCTGCGTGGCGCTGTTCGTGTTCGGTCACCGCAAGATCCTCGACGTGGCCCTGGGGCTGCTGGTGGTGGCTCTTGTGGCGCTGTTGTGGCGCAGCCGGCGGCGACGGCCACACCGCGACCCCGAGGGTTTCCTCTCGGTGCGTGGGCATCGCCAGGTGCCCGCACCCGTGCGCCGTCGCGGCGACCGGGACTGAGCCGTCAACGGGGCTGCATTGTCCGGGGGCCGGGAGTTCCCTGATATGCTCAGGCGGTCTCAGGGCAGAGAGGACTGTTGGGCTCGAGGTGACGGCCGGGATGAGGCCGCTCCGGCAGTTGCCCTCGTGACCGGCATCTGCCGCTCGTCCTGGGCATTGTCATGGGTGTTGTGGCCGGAGCCATTGGTGTCTCTCAGATGGTGATGCGTGTCTACAGGTGAGCGTGCGAATGCTTGACGACCACCGCGGCCTGGCGCTGCACACGACCCGTGTGATTGCTGTCCTCGCGGCAGTGCTCACGGTGGCCCTGCTGGCCGCACGCCGTCCTGACGCCCTCGCCGGACTGTATGCCGGCACCGCGGTGGGATTGGCTGATGTCCTGCTCTTGTCGCGCAGCCTGACCCGCTTTGCCGGCGCAGGCCGCGAGCTCAACCCCCGGGCGCTTGGCGTGGGCATGTTCACGCGCTTCCTGAGCGTCGCGGTGCTTCTCGGCCTGGTGCTGTGCGTCCGTGCACTCAACCCGCTGGCGGCGATCGTCGGGTTCCTGCTCATGCCCAGCGCGGTGGCCATCACCGGCGTCTGGCACACGCGCCGCCTGCGCATCCAGGGAGCCGCCGATGCTGTCCGCTAGCCAGGTCTCCAGCGAGCCGCTGGTCCACCCCATCATCGGCAAGGGCCTGCTGGCGATCAACGTCGACACCGTGCGCAACTCGGTCGTCGTCGCCGTCCTGCTGGTCATCATCGGCGTCGTCGTCCGCACGCAGATGCGCCCCGGCAAACCGGACGGTCTTCAGAACCTGCTCGAGTACTTCGTCTCGGCGATCCGGGGCCTGGTCCGTCAGACCCTCGGCGACCGGCCGATCCGCATCCTCCCGATCGTCATCACCATGTTCGCGTTCATCTTCACGTGCAACCTGATCGGGCTGGTGCCGGGATTCAAGTCACCCACCAACGACGTCAACACCACCGTTGCACTGGCATTCTTCGCGATCGGGCTCGTCCATTTCTTCTCGGTGCGGGCGCGTGGTCCGGTCGGCTACGTCAAGCACTTCTTCTCGATGGTCAACAGCCCGATCGGCCGGGTGCTGCTTGGCGTCCTCGAGGTGTTCCAGGAATTCGTCAAGCCGTTCACACTGGCGTTGAGGCTCTACTTCAACATCTTCGTCGGCGAACTGCTGCTCGCGGTGATCCTGGTTCTGCTCGGGTTCGCCTCGCCGATCTTCAACGGGCTCTTCTGGATCCCGTTCTCCGTCTTCATCGGCCTCATCCAAGCCTTCATCTTCGTGATGCTGACCATCTCCTACGTCAACCAGGGGACGGAGGTGCACGATGACCTGGAGGGGTCGGGCGCCGGCGCGCATTGACATGACAGTCCTGACACTTCGACCGCACACCACAAGACGAGGGATGCGAGTCCCACACAGAGGAGACACAGCGTGACCAGTAACGGCTTTATCCTCGGCATGTCGGCGGTCGCCGTCGGCCTGCTCATCGGCCTCGGGGCCCTCGGCGCGGGCATTGGCGACGGCCTCGTCTCGAGCCGTGTCGTCGAGGGCACCGCTCGCCAGCCGGAGGCCCGCGCGTCTCTGCTGGGGATCATGTTCATCGCCGTCGGCATCATCGAAGCGCTGCCGATCATCGCGGTCGGGATCGCCCTCTTCCTGCTCTTCGCCAACCCGCTGGTCACCAAGTAAGCGCACGTGATCGCCGCCACCGTCTGCCCGTCGGATGTGCCCAATTGCGCTGGGCTGCTCGACGTCAACCTGACGCTGGTGGTGGAGCTGGGCATCTTCCTGGTGACCGTGTACATCCTCTGGCGGTTGATCTGGCGTCCGATCATCGAGACGCTGGAGGGGCGCGACCGCGTGCTCGCGGCGGGCGAGCAGGCCGCGGCCGAGGCGGAGCGTCGCTACAACGAGGGTCTCGCCGAGGTCCGCGCGACGCTCGACCGAGCCCGCCTGGAAGCGCGCGATCTCGTCGCCGACTCGTACCGGACGGCCGCAACGGCCGCCGAGGAGGTGCGTTCGGCGGCCCACGCGCAGGCACGGACCGCCACCGAGGCGGCGATCGCTGAGATCCGCGCCGAAAGCGAAGCCGCCGTGTCGTCACTTCGTTCGGAGGCACACACGCTGGCCGTCGTCGCCGCGTCGCGGCTTCTGCACACCGACCTGGACCAGAAGCGGTACGCGCAGCTCGCAGCTCGGGCGGTGGGCGAATGAACACGGCGCTCATCGTCATCGCGTTCCTGATCGGCCTGGTGGTAGTCGTCTACGCCTGCTTCAAGCTGGGCTCGCTCATGCCCTTCTCGGTCGCCGAGATGCGGGCGCGCCGTGAGGCTGTGGCCACCTCACTGGAGAGCGCGCAGAAGGCGGAGGCGCGTCTCGCCGAGGTCCGCGCCGAGATCGACGCCGAGGTCGCCCGGGCGTCGGCACAGGCCGAGGAGATCCTCGACCGTGCCCGCCGTGAAGCCGTTGCTGTTGCGGAGGAGACCGCCACGCGGGCCCGCCGTGAGGCGGCCGCATTCATCGAGCGCGCCCACAACGATGTCGCCGTGGAGCGCGATCGGGCGGTGTCCGACCTGCGCCGCGAGCTGGGCGCCCTCGTCGTCGAGGGGGCGGGCGCGGTCCTCCGCGACGCTATCGACGAGCCCACCCACGCGCGACTCATCGGCGAGTCGCTGAACGCCGTCAGGCCGCCCAGCAGGGAGGGCGCCTGATGGCAAGCTCGGTGGTCGCCCGCCGCTACGCCGCTGCGATGTTCTCGCTCGCCAGCGAGGAGAAGGCCGTCGACAAGCGCGCTGACGATCTCGCGCGAGCCGTCGAGACGCTCGGCAGCCGGGAGGTCGTCGATGCGCTCGACAACCCACGCCTTGACGTCGCCGACCGCGTGCGCCTCGCACTCGACCTGCTCGATGGGGTCGGCGACCATATCCGCAACATGGTCCGCCTGCTTGTCGAACGCAAGCGGATCGCCAGCCTCCCCGGCATCCTCGAGCAATACAGCGTGCTCGCCGACCGCGCCGCCGGCGTCGTGCACGCGGACGTCACCGCCGCGATCCCGGCGGACAAGGCGCTCGTCACCCAGATCACCCGCGCTCTTCGCGAGCGGTTCGGAGCCACCGTGAGGGTGCAGGTCCACACCGACCCGGCGATCATCGGCGGGCTGGTCATCCGTGTCGGTGACCGGCTGATCGACGACAGCGTGCGCACCCACCTTCAGCAACTGCAGGCGTCGCTCCGCTGAGCGCCCACCACCGACAACAGAGGTAGACGACCACATGGCCATACGCAGTGACGAGATCGGCGACATCCTGAAGCAGCGCATCGCGAGCTTCGACGCCCCTGTCGTCGACGCCCACGAGGGCGTGATCACGTCGGTCGGCGATGGCATCGCGCGCATCTACGGCCTCGAGAAGGCCATGGCGGGCGAGCTCCTCGAGTTCCCCTCGGCCCCCGGCGGACTGCCCCTGCTCGGGCTGGCGCTCGACCTCCGTGAGGACGGCGTCGGCGCGGTCATCATGGGCGAGTACGGGCACCTCCAGGAAGGCGACACCGTGCGCACCACCGGCCGCATCGCCGAGGTCCCCGTCGGTGACGAGCTGATCGGACGCATCGTCAACGCGCTCGGTGAGCCGCTCGACGGCAAGGGCCCGGTGGAGACGTCGCAGAACCTGCCCCTGGAGAACGTCGCCCCCGGGGTCATCTTCCGCCAGGCGGTGACCACCCCTCTGCAGACCGGCATCAAAGCGATCGATGCCATGTTCGCCATCGGCCAGGGCCAGCGTGAGTTGATCATCGGCGACCGCCAGACCGGCAAGACGCAGGTGGCGCTGGACGCCATCATCAACCAGAAGGACACGGGTGTCGTGTGTATCTACGTGGCGGTCGGTCAGCGCCGCCAGACGGTGGCCCAGGTGGCGGCGCGCCTCGATGCGGCCGGCGCACTCAAGAACACGATCATCGTTGCGGCCACCGCCAGTGACCCGGCGCCGATGCAGTACATGGCCCCGTACGCGGGCTGTGCGATGGGCGAGTACTTCATGCAGAAGGGGAAGCACGCGCTCATCGTGTACGACGACCTCAGCAAGCACGCCCAAGCCTATCGCCAACTGTCACTCCTGCTGCGCCGGCCGCCGTCGCGCGAGGCCTACCCCGGTGACGTGTTCTACCTGCACTCGCGCCNNAGACGCAGGCCAACGACGTGTCGGCGTTCATCCCGACCAATGTCATCTCGATCACCGACGGCCAGATCTTCCTCGAGACCGACCTCTTCAACGCCGGCATCCGCCCGGCCATCAACGTCGGCATCTCGGTGTCCCGAGTCGGCTCGGCCGCGCAGACCAAGGCGATGAAGCAGGTGGCGGGACAGCTGAAGCTTGACCTCGCCCAGTACGGCGAGCTCAAGGCGTTCGCGCAGTTCGCCGCCGACCTCGACAAGCGCACCCGCGCCACCCTCGACCGCGGCCAGCGCATGACCGAGCTGCTCAAGCAGCCGGCCAACTCGCCGGTGCCGTTTGCGCAGCAGGTGATCGCCATCTTCGCAGGCACGCGCGGCTACATCGACGACGTGCCGGTGGAGCGTGTCAGTGAGTTCGAGAAGGGCCTGGTGCGCTTCCTCAGCACCGACCATCCCGAGATCGAGAAGGACATCACGGACAAGCAGCAGATCACCCCGGAGACCGAGACGGCAATGAAGGCGGCGGTCGAGGAGTTCAAGAAGGGCTTCGCGGGCTAGATGGCATCTCTCCGAGACCTGCGCCGGCGCATCAAGAGCGTCAAGAACACGCAGAAGATCACCAAGGCCATGGAACTGGTCGCGGCCGCCAAGATGCGCCGCGCCCAGGAGCGTGTCGAAGCCGCGCGCCCGTACGCCGACGAGATCACCAACGTCATCGCCGATCTCTTCAAGCGTGACCCCGAGTACCGCCACCCCTACCTCGAGGTGCGTGAGCTGCGCAAGCGTCTCGTGCTCCTGGTGACCTCCGACCGCGGCCTGGTAGGCGCGCTCAACAGCAACAACGTCCGCCTCGCCCTACGCCAGATGAACGAGTCGCCGTCGCCCGCATCGGTGGTCACCATCGGGCGCAAGGGGCGCGACGTCATGCATCGTCTCAACAAGGACCTCATCGCGGAGCGCAGCAACCTCGGCGACCGGCCGAGCATGGGCGAGATGCTCCCCGCCATCCGCGTCGCCATGGAGCAGTACGAGAACGGCGACGTCGACCAGGTGGACCTGGTGTTCGCGCACTTCATCAGCGCCGGTCGGCAGCAGGCGACAGTGCGCCGCCTGCTGCCCGTCGAACCGCCGGAGTCCAGCGGGGAGCTTGCCGCCAACTTCATCTATGAACCCGAGCCCAAGGATGTCCTCGACGCGCTGTTGCCGCGCTATGTCGAGGCGCAGATCTACCAGGCGGTGCTCGAGAACCTCGCCAGCCAGATGGCGGCACAGATGGTGGCGATGCGCAACGCCTCCGACAACGCCGGCGACCTGATCAAGGAGTACACGCTGGCGGCCAACACCGTGCGCCAGAGCACGATCACAACTGAACTGATGGAAATCGTCGGCGGCGCGGCCGCCCTCCAGGGCTGAGGCCCGCCCACGCCGCAAGGAGTACAGAGTCATGGCAGTCGCCGCCAAGAAGTCCAAGAAAGAGGCCGTGCGCACCGGCACGGTGGTGCAGGTGATCGGCCCCGTCGTCGACATCGAGTTCGAGAGCGACAGGCTCCCCGACATCCACGACGCCCTCGAGCGCATCCGCGAGAACGGCAGCCGTCTCGTGCTCGAGGTGCAGCAGGACCTCGGCAACAGCACGGTGCGCACCATCGCCATGGACACGACCGAGGGGCTGCGCCGTGGCGACGCGTTCCAGGATACGGGCGGTCCGATCACGATCTCCGTGGGCCGCAAGACGCTGGGGCGCATGTTCAACGTCATCGGTCAGCCCATCGACGGCAAGCCGGCGCTCACCGATGCGCCCCAGGCGCCCATCCACAGGCTGGCGCCTCCGATCGATGAGCAGTCGACGGAGGAGCAGATCCTCGAGACCGGCATCAAGGTGATCGACCTCATCTGCACGTTCAGCAAAGGCTCCAAGATCGGCCTCTTCGGCGGTGCCGGTGTCGGCAAGACGGTCATCGTGCAGGAGATGATCAACAACATCGCCAAGGAGCACGGTGGCTTCTCGGTGTTTGCCGGCGTCGGCGAGCGCACCCGCGAGGGCCGTGACCTCTACGGTGAGATGGAGGAGTCGGGCGTCCTCGAAAAGACCGCGCTCGTCTTCGGCCAGATGAACGAGCCCCCCGGCGCGCGCGCCCGCGTGGCCCTCACCGGGCTCACCATCGCCGAGCACTTCCGCGACGAGGAGAACGCCGACGTCCTCCTGTTCATCGACAACATCTTCCGGTACACGCTGGCCGGCGCCGAGGTGTCGGCACTTCTCGGGCGCATGCCGAGCGCGGTCGGCTACCAGCCCACCCTGGGCACGGAGATGGGCGACCTGCAGGAGCGCATCACCTCGACCAAGACGGGCTCGATCACGTCGGTGCAGGCGGTGTACGTGCCCGCCGACGATTTCACGGACCCCGCCGTGGCAACCACGTTCGCCCACCTCGGATCGACGGTGTCCTTGAGCCGTGCGCTCACTGAGATCGGCATCTACCCGGCGGTGGACCCGCTCGACTCCTTCAGTCGCGCGCTCGACCCCAACATCGTCGGTGAGGAGCACTACGCGGTCGCCCAGGGGATCAAGCGCGTGCTCCAGGAGTACAAGGAGCTGCAGGACATCATCGCCATCCTCGGCCAGGAGGAGTTGAGCGACGACCAGAAGGTGACCGTGCAGCGCGCCCGCCGCGTGCAGCGCTTCCTCTCGCAGCCGTTCCATGTGGCCGAACAGTTCACCGGGCGTCCTGGCAAGTACGTGCCACTGGCGGAGACGATCCGCGGCTTCGCCGAGATCCTCGAGGGCAAGCACGACGACCTTCCCGAGGACGCCTTCTACATGGTCGGCACCAT
>PLWW01000113.1 GCA_003153125.1 Candidatus Dormiibacterota bacterium | reverse complement strand
GCCTGGCGCTGCATCGCGAGACAGGGATACCGCGATCTCACCGTTGATGATGTCTGCGCCGACGCTGGACTGAGTAAGGGGGCTTTCTATAGCCATTTCACATCAAAAGAAGCGCTCCTGCTGGCGTTGATCGCGGACGACGCTGCGTTGATCGCCCGCGTCGCGGAAGCCCCGGAGACCCTGCAGCTCCGGCCTATCCAGCGGATCCGCAAGATCACCGAGATGATGCTCCGCCAAGGTGCTGATCCCGCACGCGTGCAGTTACGCTCCGACGTCTGGGGATCGATGCAGACCTACCCGGCCGTGCGTGCAGCAGTCACCGAAGCAGTCGCCGAACGGCAACGAGTGCTCAGATCGTGGATCGACGAGGCGGTTGTCACGGGTGAAATGTCGATCGACTTTCCACCCAATGCGTTGGCAGCGCTGCTGCTCGCGATCAGCGACGGCTTAATCCTGCATTACGCGCTTGACCCACACGCCTTCCGATGGGGAAAGATCAGCAAGGCAGTGGATGCGCTTCTTGACGGGTTCGCAACGCCCAGACCTCAGCAGAGCCTTCGGGTGTCGTAGAGCCGGCGCCGCATGCAGCATGCTCGTGCTGTCGAGGAGATGACCGTTTCGAAAATGATGGTGAAGGGCGGTCAGAAGGCGGATACCGAGTGTGAAGCGCCCCAAATGCACTGTGTTGGCGTGCAACCTTCTATTAGAAGCGGCGGTCGCTACGGGTCGTCGTGGGAACGGCCTGCGCTGTCAGTCAGCCGGCCGAAGAGGAGGCTGGTATGGCCGGAGCCAGCCTGATATCGTTTCCTCCGGCCGCCCCTCTGGACGCCCGACGCGGTGTCGGCACGAGGAGGAAGCCTCGTAGGGCCGCTCTACGGCAGCGACGCTTCCCGAACGCCCCGGCCGCAAGCCCTATCAGCGTGACCGCCAGGGATCAGTGAGCACAGGGAGTTCGCGCAATTGGTCGGATGTTGATCGCCAACGCCGGCGGTGACCTGATCGCGGACACCATGTCCTACCATGACTGCGATGCTCATAGGCGCCGCCGTGGTGTGGTTGGCGCGGTCGGCGGACGTACGCTCGAGGAGGACGACACTCGCCGTGATGGGGTTCCGGTCGACCGCGATGCTGGCGGTGGTCGGCGTTGCGCTTGCTCTGAGCGCGTGTGGCGAGAGCACGACACGCACGGCTCCGAGCGGGGTGGTGACCTGGTATCCGTCCACCCCGCTGCCCAGTCCCGGCCCAGCGCAGCCGAGCGCATCGGCCGCAGCCACAGCCGCCGCCCCCATCCCCGCCGCGGCTGGCCAGGCTCAGAGCACCGGGCTCGGAACGCCGGCGGCCAACGTCGCCGCCACAGCCCAGCTGGCCTTCGACCCGACCGCGGTCACCGTGAAGAAGGGCGACGTCATCCAGTGGACGAACACCGGGAGCACGGCCCACAACGTCACCTTCGACGATCAGCAGTCGCTGACCTCGGGCACGTTGCAGCAGGGCAACAGGTGGCAGGTGCAGTTCACCACCGCCGGTACGTACAAGTACCGCTGCACCTTCCACCCAGGGATGACCGGGCAGATCACGGTCGGCGGCTGACCCAGCGGCTGATCGCTAGGCGCAGGTCGAAACCCGCGCGAGGGGACCGATGGAGAGGTAGACGATCATGCCAACCCCGACCGTGCTCCGAGCACCCCGCGGCCGTGCTTAGGACGGTTCAATGCCGGTGCGCGCCAGCCAAGGGGAGTGACCGCGGGTGGCGAGGCCGGCGTTGAGAGCGTCGCGGGGACCGGCGCCGACATACGCGGCGGTGGCCACGCCGATCAGGCCGACGCCTGCGAAGATGATGGTGCGCTGGCGTGCTTCGTCCCCACCCCGTGAGGCGGCGGGGCGACGGCGTCACGACTCACGTCATAGCGAAACGGCGACGGACGCCTGAAAGAAGATCAGCAGGTCAGCACCGTCGCGCTGGCGTAGCGTGATGATCCAGGTGGCTTCATGACGCTACGCCAGCGCCACCGAGACGCGGTTTCGGTCGTTAGCCACCGCCAACGAATTGAGTTGAATACCGCCGCGCTGGAGCTGCCCGCGGCGAAAACATCAGACAGGACCGGTTGCGGTAATCGCCATGACCCCCGTCGTCGCCCTCAACGCTCGGCGGTTCGCGGCGCGGAACGCCAACTCCTCGCGGGCAGTGAGGTGCGGGCCGGCTCGCTCGCCAGTGGATTGCCGTCCCAGCGTCCGAGGTACCCCGAGCGCCGTTCGAACCAGCCGGGACTGAGTCCGCGGCTCTGGAGCTCCCGGGGAACCTGGGGTCATGCTGACCGTGCCGGTCTGGGATCCTTTGCTCCGAGCTGGCGCGTTCCCTGAGGCATGGGCGGAGGCGGCGCAGGCCGGCCGAGAAGATATCCCTGGCCGAGGGGGACGCCGAGTGTCCGCAGCATGGCGAGCTCGGCGGCGTCCTCGATCCCCTCGGCGATGACCTCGCAGCCGACACGGCTCGCGAAGTGGTACATGCCTGCAACCATGGCCTGGCGGGTGACGTCGCGGTCCACGTGGCGCACGAGGCTGACGTCGAGCTTGAGGTATCGGGGCGCGAGCTCGACGATGTGCCGCAAGCTCGCGAAACCGGAGCCCGCGTCGTCGACCGCGAGGTCGACCCCGAACCCGGCCACCGCCTGGCGGAGCGCCGCATAGTCGTCGATGGGCACATGCTCGGTGACCTCAAGGATGAGCCGGCGCGGCCGATCGGCGAGGAGCGCGGCGAGATCGTTCGCCTGCAGGATCACGACCGGCGCGGCATTGAGGCTCAGCCAGGCGCCGGCCGGCAACGTCTCGGAGGCGTCGAGCGCGGCACTGAGGCAGGCGAGTTCGAGTTCGAGCCCGAGTCCAGCCTGGTGCGCCTCGGCGATCATCCGGTCGGGCGGCGTGCCGTCGGTGAAGCGGGTGAGCGCCTCGAAGCCGACGGGCTCGCCCGACGCGAGGTCGACGATCGGCTGGAACACCGGGCGATAGCCGCGTTCGGCGAAGACCTGCCCGATGTGCTCCCGGGCACGAACCTCACGGTGACCGGCCTCGATCTGGGCGCTCAGCAGGGCACTCGCGGTCGCCGCGAACTCGGAGACCACCGGGAGCCGGTCGACCAGATGGCGGACGAACGCCGGATCGCGCGTTGCCACGGCGACCACGCCGAGCAAGCCTTCCCCGTTACGGATCGGGGCGTAGGCCGCCGCCAGGAGACCGACCCTGGTCAACTCCTCGCGGAACGTGTAGTCGGACCGCTCCTGTAGCACGTCGGCCCACGGACCATTCGCTGCCCTCTCGTATAGGTACGCTGCGCGCAAAGCGGGGAGGGGTCGACCGGCGGCAAGCGGCATACCGTCGGCTCCGAGCACTGCGAGCGGCGTGGCTCGCTCGGGGCCGAGGAAGTTGATGACCGCCGCCGTGTCGATGCCGGGCAGGCTGAGGAGCTCCTCGCAGACCCCAGCCGCCGTCGCCTCGAGCGTCGGACCGGGCTCAAGCCGGGCCAGCGCAGCGCTCAACGCGGCGCGTTCGCGATGCTCGTCGGCGAGTTCCAATCGAGCCCGGTTGAGCGCGGTGACGTCACGCTGGACCCCGACATAGCCGGTGACGTCGCCGCCGGGGCCGCGGATCGGCGAGATGCTCGCCTCCACCTCGTACAACGTACCATCCGCGCGGCGATTCGTCATCGTTCCGAACCAGGTCTCGCCACGGGTCAGCCGACCCCACAGGGCCCGGTAGAAGTCCGCCGACTGGCTGCCGCTGTTGACGATCCGCGGGTTCTGGCCAATGACGTCCGCACGGCGATGGCCAGAGATGCGCTCGAAGGCCGGGTTGACGTACTCGATCGTCCCCGTGAGGTCGGCGATGATCACCGCATCGGATGTTTGGCTGAATGCGGTGAGCAATCGCTCGCGCTCGGCCGTCAGGGCGCGTTCGGTGGTCACGTCGCGCTCGACGGCGAGGTAGCCGGAGATCGAGCCGTCGGCGTGGGTGAGGGGCGAGATCGAGGCCTCAGCGACGTGCTGCGCTCCGTCAGTCCGCTGATGGACGAGGTCCCCACTCCACACCCCGTCGGCAGAGACTGCCCGCCACATCGCTTCCATCGCGCCCGGTGCTTGCGCGCTCCCCAGAACCGTGGGTTGGCCCCCGAGGATGTCCGCGCCCTTGTGACCGCTGAGCCGCTCGAAAGCTGGATTGGCATACACGATCGCCGGAGTCAGGTCGGTGATCAGGATGGCATCGCCTGCCTGCTCGATCGCTTGGGCCAGC
>PLWW01000088.1 GCA_003153125.1 Candidatus Dormiibacterota bacterium | reverse complement strand
GATCATGCGCCGCCTGCTCCGCGACATCTCGGAGAACCGCACGCTCGGCGACACGACCACTCTCGCCGATGCCAACGTGGTCAGGGAGCTGCAGAGCCGCGCCGCGACGGAGGCCGACAAGGAGCAGTAGCCGGGACGCGCCCGCCGGCTACTGAACCTGGTCGATCCTGGCCAGCACCCAGTCGTAGTCCCCGCTCATCACGGGCGCCTTGCAGTACGAGCACACCCCGCTGAGATCGACGTCGAGCGGCGCCCCGCAATTGGGACAGTGCTGGGCCATGGTGCCGCCGTCGGGGCGGGTGTTCGCCGTGGAGGAGCGTTCGAACAGCCAGTCCTCGTACCACTCCCGCACCGTGTGGTCTCCGCGCACGACCTTCTTGGTGGCGACGTCGATGTCGTAGTCGGCGCACGCCGCATGCATGCGCAGCTGGATGTGGTCGTGGTGGGCGTTGCTTCCGGCGCTGGTGATGGTGGCCCCGGCCAGGGCGAGGTTGTCGAGCATGTTGCGCTGGCCCTTGGCGACGTACTGCTCGATCTGAGCCCGGTGCTGATCCCACAGGGTGTCCGACATCACGCGCCGGCTCTCCTCGGGCTTGCCGTCGCTCCAAGCCTTCTCGATGATGAAGAACTCGCGTTGCGCCTGGTTGACGAACTCCGTCTCGTCGAATTGCGGGTCGTGGGCGCGGATCGCGGCCACTCCCGCGGCAACGCTGTCCACCGTCGGCGGGGCCGGCTGGGTGACGCCGTAGCCACTGGGCACCCCGTACCCGGAGCCGTACGAGGGCGCGTAGCCGCCCGAGTACACGCGAGGCCCGCGGCCGGACATACGCCGCCACGAGCTGAACGCGGAGATGAGCAGGAAGAGGAAGAAGAGGGGGCCTCCGCCGAAGAAGAGCAGGGAGATCAGGCCCAGCGAGCCCAGGCCGCCGCCCCCGTAGTAGCCGCCCCCACCGTAGTAGCCACCGCCGCCGAAGCCGCCTCCCCCGCCCAAGCCCCCGCCGCTGAATCCCTGGCCGCCGCCGGCGCGCAGCAACAGGGCGTGGTGCACGAGCAATTGGGCGGCGAGCATCAGGGTCTCCAGGTGTCGCCGGGCGCCGGCGGTGGCAGCGGGTACCCGTCGACCCGCTCGTCGAGGCGATCAGCGTTGGTGTCGTGCAGGATGCGGGCGAACAATGCCTGCAACAGGATGGGAATCGCGATGGCGACGACGCCGAGGATGAACGTCCCGGAGTTGGGCAGGTTGGCCTCGTTGCTCAGGCCGTTGTAGCAGAAGAGAGCTTCCACGAAGGAGATGCCGATGATCAGCGCCAGGCCCACCACCAGCACGACCTCCTGGTTGCGGTCGTGGAGGCTCGCGGAGTTGGGGAAGCGCAGCTTGGCGACGCGGTAGATCTTCATCGCCGTCCACGAGTTGAGCATCAGGCTGCTCACGAACGCCAGGATGCTGATCCCGAGGCGGAACTGGGCGAGGTGGTTGACGATGAAGGCGGCGATGTTGACCACGATCAGCCCGATCGGCGTGGCGGCGCCGATGGCCGGGATCGTCCATCGACGGACACCCGCGGCGAAGCCGCGTCTGCGGGTCAGATCGAGCTCGTTCTGGCGCGCGCGGGTGGACACGGTCTAAGAGTAGGCCCAGCCGCGCGCCAACGGGCGGGGGCGGAGCCTCACGATCCGGCATGCGGCCGCCGTCGCGCCGGGGGTGGCAGCCGGACGCGGGTCGGTCATGGCTGGGGAGGCCGTGGCCTCGCACCACGCGGTACGATGGATGACAGCAAGCGCGTGTCCGTGGACGCGTGCGCCTCGTGGGGGCGTACGGTTTCGACGGGGTCGTGGTTTGCGTGATGGCGAGTCGAGCCCCGGGCTCGTAAAACCGGGAAAAACATAAGTGCGAATACTGCACAGCCCCTTGCGCTCGCTGCGTAAGTAAGGCAAACGCTCAGGCTACGGCCTGACGTCGACCGGTCAAGCGGCTGTGGTGACCGGACCCGACGCTAATACCAGCAGCCTTGCCCCCCGCTGGCGTCACGGCGGCGGGGGGGACGTACACCGTGACTGGCCGCAGCGGAGCCTGTCCCAGGGCGACGCCTCGGTGAGAACAAAGCCGGGACTACACTCGTAGAGGTTGCGCTTGACACGGCTTCGGACCCGGGTTCGATTCCCGGCGCCTCCACCACCGTTTTGATCTCAAATCGGTGGCTTTTGAGGGCACCTGAAGCCAATTTTGAAGCCAACGCGGTAGCGGATTTGGCTCACCAGCCCATGCCCGGACCGCGGTTGGGCGCCTGGTGCGCTGCCGGGTCCTCCGGCTGGGAGTAGTAGGAGAATCCGGGCCGCTTCCGAGCAGCTCTGGCACGCTCGGTGAGCTCGTTCTCGGGCGAGTTGGCTCCCTTCTCTCGCCGCTGCCGGTCCATGACGCTGGACCGCGAGTCGCGGATGTGGCTTCGGCCTCGGCTGGCGGTCACATCCTCCATCGCCATGGCGACGGCCCTTCCCGCCTCGTCCAGCGGCGTCCCACTGTCGGTCAACCACCGCCGGGCGCTCTCACCCGGTGGGTGGCCGAACAGGTTGTCGATGACCAGCGACGCGTGAATCCGCGTAGCGGCCGGCGGCAGGTCCTGCAGCACCCCGTTGTCAAGGAGAGCCTCAAGCTGCTTGTCTGTCGGTGGCTCGGTCGCAGCTCCGTTCGCACCGCTCCAAGTCCGAGTCTCGACCAGCTGGCGCTCGTACGCGGCCGGGTAGTCCAGGGTGCTCGGCTTCGGAGCTTCTCGTTCCATGGAGGCGATGAGACCGTCGTCTGTCCACGACGGGTTCACCGGCAGTCCATGGTGGACACCCTCGGCGTCCCTGGTTCGCGGGGCGACGTCGTAGTAGGCGGCGCGGAGGCGGTGCCGGCTCAGGGCGACGTAGTGCCAGTGACGGTCGGCGGCGTCCGAGCCGTGGACGAGCACGATGTCAGCAGTCGCGCCCTGGGCGCGGTGGGCGGTGAGCGCGTACCCATGGGCGACGCCGGCGTAGTCGGGGGGAACGGTGAGTAGCCGCTTCTCGGCGGTCTCGACGGCGAGCGTGCCGTCCGCGGATGTCGCGACCACGGTGCCACGGAGACCCTTGACCAGTCCGCGGTGGCGCTGAGTCCTACCCACGAGGAGGACGCGATCGCCCGCGGCGAACTCCAGCTCCCCGAGCGGCACGTTCTTATGCCCGACATGGTCCACGGAGGCGCGACGGACGCCTGTCCTCGCCACCAACCCCGCGTCGACGGCCGCCTCGCGGGTGACCGCGTTCAGCTCGGCGACCGCGGCCCGCTCCCGGGCGATGGTGATGACCTCATGACCGCTGGCCGTCGCCGCCACCCAGTCGGCGGCGATGGTGGCCACCCGCGATGACTCGTCCGGACAGTGGTGCACCCTCCCCTCCTCGAGGTAGCGGCGCACCAGCGGCGCGGCGTCGCCCGCGCGCAGCGCCATCAGCACCTCGCGGTCCCAGGACTCCTGCTGGCGCATCACATCGGTGAGCGAGATCCGCCCCAGCGCGTCGCCGAGCGACCGGAAGAGCGCGCCGCCGTCGATGGGCTGCAGCTGCGCGCTGTCGCCGATGAGCACCAGCTTGGCGCCGTCCTGCTCGGCCCGGATCACCAGCTCCGCGAGGTCGGGCCCCAGCATCGAGCACTCGTCGGCGATCACCAGGCCGCCCCGGGCGAGGTGCTCCCCGTCGCGCAGGCGGGACAACACGGAGGTCGTGGTGAAGGCGGGTACTCCGGCCTCCCCCTCCAGCGTGACCGCGGCGCGGTTCGAGGGCGCACAGCCGATAACGGAGATGCCCAGAGACTCGTGGATCTCGCGGATCAGCCGGACTGCGGTGGTCTTGCCCGTCCCCGCCGCGCCCTCGACCACGACCACCCCGGCAGGTGAGGTGCAGACACGGAGCACCATCTCGCGCTGGTCGCCGGTGAGCCGGATGCCGCTGGTCGCGATGGCCGTCCGCACGTGCTCGCCGTCGATCACCAGGGTTCGCTCCTGGCCGCGCAGAAACGCGGAGCGGAGCATGCGTCGCTCCAGGGCAACCACCTCGGG
>PLWW01000027.1 GCA_003153125.1 Candidatus Dormiibacterota bacterium | reverse complement strand
ACGGTCAGTTCCTGACCCCTGGCGGTGGTGTCCCCGCTCGCGTCGCGGAACTCGGTGATGTCGGCGCCGGCTGCGAAGAACCTGGACCCGGCGCCGGTGAGGATCAGGGCGCGGCACGACCTGTCCTGCTCGGCCTCGTCGAGGGCCTGGGTGATGGCGGCGATGACGGCGCGGCTGATCGCGTTCACCGGCGGATGGTCGATGGTCACGATGGCCAGCGCGCCCTCGCGATCTACTCGAACCGAGTCGTTCAGGACTGTGGACACCGCCGACCCGCCCTCCTGTGTCTGATCGTGTCCCGCAACGGTAGCGCGACCGGCACGCGGCGCGGGCAGCGCGCGGCATGATCGGCGGCGTGACCGAGCTGCCCCCGCTACCGGATCTCCCGCCCGCGTTCGACGCCGGCTCGCTGGCCGGGCTCGGCGACGACCTGCTGGACGCGCTTCTGGCGGAGCTTGGAGCCGGCGAACGGGCCACGGTGGTGGCCATGGCGCCGCACCAGGCGCAGCTGCGCGAGCTGCGCGCGCGCACCGGGCAGATCGCCACCGAGCGGCGCCGCCGCGAGCGCGCCGCCCACATCGCCGCCCGTGCCGCGGTTCGCGAGCAGGCCAGGAGCGGCGAGATGCCGACCGTCGTCGACGCGCTGGGCAGCGCCGGGTTCATCGCCGACGAGCAGCCGCTCTCCGAGGTCGCTGCCTTCCTGAAGAGCGGGGGCGAGGTGCGCTTCGGGTATGCGACCCGTCCAGGGCCGGTGTCGTTCACCGACGGCCGTCAGCTTCGCAACGCGCGGACCTGGGGCGAGGCGCGCCAACTCTTCGCGGACGGCTGGGAGCCGGGTTCCCCCGGGGTCCCCGGTGTGCGGGTGCACCTGGTCGGGACGCGGGTCGAGCGCGTGGTGGACGCGGCGGAGGTGGTGGTCCGGCCCGGCTGAGCCCGTCTCAGATCGGCAGGTTCCAGCTCCGCACCGCCAGCTCGAAGAGAGGCGCCACGATCAGGGCGGGCAACATGTCCGCGACCCGGAGCCGGCGCACCTCGAGCAGGCCAAGGCCGATCGCCGCGAGGAGCACTCCACCCGTGCCCAGCGCGGCCGTGACCAGCGCGGGGTCGACTGCCCCGCGGGTGAAGTAGGCGGCCGCGGTGAGGGCTCCCTGCACGACCAGGACGGTCACCGCACTGAGCAGAACGCCAACCCCGAGGCTGGCGCCAAGGGCCAGCGCGGCGACGCCGTCGAGGGCGGACTTGATGCCGAGCAGGAGGATGTCGCCTCGTGCCCCATCGTCGAAGGAGCCGAGGATGGTCAGCGGGCCGACACAGAACAGCAGGCTGGTGGTGACCAGCGCGCGGCCCAGGCGGCCGTCGCCGTCGCCGCCGCCGACACGTGCCTCGACAGCGTCGCCGAAGCGATGGAGCCGGCCGTCGAGGTCGAGGATGCTCCCGATCGCGGTTCCCACCAGCAGGGCGAGGAGCACCACGGCGAGGTCGGGTGCGGCCCTGCCGCTGAACGCCGGGCTGATGGCGGTGCGCACCCCGTAGACCACGACGAAGAGACCGAGGATCGCCATCAGCCCCTCACGCACGCGCTCGGGGATGCGTGAGCCGGCGGTGATGCCGAGGCCGCCGCCGGTGAGAACGGTGGCGGTGTTGAGCAATGTGCCCAGGCCGGGGATCAGTGGCGTCCCCCCTGTGCCGACTAGAGCTTCTCGAGGCGGTCGAGCGGCACCACCAACACGGTGGCGCCGCCGACCTCGACATCGACAGGTGGGGCGAGGATCGCGGCGAGGTCGCCGCCCGCCTGGGTACGCGCCGCCAGCATCTCGGTGCGGTGCTGGGCGCGACGGCGGAGGATGTCGAGCACCTCGCCGACCTGGTCGTCGCCGACACCGATCATCAGGGTGAAGTTGCTGGTGTCGAGGAAGCCACCCTGGGTTGCGAAGCGCGTGTAGACGAAACCGCGCGCGCTGAGCGCATCGGCGCAGGCCTCGACGTCCTTGGCGTGCAGCACCGCGAAGATCAGCTTCATCCCGCAGCCACCGGGCTGGGTGTGGCACCCGCGATCCGCAGTCGCTGCTGGACGAGGCGCATCACCTCCTGCGACACGGACACGGCCGGCCGGCCCGCGTCGATGCGCGCGATGCGGGCGGGATGCTCGGCGGCGAGGCGATCGAATGCGGCCTGGACGCGGCCGTGGAAGTCGTCCGGCGCGCCTTCGATACGGTCCAGCGGCAGTTGCTGCGCGTGCTGGCGCTGTGCGGCGACGCTGTACGCGAGGTCGAGATAGACGGTGAGGTCGGGCCACTCGTCACCGCAGCAGTCCCGGTGGAGGTGCAGCAGCGCCTCGCTGTCGACACCCCGGCCGCCACCCTGGTACGCGAGCGTCGAGTCCGTGAAGCGATCCGCGATCACCACCGCGCCTCGCGACAGGGCCGGGAGGATGACCTCGTGGAGCAGCTGGACGCGGCCGGCGTTGAAGAGCAGGGCCTCGGTCCAGGGTTGCAGCGAGGCTGATAGCTGATGCTGCAGAACGATCCCGCTGACCACCTCGCCGAGGGCTGTGTCGTTGGGGCGCACGGTGATGACGTCATACCCGCCGGCGCGCAGGGCGGCGCCGAGCACCGCCACCTGGGTGCTCTTACCGGCCCCGTCGAGACCCTCGAACGAGACAAAGAATCCGGTACGTGTCAAACCCGTTCACTCCTCGGCGCCGAGTATGACGAGGCGGCGGTTGGGCTCGTTGCCGGTGCTGCGCGCCGTCATGTCGTGACGTTCGACAAGCTGGTGCTGGAGGCGTCGGACATAGGAATTCTGGGGCGCCAGCTCAACATCCGACGTGGTCTGCCGGGCACGCTCGACGGCTTCGAGGGCTTCCTCGAGGGCCGTCTCCGTCTGGTCCACCTCCTCGACGCCGTAGACGCGCGCGAGCGCGCCCTTGATCTGCGCGACGGTGTTGCTGCGCAGCACCTGGATGGGGATGCCGGTGGCCTCCGCGGTGCGCACGGGGGAATCCTTGCGGCGGTAATAGTTCTTCAATGTCAGCACCATGTCGGCGTCATCGACGTTGTGTTGGATGCGCACGGGCACGTGCAGCTCGCGCACGGACTGTTCGAGGTAGGTGCGTGAGACTCCGTACGGAAAGACGGCGAGGGGCTGCATGTGACGGGAGGGACCGCTGGGAGCGCCTCCACCCTCGAATGCGGTGTCGCGGGAACGCTGGGCCATGTATTCCTCGACGTCGAAACCGCGGCGGTGGCGCTCGCGACTGCGACGGCGTCCGTTGCCGGCCGGGAACGGGTTGGGCTCGAATGATGCCGGCGGCGCGGCACTGGTGTCGATGCGGCTGACGATCTGCCCGTCCTCACCGCGAAGGCGCAGCTGCGGGGGCTTGGTGCGCCCGCGAAGCGCCTCGTCGACGGTCTCGTCGAGGGGCATGTGCACGACGACGCGGTCGCGTTCCTGGATCTCGATGAGCACGTCGAACGTGGGCGGCGCCTTGCGCTCGAGGACGCTCTTCTGCGTGCCCCGGCGGCGCGCCTCTTCATCGCTGAGCGTGACCGTCTGGATGCCGCCGAGCAGGTCATTGAGGGTGGGGTTGACGAGCAGGTTGTCGAGGTTCGACCCATGCGCCGTGCCGACCAGCTGCACGCCACGCTCGGCGATGGTGCGCGCGGCCATCGCCTCCAGGCCGGTACCGATCTCGTCGATGACGATGACCTGGGGCATGTGGTTCTCCACCGCCTCGATCATCACCGCGTGCTGCTCCGGGGGCGTGCGCACCTGCATGCGGCGTGAGCGGCCGATGCCGGCGTGAGGGATGTCGCCGTCACCGCCGATCTCGTTGCTGGTGTCGACGATGACCACCCGCTTGCCGCACTCGTCGCTGAGCACACGCGCGCACTCGCGCAGCATCGTCGTCTTGCCGATGCCGGGCGGTCCGAGCAGGAGGATCGACTGGCCGTTGACGACGATGTCCCTGATGATGTCGATGGTTCCCGTGACAGCGCGCCCGACCCGGCAGGTCAGTCCCACCACGGTGCCCGCGCGGTTCCGGATGGCGCTGATGCGATGCAGGGTTCGTTCGATGCCGGCACGATTGTCGTCGCCGAAGTCGCCGACGCGCTCGGTCACGTACTCGAGGTCGTGGTGGGTGACCTGCACACTGTCCAGGACGACCTCACCGTCGGTGAAGCGCGCCTCGGGCTCACGACCGAGGTCGAGCACAACCTCGAGGAGGTCACCCCGCTCCTGCGCGAGGCGTTGCGTGGCGGCGGCGACGCGGGGCGGGAGCGCTGCGATGAGGAGGCTGAGCTCCTCCTGCCATGACGAACCGTAGGGCATCATGTCCGCGACTATCTCTCTCTCCTCTCTGGTGAACGCAGGACGGTCAGCGACGGGACGGAGACACGGGTGCTGGCGACGCCGGCATGGGCGAGNNCAGGGAGCGGATCAGCTCGGAATCGTAGTGGCGGAGCACGCACGAGACCGGTTGCGGCGGCAGCTCGGCGACGGCGGCGTCCAGGAAGCCCTCGCGCACTGCGGGATCGTGCGCGTCGCACATCAGGGTCAGGATGCTGGGACGGCCGGCGCTTGCCGGCCGAATGGCCGCCCAGCCGATCATCCCCGGATGTTCGGCGACGACGTGTCGCACCTCGTCGCGACCGATTCGCCCGACGCTCCCCTGCGCGAACGACGTCTGCCACGTCTTGAGCGAGGGGGCCTCGAAGCCGGCGATGTGGCTCGGCGTCACCCGCCGGTAAAGGAGGTGGATGGCGCCGGCGTCCTCGCGGCGAGCCGGGCGGACTGCCAGGGGCGGGGCGTCGCCGCGCGGGATCGTCTCGGGCGTCTCGTGGAAGAGGATCTGCTCGGTGGCGAACTGGGTGAACCCGTGCTCGAGGAACACGCCGACCAGCGGGTGATCGAGGGGCAGGCGCACGTGGTAGCGGTGCACGTGCTGCTCCAAACCGCGGTTGCAGAGATGGGTGAGCAGGCGCTCGCGCGCGAAGTGCCCGGCGCCGCCGGGGGCAACGCAGAAGTTGATGATCTGCCACACCGAGGGCCGGGTCGAGGTGGCCTGCGCCTGGATGAAGCCGACCACGCCCTCCGAGTCGTCCTCGGCGACGAACAGGACGCCGCCGGTGTCATTGAGCGGAACCAGCGAGGACAGGGTCTTGCTGAGCGCGTACCAGAGGCGCAGCAGGGTTGCCTGTGGGACCGGGCTGTCCGGGTGCAGGCCGGGCACGCCGAGGTCGGCGTCGAGCGCGTCGCGATAGAGCTGTTCCACTCGAGCCAGGTCGCGGAAGGACGCCGAGCGGACGTTCATGCCGCGCTCTCCCGGACCGCATCGACCTGCTCGAGGAAAAGCCGGTGGAGACGATCGTCGCCGGTCATCTCGGGGTGGAAGGTGAGCCCGATGTGGGCTCCCTGGCGCACCGCCACGGGCTCGCCGTCGAGGGTGGCGAGGACGTCCACGCCGTCACCGATCGACTCGATGCGAGGCGCGCGGATGAACACACCCCGGAAGGGCAGGTCCCCGAGCTCGGAGACTGTGATGTCGGCCTCGAAGGAGTCGACCTGGCTGCCCCAGCCGTTGCGACGCACGGCGATGTCGAGGGTGCCGGTCGCGAGCTGGTCGGGGCGGCCGTCCGCGATGGTGCGACTGAGGAGGATGAGGCCGGCACAGGTGCTCAGGGTCGGCATCCCCTCGGCGAGGCGGCCGCGCAGCGCGTCCTCGAGCGCAAACGCGCGGAGCAACTTGCCCATCGTCGTCGACTCACCACCGGGGAGGGCCAGCGCGTCGACGGACTCGATCTCCGCTGCGAGACGGACCGGGACGGCCTCCGCGTCGCAGCGACGAAAGGCGGCGAGATGCTCGCGGACGTCGCCCTGCAGTGCGAGGACGCCGACGGTGGTGATCTTCAGCGTTCCCAGCCGGCCGGCAAGCTCCGGTCCACCCGGAGCCCGAGCAGCGTCATGAGCACGATGCCAGTGTACGCCGCCGAACTATCGGTCACCTCAGGCCAGCTACCAGCCCCGCGTGGACAACAGTTCCTCGCGGGGCATCCCGGCAATGTCGAGCCCGCGCATAGCGGGCCCGAGGCCGGCGCTGACGTCTGCGATCACGTCGGGCTTGTCGAAGTAGGTGGTGGCGGCGACGATCGCCTTGGCGTAGTTGAGGGGATCCTCGCTCTTGAAGATGCCGCTGCCCACGAAATTGCCCTCGGCGCCGAGCTGCATCATCAGAGCCGCGTCGGCCGGCGTGGCGATGCCGCCCGCTGAGAAGTTCACCACCGGGAGATGCCCCGTCTCGGCGATCTCCACCACCAGCTCGTAGGGAGCCTGGAGGCGCTTGGCCTCGGCCATCAGCTCATCGCGACGGAGGCCCTGGATGCGCCGGATGCCGCCGCGGACGGCGCGCATGTGGCGCACCGCCTCGACGATGTTGCCTGTGCCCGCCTCGCCCTTGGTGCGGATCATCGCCGCGCCTTCGCCGATGCGGCGGAGAGCCTCGCCGAGGTCGCGAGCGCCGCAGACGAACGGGATGGTGAATGCCCACTTGTCGATGTGGTTCTCTTCGTCGGCCGGGGTCAGCACCTCTGATTCGTCGACGTAGTCGATGCCCAGCGACTCCAGCACCTGGGCTTCGACGAAGTGACCGATGCGGGCCTTGGCCATGACCGGGATGGTCACCGCCTGCTTGATCTCGCGCACCAGGCTGACGGCGCTCATGCGCGCAACGCCCCCGTCGCGACGGATGTCCGAGGGAACGCGCTCCAAGGCCATGACCGCCACGGCGCCGGCGTCCTCGGCGACGCGGGCGTGTTCGACGGTGACCACGTCCATGATCACGCCGCCCTTGAGCATCTCGGCGAGACCGCGCTTGACGCGCAGGCCACCTGTCTGGTGGTGGCCGTTCTTCTCGCTGACGGCGTCGGCGCTCACGGTGCTGTGTCCGGGGTGTACCTAGTCATGGCATCGATTCTACGCGCGAGGGCGTCGAGGCCAACCCGCGGTCGGGTTACTGGCGGCCGGGGAAGCTGATGCCGGGAACGCTGCTGCCCCGCGGAAAGCGCCCCGCCGCTGCGCGCAGCCAGTCGACCGAGCGGAGGAAGAGAGCAGGGGGACGGATCATCTCGGGGACGTCGAGGGGCAGGCTGTCGCCGGCGATCGCAAGAACAAGCAGCACAGCGGGGATGTAGTAGTAGTTGAAGTACGCCCACTTGGCGACCAGGAAGGACACCGTGGCCAGGATCGCCGTGCCGGTGAGCAGGTCGCCGTAGGTGGAGGGTCGGCGGCGCAGTACCAGGATTGTCGCTGCGGCGACCACGATCGCCGACGCCGCGAAGGGCAGGATCGGCAGCGAGAAGGTCTTCAGGAAGGTGTCGATGGTGAGGGCGTTGAAACGCGGAAAGACGTCGAGCTGGACGCCGAGCACGTTGAAGTAGAACTGTGAGAGCCCGGTGGCGAACGCGAATGGCACCACGAACAGCGCGGCAGCCACCGCGGCGATGACCGTCTGCCGGCGAGCGCGCACCGACCAGAAGAAGATCGGCACCAGGGCGATCAGGGTCGTCGGCTTGGCTCCCAACGCGAGCGCCAGCGCGACGGTCGCCACCCTGGGATGACTGCGGAAGTTGACCAACCACACCGCCAGGAAGGCCATGGTGATGATGTCCACCCAGCTGCTCATCACCATGCCCACCGACAGCGGAAACGCCATCACCACGCAGGCGGCCCGGTCGATCGTCCCGGCGCGGCGGGCGAGGGTCAGGACCGCTGCCCCGGTGATGAGCGCCGCGAGGATGTGCAGGACGCGAATGTCACCCAACAGCCGGAACGGGGCCTCGAGAACGGGAAGGATGGGGCCGTACGGGAAGTGCAGGTGCAGGAGAGTGGAGACACCGGGCGCAACCACCTGCGGGCTGACGACCAGTGGCGTGTACGGGTTGTGCCCGTGCAGCAGCGCCGAGGAAGCGCTCTGCTGAAACTCGAAGACGTCGATGCCCGCGGTGCCCCACGTGATCGTGACCGCGATCCCCACCGCCCCGGCGAGAGCGGCAAGGGCAAGGGCCGTGGCTCGCGCCACCCTGGCGCGGACGAGACTGAACAGCAGCACGGCCCCGACGAGCAGGGCGGCGGTCACCAGGAAGACGGGATGATCGAGTTTCCTGTCGTACAGCCCCGTGCTGGCGCCGAGGCACACGACCAGAAGGATTCCCGCCCAGCGCGGCAGAGCCGGACCTCGCGGGGTCGTGCTGAAACCGTTGAAGCAGAACGCCAGCGACAGCAGCACGCAGGCCAGCGCGAGGATCGAGAAGTAGCCGGCGTCGAGCAGCACGGCGGCGCTGAGCACGAGAAGGCTGAAGAGGCGGCAGTCGGATCGGGTCACCTTTTGGCCGCCATCCGTGTCGCGAGAACTGGCAGCCGCCGATCAGGCGGCGACGTGGGCCGCATCGACGGCGACCTTCGCCGGAGTGGACATCTCGAACTGGTAGATCAGCCGGTAGCCGAACAGCGTCGGCCGGAGCGCCACCGCGAGGCGGTCCGCCGCCTTCACCGCACGGGTCAGGGAACGCTGCCTCGCGCCGGTCAGGACATCGAGCGGAAGACCGGTCACGTGGCGACGGAGGGGTGAGAGTCCGGCGTGGCGGGTGAGCCGCTCGAAGCTGCGGCGCGTGAAGAAGCGCACGTTGCCATGGTCGAGGATGCCGCGCTGGTCGTAGTCGAAGAGGCCCAATGCTGTGCGACCGCGGGAGTACCAGTGGCCGAAGTTGGGCACCGAGGCGATCACATTCCCGCGAGGCACCAGCACGGAGCGAAGTTGGGCGAGCATGTCCTCGGGACGGCGCAGGTGCTCGAGGACGTCGGCGCAGATGACCACGTCGAACGGCCGGCCGGTGGTGATCTCGTCGGGGAGCCCGCGGTCGAGGTCCGCCTGATGGAAGGCGTCGCAGCGATCTCGCACGTGGGGAAGCTCGTCAGGATCCACCCCGGTCACGTGGTGGCCGAGGGCACGGATGCGCGAGGAGAGCTGTCCACTGCTGCAGCCGAGGTCGAGGATGCGCGAGGGCGGCATCCGGCGCAGCCAGTCGAGAATCACGCCGTGCGAGCTGTCGGTACCCTCTGCAACGTGGTATTCGCTCTCAACGGCGCCGACCCGGCCGGAGTTGAACCCCTGCTTGGAGAGGCGGTAACGGAGCACGTCGGCGGATACGTCCTTGGCGTACTTCAACCCGTTGACCCCGCAGATCTCGTCACCGTAGTAGGTGGGGATCGGGACCTCGACGATGTGTTTGCCGGCATCGATGAGCTGGATGATGATCTGGGTATCGAAGTTGAAGCCGTCGCTGTTGTTGTCGAGGTCGAGGGCGCGCAGGGCCTTGACGCTGTATGCCCGGTAGCCGGAGTGGAACTCTGAAAGCGAGGTGCCCAGGACGCGGTTCTCGAAGCGCGTCAGGATGCGATTGCCCAGGTACTTGTAGAGGGGCATGCCGCCCTTGCGTGCCTGTCCCTTGACCATCATTCGCGAACCGAAAACGGCGTCGCACTCACCGCGCTCCAACGGTGCGACGATCTGCGGGAGAGACTCCGGGGCGTACTGCCCGTCACCATGGAGCAGCACCACGATGTCCAGGCCTCGCTCGATGGCCAGCTTGTAGGCGGCCTTCTGGTTGCCTCCATAGCCGAGGTTGCTGCGGTGCCGGACGATGGTGAGCGGAAGGTCGGTGACCACCTGCTTGTAGCCAAGGCCCACCAGGTAGGTCGAATCCTGGCTGGCGTCATCGCACACCAGCACCTCCTCGATCCGCGAGCGGAAGTCGGCGGGAATGCGGTCGAGGACGTGGGCGAGGGTCGACACGGCGTTGTAGGCCACGACCACGATGCCGATGCGCGGGGCGGACATCTTGCCCACGGCGACCAGTGACGGGCGTGCTGGCTTGGCTCTTCCCGGCATGATGCCGCCATCGAACATGGCCCGACGCCGCCGCGGAGGGCGCGTCGCAGGGCTGCGACGACCTCGCTGTCACCCCGTTCCATCGGGAAGCGGAGATGACCCTGGAGCGTCTGGCCTCAGTCCTTGGAACGAGCGGGTGGTTTGCGGGGAGTGGCGCTCTTCCTTGGGGTGGCCGTCTTCCGAACCGCGGCCGGCTTCGAGGCCGCCTTGGCCGACCTGGCGGACGTCCGAGGCGCCGGAGCAGCCCTGGTCGGGGCGGCGGCTTGTGGCGGGGCCGTCTCCGGCGGATCGGCCTTGGTGACCGGCTTGCGCACCGCGTGCTCGACCTGCGTCTTGAGGTTGCGGACCGACTGGTCGATGTTGCCGCGCACGATGGGATCGGAGGCTCGTGACAGCAGGCGGCCGGCGATGCCCCCGGGCAATTCGTAGTCAAGGTCGAAGGTGGCCTTGGTCCTCTCGCCGTCCGCTTTGAAGGACCANNCCGGCCGGGGCCCATTTGGTCAGGTCCTTCATGTACTTCGTGGTGTTGCGGTAGTCGTCGACATACGCGAAGACGGCGTCGACCGGCGCGGAAATCCCCTGGCTGCTCGTGATGTGTCCCATGTGGCCTCCTCCGGTTGCCGCGTCGATCCGCCCCGCCCCGGAAGTGTGCTCTCCCCGGTCCCGGCGTCGACCGTCTCGCGCTCTTCCGGAACAGTCGACTTCATGCGATTCGGCGGCCGGCTCCCAAGGCGGCACAACGTCGGCCGACGTGCAGGTGCCGGGAGGGGCCGGAGAGGGCGGGTGGTAGAATCCGGCGGCTCGGGAAGTAGCTCAGCCAGGTTAGAGTGCACGGTTCGGGACCGTGAGGTCGGGAGTTCGAATCTCCCCTTCCCGACCAGTGCTGCGTCAGATCAGTGGCTGGCGCCTGCCGACGACAATGAATTGCGGGATAGAGAGCGTGACCCCTGGCGTGGCCGCCGTCCTGGCCAACCCGGCTCGCCAGCGCGCCACGTCGGCGGCGGTGGCCGCGCCCGCGGCGAGCATCGCCGGAATCGCCTCCACCATGGGGCCGTGCGACGCGAGGAGGTGGCCAGGCACGACGCTGTCGATCGTTTCCTCCAGGACACGGTGCAATCCGGTGTCGGCGATGAGCTGTCCCAGCCGCAATCCCACGGTGACGTCGGAGCCGCGCTGTCGGTGGAAAGCGACGTACGCCTCGCCGAAGTCAATGGCGTCCGGGTCGAAGCCGGCGGCTCCCTCGCGGATCTGGCCGGCAGGGGTGTCGACCAGGTAGAGACATCCACCCGGCCGGAGGAGCGAGGCGGCGTGCGCCACCGCTTCCGGCACGGCCGAGCCGAGGTGGTGGAGAACATGCCTGACCATGACCACGTCGAAGTCGCCCGCCGGAAGACCGGTCGCGGTGGCAGTTCCGTCGATCACCCGAGCACATGCGACCCGGGTCGCCGCGATCTCATCGTCGGCGGCATTCCTGGCCCTGTGATCGGGCTCGACGCCGATCACCTCGCCGTCGGGGGCGACGATCCTCGCCATCTCGACAAGCACGGCGCCGGGACCGGAACCGATGTCGACAACCCGTGCGCCGGGGACGATGCCGGCAGTTGCCCACAATTGGCTCTCGCTCGCGACGGCGTTCTGCGCCATCAGCCGGAATCGTTGTCGCTCGAGGTCCGACATGATGAGCGTGTGCGCGGGCGTTTGTTGAGTCACCGTGCAACCTCCCGCACCATGTGTCGCGCCGCGCTGGCTCCAATGACCACGCGGCATCGACGCTCGGGGAAGCCTAGCGCGCGCACGACCGACGCGCGCAACTGCGCGGCGTGGGAGTACTAGATTCGCCGCCTCGATGAACGCGCCCGCTGTCGATCCATCATCTGTGCGCGCCCAAGAAAAGCCTTGGCTGTCATGGCAGATCGGCGATCGGGGGACATCGTCGTGGGAAAGCCGGCCGGCGCCCACCCGGCGAAGTCCTGCCATTGGTAACATTGACCGCAGCCGGGACATTTGAGGTCGGGACGATTCTCCACGCGTGCCGGATTGGTGTCCGTCGGTGGCGACGAGTAACTAAGCGG
>PLWW01000129.1 GCA_003153125.1 Candidatus Dormiibacterota bacterium | reverse complement strand
TAGACGATGTAGCTGTGGCCGGTGACCCACCCGATGTCGGCGGCACACCAGAACACGGTGTCGGGATGGATGTCGAAGACCAGCTCGTGCGTGTACATGGTCTGGAGCAGGTACCCGGCCGTGGTGTGCTTGATCCCCTTGGGCTTGGCCGTTGTCCCCGAGGTGTAGAGCGTGAAGAGCAGGTCCTCCGACTCCATCGCCTCGGGCTCGCACGTCGCCGGCTGGTCGGCCACGAGGTCGTGGTACCAGTGGTCGCGACCCTGGTCCATGGGCACGTCGTTGCCGGTGCGGCGGACCACCACCACGTTGCGGATCGTCTCCGTCTTGAGCAGCGCCTCGTCGACGTTGCGCTTCAAGGGGACGGTGGTGCCACGCCGCCAGGCCTCGTCCTGGGTGATCAGGCAGACCGACCCGGAATCGTTCATGCGGTCGGCGACCGCGTCTGCGGAAAAGCCGCCGAACACGACCGAGTGAGCGGCGCCGATGCGAGCGCAGGCCAGCATGGCCACGGGCAGCTCCGGGACCATGCCCATGTAGATCCCAACCCGGTCGCCGCGCTTGACCCCGAGCCCGCGCAGCGCGTTGGCGAAGCGACACACCTGCTCGAGCAGTTCCGCGTACGTGATGCGGCGGGCGTCGCCCGGTTCGCCCTCCCAGAGGTAGGCAACCTTGTCGCCCCTGCCCTTTTCGACGTGGCGGTCGAGACACTGGTAGCTGGCGTTGAGCTGCCCACCGACAAACCAGCGGGCGAAGGGGAGGTTCCACTCCAAGACCCTGTCCCAGGGTCGCGAGAACGTCAGGTACTTCTCGGCCTGCCCGGCCCAGAACGACTCCGGATCCGCCTCTGCCTCGCGGTAGAGGGCATCGCTGCGAACGTTGGCCTGTGCCGTGAACTGCTCACTGGGCGGGAACGTCCGTCCCTCCTTGAGGAGGGCATCGATGGTGGAATCCGAAGCCGTCTGAGCCATGGGGGATCGCCTCCGCGCGCTTCCGCGCCGCTGGCGGTCGGTGAATCGTCTTCTGTCAGGTGGGCAGAACGCCGCGCTTGAAGTTGGCGTTGGCAACGCCCGCGAAGGAGGTGTACACGGCCGCCGCCGTCGTGGCGAGGCCGACGAAACCGCCCACCTGGGTGATGCCGTCGCTTGTGGCGAACTTGCCGATGGCGAGGAGGACAAACGTCACCGCCAGCAGGAAGAACACAAGCTGCACCGAGCGAGCCCCCGCAAGAGACGCGAGGAACATGTACGCGGTGAAGATGCCCCATCCGAGCAGGTACCAGCCGACGAAGTTGTCGATGTCGGCAACCGCCGCCGTCTTCGGCAGCAGTGGCGCGAAGACGATAACGAGCAGGTAGAAGCTGATCCAGAACGCGCCGTAGGCTGTGAACGCGGTGGCGGCGAAGGTGTTGCCGCGCTTGAACTCCCACATCCCGGCGACGAGCTGTCCAAGGCCGCCGAAGGCGAGCGCCATCGACATCACGAGGACGGTGAGCGTCGCCGGGAGAATCTTGGCGTTGATCAGTGACAACAGCAGGGTGGTGAAACCGAATCCGGCCAATCCGAGTGGCGCTGGGTCCGCGATCAGCGACGCTGCCGGTGCAGGGGCTGCGGCTGTGGGCTGGTAACCTTGTGCCATGTTGCGGTGCCTCCTCTCCATCTGACGCCGCCCGGGAATGCCCGAAACGGCATTTGCAGCGTGGAGCATGCGCTTCGGCACGAGGATTGAAAAGGGGGGGTGGCCGGACATGCGAGGAGCCCGGCGCACCGGGCGCCGGGCTCCTCGTGTCAGAGGAGGATCAGACCTCCTTGAATTCCGCGTCGACCACGTCCTCGCCGGCCGGCGGTGCGGCCGCCTCTTCGGCGCCGGCGGCACCGTTGGGGTCAGCGCCGTCGGGGGCGGCACTCGACTGGGCGTACACGGCTTCGCCGATCTTCTGGATGGATGACTGCAGGTCGTCGCCGGCGCTCTTGATGGCGTCGGCGTCGCCCGCGGCGATGGCATCGCGAACCGCCTTCACCTTGCCCTCGATCTCGGCCCGAACGTCCTGCGGCACCTTGTCGCCGGCGTCGGTGAGAGCCTTCTCGGCCTGGTAGGCGAGGTTCTCCGCGCGGTTGCGTGACCCGATCGCCTCGGCCCGCTTGCGGTCCTCTTCGGCGTTGGCCTCAGCCTCCTTGACCATCCGCTCCACCTCGCTCTTGTCGAGCGTCGTGGAACCGGTGATGGTCACCCGGTTCTCCTTGCCGGTGCCGCGGTCCTTGGCGCTGACGTTGAGGATGCCGTTGGCGTCGATGTCGAAGGTGACCTCGATCTGCGGCAGGCCGCGGGGAGCCGGCGCGATCCCATCGAGGGTGAAGGTTCCGAGGATGCGGTTGTCGCGGGCCAGCGGTCGCTCACCCTGGAGCACCACGACCTCCACCGACGGCTGGCTGTCAGACGCCGTCGAGAAGACCTGGGATTTCGACGTGGGGATCGTGGTGTTGCGCTCGATGAGCTTGGTGTTCACCTCGCCCTCGGTCATGATCCCGAGGCTGAGTGGGGTCACGTCCAGCAGTAGGACGTCCTTGACCTCGCCCTTGAGCACACCGGCCTGGATGGCGGCGCCGATGGCCACGACCTCGTCGGGATTGACACCGCGGTGCGGGTCCTTGCCTGTGAACGACTTGACCAGCTCCTGGATCACCGGCATGCGCGTGGAGCCACCGACGAGGATCACCTCATCGAGCTCGGGCGCCGACAGACCGGCATCCTTGAGCGCGTCCTGGAACGGCTTGCGGGTGCGGTTGGTGAGGTCCTCGGTGAGCTGCTCGAACCGGCTGCGCGACAGGGCGATGGCCAGGTGCTTGGGGCCCGACGCATCGGCGGTGATGAAGGGCAGGTTGATCTCCGTCTCCTGCCGCTGCGACAGCTCGATCTTGGCTTTCTCCGCTGCCTCGGTCAGCCGCTGCAGGGCCTGGCGGTCGCCACGGAGGTCGATGCCCTGGTCCTTCTTGAACTCGTCGGCAAGCCAGTCGACGATGCGGCGGTCGTAGTCGTCACCGCCGAGGTGGGTGTCGCCGTTGGTCGCCTTGACCTCGAACACGCCCTCGCCGACCTCGAGGATGGAGACGTCGAAGGTGCCGCCACCGAGGTCGAAGACGAGGATCTTCTCGTTCTCCTTCTTCTCGAGCCCGTAGGCGAGAGACGCCGCGGTGGGCTCGTTGATGATGCGGAGCACGTTGAGGCCGGCAATCTGGCCGGCATTCTTGGTGGCCTGGCGCTGGGCGTCGTTGAAGTAGGCAGGCACCGTGATGACGGCGTCGCTCACCTTCTCGCCCAGGTACGCCTCGGCGTCGGTCTTGAGCTTCTGCAGGATCATCGCGGAGATCTGCTCGGGGGTGTGACGCTCGCCGGAGACCTCCACCTCGACACGGCCGTCCTTGCCGGGCACAACCTTGTACGGCACCTGCTTGGCCTCGGTGCTCACCTCATTGACGAGGCGGCCCATGAAGCGCTTGATGGAGGAGATGGTGTTCTCGGGATTGACGGCGGCCTGGCGGCGCGCCAGGGTGCCGACGAGGCGCTCGCCGCTGCGGGTGAACGCGACGACCGATGGAGTGGTTCGCCCACCCTCGGCGTTGGGGATGACGACCGGCTCGCCACCTTCCATGACAGCGACGACGCTGTTGGTGGTGCCGAGGTCGATGCCGACGGTTTTGGCCATGGGGTTGATTCCTCCCAGGAAAAATGCACAGCGGGGAATGCTCTTCTGATTCTGGCGCGATGCGCCTCTGCAGTTGGGATACCTCGCGCGCTGGTCATGCTAAACGTGTGCGGCCCTCCGACGGCGTTACCCTGAGGTGATGATCGACGAGCGCGAGGGCGGGATGGCAGCTCAGCTGCGCCAGCTCCGCGCGCGTGCCGACGAGGATTTCGCGAGCCCGCCGGGAGTCAAGGTCGCCGGCCGCCACCAGGTCGACATCGCCGAGCTCGGGCTGCGCGTCGCTGTGACGAGGTCGCGGTATCCCAACCGCGAGGACGGCGTCGACCAGTACGCGGTGACCCTGACGCGCTCCCGGCTCGACCAGGCGCCGGCGGACAGCGACGCCAGGCTGGTCCTCGAAGGCGCCTTCGGGGCGGCCGCGGCGGGCGCCGTCGAGCGCAGCGGCGGCGGGCCACTCGTGCGCATGTTCAGGGTGCCGGCCGCCTGACCTCCCCGGCGTAGGCGTCGTCCCCGATCAACGGGACGAACCGGCACGGCCCGAGGCTGTCGGTCAGCCAACGCCCCGCGACCAGGCGCAGGCGCACAAGTTCGTCCATGCCGTCCCCGCGGCGGTGCAGGGGCAGCACCAGGCGGCCGCCTTCGCGAAGCTGCCGGGGCAGTGCCGGGGGCAGCCACGGCGCGGTGGCCGCGACCGCGATGGCGTCGAAGGGGGCTGCGTCAGGGAGGCCGCGGCTGCCGTCGCCGACGCGGATGTCGACGGCGAAGCCGGCGGCGGTCAGGCGCCGGCTGGCCGCATCGGCCAGCTCCGCGATGCGCTCGACCCCGAAGACGGTGGCCCCGCAAGCAGCGAGAACCGCGGCCTGGTAACCGGAGCCTGTGCCCACGTCGAGGACGCGCTCGCCGGGGCGTATCTGGAGCGCCTGCACCACCGCCGCAACCATGAGCGGCTGCGAGATCGTCTGCCCGCACGCGATCGCCAGGGCGCGGTCCGCGTAGGCGTCGCCGCGCTGCTCGGCCGACACGAAGAGCTCGCGGGGCACAGACGCCATCGCGTCGAGCACTCTTTCGTCGTCGACTCCGCCCCGCCGCAGCGTCTCGAGCATCTCCGCCACCTCGGCTCGCATCGACCCGGTGTAGCAGATACGCGCCGGCGCCGTGCTCAGCCCTCAGTCGTCCCGATACTCGCGGACCCCCGAGGCCGGGTCGAACCAGACGCGTTTGCGCCGTCCCGTCTCGGGGTCGATGAACACCTCATCGGTGGGGTGGGCGCCCGGGCTGGTGCCGGCGCGACCAGGCCGGTACCGGTCCCAGCCCACGACCGCGCACGCAATGATCAGGACGACCACCGCGAGGATCACGACGAGCTCGAGCCCTCCCAACGCTGCCATCGTCGCTCCCCGCGGTCGCTCAGGGCGACGGGGGGAGCGCCTCGACGACCACGGCCGTGCCGTAGGCGACGATCTCGCTCATCGTCTGGCCCATCTCCGACGAGTCGAACCGCATCATCACGACGGCGTTGGCCCCCGCCGCGGTGGCGCTCTGGACGAGCCTGTCGACCGCCTCGCGGCGCGCGTCCTCGAGCAACTTCGTGTAGGACTTCACCTCTCCACCCGCGAGTCCGCGAAAACCTGCGGCGATGTTGCCGCCCACCCCCCGGGTGCGCACCGTCAGCCCGAACATCTGCCCGATGACCCGCGTGACCCGCGCTCCGGGGATGTTCTCCGTGGTGGTGACGATCATCTCGGTCTCCTCCTTCAGCCCTGAGGTTCGAGGACGAGGTCCTCAGGGGGTGTCTGCGGCACCTTCCAGACCAGGAACCCCTTGTTCCAGCGGCGGTGGTACTCGTTGGCGGCGTCCACCGCCTCGCTGAAGGCCCGCTCGAAGGCAGCCAGGTCGGCGGCATCGCAGGCGGCGAACAGCGGGAGGAGGTCGTCAGCGATGTACGCCTCGACGTCGGCCTCGTACTTGGGGCGGGTGACGTTGCCGAGCCGGAAGAGCTTGCGCAGCTCCTTGAGCTGCCAGGTGGCCAGCACCCAGTTCTGCGCTCGACCGGCGTGGTACGCCTTCCACATGCGGGCGCCGATCTCGGGCATGAGGCGGGCGAAGCCTGGCTGAAGGGCCGTCAGGGCCTCCAGTTCGAGGCGTTCAGGGTTCCTGGGCTGCTCCGTCTCGCTCACCGTCGCTCCTTGCAATGGACGCCACGGCAGTGTAGCGACGCCGTCCGCACTCATCGAGAAGTGACCAATCGCCCCCAGCGTCGTTTGTGCTATCGATGATCGCTGCCATGACCGGCAGACAGCTGGAGGGGGCGGCAACCCCCTTTGACGAGGTGTATCGAGAGCATGCCGACGCCGTCTACCGGTTCTGCGTCTCCCAGTTGCGCGATGCCGAGACCGCCGAGGACATCACGGGCGACGTCTTCGCGGCCGCCTTCGCGGCCTACGAGCGGGTGCACCCTGACGACGCCGGCGTGCGCACCTGGCTCTTCCGCATCGCCCGCAACGCTGTGATCGACCAGTACCGCCGCGAGGGTCGGCGCCGGGCTCTGCTTGCCCGCGTCGGCCGCGACCGTCAGTTCGCCGACTCGGTGGAGGAGACCGTCGAGCGGCGCAGCGACCTGCGCTCGATCCGCACCGCGCTGGAGACGCTTCGTGACCACGATCGCCTGCTGGTCGGCCTGCGCATCGCCGGCGGCCTGAGCTTCGCCGAGGTGGGCGCGGTGCTCGGCATGCGCGAGAGCGCCGCCAAGGCGGCCACCCACCGCGCCCTCGAGCGCGTCCGGGCAACCCTGAGGAAGCAGGCATGAGCGACGAATCGGAACGTGACCTCAGCGCCGCCTTCGAGGAGCTGCGCGCCCCGGCATCGACCGCCAACTACGCCTCGCGCAGCTCCGGCCTCGACATCCCCAGCACCCGATCGCACTGGCCGCAGGCCATGGCGAGTGCCCTCGCCGTTGCGGTCGCGCTCGCGGGGGCGGGCACCTTCCTGGCCATTCGCAGCGCCCGCCAGGGCGGCGTGGCCTCCTCCGGCGCTGCCGCCAACCCCCCGGCACGTTCCGGGGCGGCCATGGTCTGGGACTCCACGGCGGGGATGACGATCATGTTCGGCGGCTCAGGCAGTCGCGGCAACACGCTCAATGACGTGTGGACGTGGGACGGCTCGCGGTGGACCACCGCGGCCAAGGGCCCGGGGCCGCTCACCGACGTGCGCATGGTCGACGACCCCGCCGACGGCGGCGTGCTGCTCCTCGGGGTTCCGGCTGCTGCGATCAGCAACGGTGGCGGCGTGAGTGGCTGTGTGAGCAGTGGGAGCGGCACTGCGGTGGGAAGCTCGGGATCCGCCTTCGCCACACCTGCCGCCGCCAACGGCGGGCCGGCCATCGCCATTGCGACAGCACCCGCCAACGCCCCGACCCCTGCGTCCCCGCCCCCCGGGTCGGGCGCCCTGCCCACCTGCACCCCGACCGTGGTGGCCCCGACCGAGCAGACGTGGTTGTTCACGCAACATGGCTGGAGCCACCCGGCGGTGCGGGGCAAGGCGACCACGCCGCCCGCGGGGAGCCAGCTGGCCTACGACTCGGCGACGCGGCAGGTGGTGGCGGTGTCGACGGGCTACTCCAGCTGCGGGCTGCCCCTCGGTGTCGCGAGCGCGGCGGGCCCGGCGATTGTCTGCCCGCTGCTGGGCGCGCCCTCCGCCCTGACGCGGCCGATTCACTGCAGTGCGGTGACCAGCTGCACGGGGGGCGCCACCCTCACCACCTGGACGTGGTCCGGCACCGCCTGGAAGGCAGAGCCGGCGGCCGCGGTCGAGGCGGGCGTGATCACCCTCCTCTTCCGTGACCCGACCACGCAGCACGCCACCCTGATGACGTCGAACGGTGGCGGCAGCGCGTGCGCGAGCCTCCCGGTGGGCGTCGCCCCACCCCCCTGTCCGGAGGTGCCCCCCATGACCTCGACGTGGAGCTGGACGGGCACGGCGTGGCACCTCCTGTCGCAGCAGTTCATCGTCCAGGCGACGCCGTCGCTGTTGGGAGCCTCGGTGACACCCGTCAGCGGGCACATCGTGGTCCTCACCGGCGCCGGGGACACCTGGACCTTCGCAGCCGGGCAGTGGACCCAGGACACCGTCGCCGGCCATCCCAGCGTCCGGAGCGGTGCTGCGATGGCCGAGGGGCCGGCGTCGACGGTGGTGCTGTTCGGCGGCTCCGCGGGCGGCTACGCGTACCCGCTGGCCTCGGGTATCGCGCCGACCGGATCGCAGGCCACGCTGGGATCGGACACCTGGGTGTGGAACGGCACCTCCTGGCGCCACGTCGCCGGGGCCGCGCCCGCGCAGCCGCCCGTGATCGGGTGCCCCAAGACGTCGTCAGGGTTGATCCCGCCCTGCGCGCCGGTGCCGGGGAAGGTGGCGCCGGCCAGCTCGCTCTCCTCGCCGGTACCCAACCTGCACATCGTTCCCCAGGGCGTGGCCACCCCGACCCCCTGAACGGCGCGGCCACAATGCCGGTCGTGTCTGACGAGACCAGCGTCGAGGAGATGGCAGGCGACGACCCCGAGGTCGTGGCCATGCTGGTCGACCTCGCCATGGACGAGCAGGAGCACTACGACCATCCCCGCGAGACCCGCGCTGAGGTGCAGCGGCGGCTCCGCGTCGCTCCCACCTTCATGGGCGAGAACCACCTGCTGATCGCCCGCGCAGGCGACGGTCACGCGGTCGGCGTGTGCTGGGTGGTGATCTACGATCCCGGGACCGGCCTCGAGGCGGAGATCGCCGAGCTGTACGTGCGCCCCGAGGTGCGCGGTGGCGGCGTGGCCCGCGCCCTGGTGAGCGACGCGCTGGCGCTGATGCGGAGCCGGGTGGTGAGCTTCGCATGCGTCTGGACGCGCGACGACAACCCCGGGGCTGTGCGCGCTTATCGCTCCGCCGGTTTCGCCCCCACCGAGCAGGTGGTGCTGACCTGGTTGCCAGTCCCTGACGGCTGAGCGACGCCGCGCCGCGCGGGTCGCGAATAATGAGCCGATGCCGCTCGATCCCGAAGAGGTCGCCCACGTCGCCCTCCTTGCCCGGCTCGGCCTCGACGGCGAGGAGCGACGGCGCATGGGCGCCGACCTCGACCGCATCCTCGACCACGTCTCGGCGCTGCAGCGGGCCGACATCTCCGATGTGCCCGAGACGGCGCAGGTGGGAGCCCTGGTCAACGTCTGGCGCGAGGATGTGCCGGCCGGGTCGCTGAGCCAGGAGCAGGCCCTCGCCAACGCCCCCGACACCGACGGCGAGTACTTCAAGGTGGGGGCGATCCAGGAGTGAGCAGCGCCGGCCTGACCGCGGCCGCGATGGCCGCCGCCCTGCGCCGCGGCGAGGTGACTCCACAGGAGCTGCTCGCCGACGCCCGCGCCCAGGTCAGCCGCCTCGACAGCTCGCTCAACGCCTTCCTCGCGCTCACCGACGACCTTGCGGACCGGCAGGCCGAGCGGGCCACGGAGATGCTCCGCGACGACCGCTTGGGCGCCGGCCCGCTGTGCGGCATCCCCGTCGCCCTCAAGGACGTCCTCTGCGTCGAGGGCTACCCCACGACCGCGGGGTCGCGCATCCTCGAGAACTTCCGGCCTCCATACACCGCCACCGCGGTGCAGCGCCTCATCGACGCCGGCGCGGTGCCCGTCGGCAAGACCAACTGCGACGAGTTCGCGATGGGCTCCTCGACGGAGAACTCCGCGTACGGCACGGTGGGTAACCCCTGGGACGTGGAGCGCGTCCCCGGCGGCAGCAGCGGAGGCAGCGCGGCCGCCGTCGGCGCGGGCATGGTGCCGATCAGCTACGGCACCGACACGGGCGGCTCGATCCGCCAGCCGGCGTCGCTCTGCGGCGTGGTCGGCTTCAAGCCCACGTACGGGCGCGTGTCCCGCTACGGGCTGATTGCGTTCGCGTCATCGCTTGACCAGGTGGGCCCCTTCGCGCACAGCGTGGAGGACGCCGCCGTCGCCTACGCGGTGGTGGCCGGGAACGACCCGCGCGACAGCACGTCGGTCATCGACGCCGTGGAGGACCCACTGAGCGCGCTGCGTGATGGGGTGAGGGGCATGCGCCTCGGAGTGCCGCGCGAGTACATGGGTGACGGGCTCGAGGCCGGCGTTCGCGAGCGCGTCACCGAGGCGATCCGCGTCCTCGAGGAACTCGGGGCGACGGTGGAGGAGGTGTCATTGCCCAGCACCGAGCTGGGCCTCTCGACGTACTACATCATCGCCCCTGCGGAATGCTCGTCGAACCTGGCGCGCTACGACGGCGTCCGCTTCGGCATGCGCGTTGAACGTCCGTCGCTCACCGAGACGTACCTGCGCACGCGCGACCAGGGGTTCGGCAACGAGGTGAAGCGCCGCGTGATGCTGGGCACGTATGCGCTCAGCAGTGGCTACTACGACGCCTACTACCGGCGCGCCCAGAAGGTGCGCACCGTCATCGCCCGGGAGTTCGACGCCGTGTTCGAGACGGTGGACGCCCTGGTGTGCCCCACGTCGCCGAAGGTGGCGTTCACCACCGGCGCCATCCAGGACCCCGTCGAGATGTACCTCAACGATGCGCTGACGATCCCCGTGAACCTCGCCGGGCTGCCGGGCATCTCGCTGCCATGCGGGTTCAGCGACGAGCTGCCGGTCGGCCTGCAGGTGATCGCCCCGCGCCTCCAGGACGCGCGCGTCTTCCGTGTCGCCGCTGCGTACGAGGCGGCCACCGAGTGGCATCGCCACCGCGCACCCCTGGTGGCCGCATGACCGCGCCGGCCACCGTCGACACCGGCTACGAGGTGGTGATCGGCCTCGAGGTGCACGCCCAGCTGCTGACGCGAAGCAAGATGTTCTGCTCCTGCAGCGCCGCCTACACCACGGCGCCCCCCAACAGCAACACATGCCCGGTGTGCCTGGGCCTGCCCGGCGCCCTACCGGTGATCAACCGCCAGGCGGTGGAGATGACCGTGCGCACGGCGCTTGCCCTCAACTGCGAGATCCCGCCCTTCACAAAGTTCGACCGCAAGAACTACTTCTATCCCGACCTGCCCAAGGGCTACCAGATCTCGCAGTACGACCTGCCGCTCTCCCAGGACGGTCATCTCGAGTTCGACGTCGACGGCGTGCGCACGCGTTGCGGCGTCACTCGCGTCCACCTCGAGGAGGACACGGGGACCATGCACCACGCGGGCGACGTGTTGCAGGAGGCGACAAGCTCGCTGGTCGACCTCAACCGCTGCGGCGTGCCCCTGATGGAGATCGTCGGCGAGCCCGACCTTCGCAGCGCCGACGCCGCCCGCGAGTACCTCGTCCGCCTCCGCCAGATCCTCGTGTACATCGGCGTCAACGACGGCAACCTCGAGGAGGGATCTCTGCGCTGCGACGCCAACGTGTCGCTGCGAGTGCGGGGCGCAACGGAGCTCGGCACCAAGGTCGAGGTCAAGAACATGAACTCCTTCCGCGCCGTGCACCACGCCATCACCTTCGAGATCGAACGGCAGGCGAGGGTCCTCGACGACGGTGGGGCGCTGGTCCAGGAGACCCGCGGCTGGGTGGAGGCTCGCGGCGCGACGGTGTCGCAGCGCAGCAAGGAGATGGCCCACGACTACCGCTATTTCCCCGAGCCCGACCTGCCCCCGCTCCAGCTCGGCCGCGACCTCGTGGAGAGCATCCGCGCGGCCATTCCCGAGCTTCCCGAGGCGCGTGCCGCGCGCTTCAGCAGCCAGTACGGCCTCTCCGCCTACGACGCCGCCGTGCTGACCGGGGTGCGCGCCGAGGCCGACACCTACGAGGCTCTCGTGGACGCCGGAGTTTCTGCCAAGGTCGCGGCGAACTGGCAGATGGGCGACGTCGCCGCTCTGGCCAACGAACACCACGTGGCCCTCGCCGACAGCGGCCTCGGGGTGGGCGGCCTGGCGGCGCTTCTGGCCCTCGTCGAGTCCGGCGCCATCAACGGGTCCACCGCCAAGGAGCTGCTGAGCGAGCTGTACATCGTGGGCGGGGATCCCGCCGCCCTGGTCACCGAGCGCGGCCTCGGCCAGGTTGGTGACGCCGCCCAGCTCGCCGCCGTCGTCGCCGAGGTCATCGAGGCGAACCCCAAGGCCTGCGCGGACTTTCGCGGTGGTCGCGAGGCCGCGCTGCAGTCACTGGTGGGCCAGGTCATGAAGGCCACTCGCGGGCGCGCGGATGCCCGCATGGTCACGACGCTGTTGCGTGAGCGACTCTCCGGCTGAGGCGGCGCCGCCTCCGGTTGCGCCCGCGCAGCACCGCCGCGGCGAGCGCTTCGTCGTCGCGACCGGGTCGATGGTGCACGGCGCGCTGTGCCTGGCCCGACTCGACGACGGCACGTCCCTGATGGTTGACGGCGCGCTGCCCGGCGAGCGCGTCGAGGTGGAGCTGCACCACCGCAAGGGGAGGCTCTGGTTCGCCGCCACGGTCGGCGTCGACGATGCGTCGCCGCACCGCGTCGCGGCGCCGTGTCCCTACTACGGGGAATGCGGTGGTTGCCAGCTCCAGCACGTGGAATACGGGCAGCAGCTGGCCTTGAAGGAGGCGATCGTGCGCGACGCGATGCGCCGCCAGCACGTGGTGCTGCCGCCCGCCGTCGCCGTGCACGGCATGGACGACCCCTGGCGCTACCGCTGGCGCGGCGAGTTCCACGTCATCCCGGGAGATGCCGGCATGGCCGACGCACGCCTCGGCTTCAACCGGGTGCGCAGCTGGAGGCCGGTGCCCATCGACGACTGCCTGATCCACCACCCGCGCATCACGGGCTCCCTGCCGGCCCTGCAGCGCCTGGTGCGCGACGCCGGGGGCGCAGACCTCACCGCGCTGCACCTGACCGTCGGCGAGAGGGGCGAGGAGCTGCTCCTGCGGCCGAGGCCAACCCGCGCGATCCCTTCTGCGGCCCTCGACGATGAGGCACGATCCGCCAACCAGCGCTGGAGCACCACGTCGACCACGCTGAGCTGGCGCGGCCACGATTTTCGCGTCCTCCCCGACACGTTCATCCAGGTCAACTGGGGTCAGCTCGAGACGCTGTACAGCGCGGTGCTCCGCGGTCTGGGTCCCGTCGCCGGCACCACCATCATCGATGCGTACGCGGGCATCGGCGTCCTCGCGTGCGAACTGGCCACCGCGGGCGCGTCGGTCGTGTGCATCGAGAACAACCGTGACTCGGCGCGTTTCGGCGTGCTCAACAGCGAGCTCAACGGGTGCGCGACCCGCGTTCGCTACATCGCCGCGGCGGTGGAGGATGTGCTGCCGGTTGGCGGCGTCACACCCGGCGCGATCGTGCTCGACCCGCCGCGCGCCGGGTGTGACGCCCGGGTGACCGCCTGGCTGGCCCTCGCCGGCCCGGCCGCGGTGGTGTATGTCTCGTGCGACCCCGCAACGATGGCGCGGGACCTCCGCCTGCTCGCCGTCTCCGGCCCGTACCGCATCGACTCCTTCGAGGTGATCGACATGTTCCCGCAGACACACCACGTGGAATGCGTGGCCACGCTCAGCCGGGGTGAGCTGGCGGGCTGATCGCCGCGCGGGCCACTGCGCGCACACCTACGTCGCGCCGACATCTGCGGGTCGCGGACGCCGACTGCCCGACGGCGGCCGTAACCCGACCCTCGTCGGTTCAATGAGGACCACCTGCTGGTCGGGTGCGAGGCTGATCTCCCATCCCTGTTCGTGGACCGCGCGGTGGTGCGTGCGGCAGAGCGAGACCAGGTTGTCCATGCGGGTCTCGCCACCGTCCGCCCAGTGCCTGATGTGGTGACCGTCGGTCCACGCGAGCGGCCGATCGCACCCGGGGAACCGGCAACCTTCGTCGCGCACACCGAGCGCAGTGCGGATCGCCGCTGGGATTGTGCGGCTGGCCCGTCCGACCGAGAGGGGCGCCCCGTTTCCGGCGACGGTCGCGAGGGTGAGCACGGAGTCGCACGCGAGCCGGCGCGCGGTTTCGGCATGAACCGGCCCAACGCCGAGAACGTTGGCGGGAGGTGCGCCGCGAAAGCGTCGCAGCGTGGCCGCGTCGGCGGTCACTGTCAGGTGAGGCCGCTGCCCATGCGCCGCCGGCAGCCGCCCATCACGCAACTGACGGGAGGCCAGTTCGACCAACGCATCCGCGCGGCGTTGCGAGCCGCGCCGTTGGTCATCGGCGCCACTTGGAGAGCTGAGCGCGTCCAGCGCCGTCTTCAGAACGGCGCCGTTCTCAGCGTCCAGCTCACCGCGAAGCACGAAGGCCCCGCCGAAGACCTGGTCGCACGAAAACCAACGCCGCTCGTGGTCACGGTTGTCGGCCTCCAACGCGCCGTCGGCGTCGAGGCGATGGCGTGTGAAGGCTGTGAGGATGCGCATGCGCCCCGGGTCGAGCGCCTCGGCGGCCGGAACCAGGGTCTCCTCCACGCCGGCGACGGTGTCAGCGCCCACCTCGTCGGCAAGCCGAGCGATGAGCGCGACGTTGGCGAAGCTGGAGCGGCCGGCGTGGAAGCTCGCGGTGGTGCGCGGAAGCCCAACAAGCATGCGCGCCATCCGCACGCGATCCGCCGCCCCGCCGCCGGTCAAACCGCAGGTGGCGCGGAGCCACGACACCGTGCTGACCGCACCCTCCGACAGCGCTCCGCGGCCGCGATCGAACCGCTCGAGGCGGCGCACGAACTCTGCCTCGAGGCGGTCCATGAGGCGGCGCATGCAGACCAGCTCGTCCCCAAGCTCATGTCCGTCCACGCCGTTGACCTCCTCACTCGCCAAGCGCGCGACGGCGCCGGACAGCTCGGAGAGTGGGGTACACGGGGCCTGCAACACGAGAGCTATGGTACCAGAACAGATGTTCGTATAGCAACAAGCAAAGATGCGAAAGAGCTTAGCTGGCAAGGGATATTGGGCGTGAAGTGTCCGCCGACCTGTGCGCGCTGATCCCACGGACATTGGGCGCGCAGCGTCCGCCAACATCAGTTCGCAGACAGCGCACGCCCTACGCGCGGTGCCCGACACGACCAACTCTGCAGAAACACCGCGACAAACCCCGCAGCCCACCCCGGCGTGGGATAGGGCTGCCTACACCGCCCCAACATCGCCGTCGGCCTCATCGTCGTCGCAGGGATCGGGGGCTATGGGCGTGCGCGGCCGGTGGTGCATGTAACTCACGTCGAAGAGCCTCTCGCCCGCCGTCTCGCCGGTGGAACTGCGCCGGCTGACCACGATGTATGCCAGCGCGATGGCCAGCACGATCACGCCGACGTCGTACCGGCCCTCGGGGAGGATCTGGTACTTGAAGTGCAGCACCGCCCGGGTGATGCGGTCGAATCCCGCGACGACGGTGGCGACAATCCCCGCATCGACCGCGCCTGCCAGCCAATAGCGGTCGCGGGTCGCGAGGCCGTGGAAGGGGCCGGAGGCCGGCTCGCGTCGCGGGTCGGGAGCGCGCCGCGCCGCCCGGTATGCGATCAGGCCCAGGGCCACGAGCAACCCGCCGCTGAGGGCGAAGTTGAAGAGCTGGGCCTCGACGGCGGTGAGGAAATGCTCCGCAGGCACGCCGGCGACGAACCCGATCCCGGTCATCACGGCGACCCAGCCGAGGATCGCCGGCACGTTGGCCTCCCAGAAGGTCCGCACCGGCACCTGCGCCGCGCCGGCGCACAGGGTGGCGTACACCCGGATCCCCGGGATCACACGGCTCAGCGCGATGTGGCGAGCGTCCGCGTTGGCCAGCCGGCGTGTCGCCCTGTCGTAGGGCTTGGTGGCGCGCAGCATGGTCGCCACCCGGCGCAACTGGCGGGGGCCCACCCGCTTCGCCCAGCTGTACCCGGTGAACGAACCGCCGTAGAGGGCAACGCACGCGATGGGATAGAAGATGAACGGGTTCAGGCTTCCCGCCGCGATGAGCAGGCCGGCGACGATGAGCAGGACCTCGTTGGGAATGAACGGCAGAGGCACGCCCGCCTCGTCGACGAAGAGGAGGACGCAGATCAGCACCGTCGCGACGGCGCCGTGCAGGCCGGTGAGAAAGTCCACGGGGAGCGCAGATTACAGGGGAAGCGATCGATGTCTGCGCCGCGCGGCCGCCCCGGTCATCGACCCTCCCGCCTGAGTGATACCGTACGTCCGTTCGTCAGCGCGCGAGGAGAGCATGGCCAGCACACCGACGACCGGTGCAGATGACGCGGGGACCGAGCCCTTCGTACACCTGCACACGCACACCGAGTACTCGCTGCTCGACGGCGCGTCGCGCATCGCCGACCTCGTTGGCACAGCCAAGCGCCTTGGCCAGCCGGCCCTGGCGATCACGGACCACGGCGCGCTCTACGGTGCCGTCAAGTTCTACACGTCGGCAAAGGCTGCGGGCATCAAACCGATCATCGGTTGCGAGATGTACATGGCGCCACGGTCGCGCCACGACAAGGAGGGAAGGACCGACCGTGATCCCAACCACCTCATCCTCCTGGCGCGCAACGAGACGGGCTACCGCAACCTCATCCAGCTGGTCAGCAAGTCGCACCTCGAGGGCTACTACTACAAGCCGCGCATCGACAAGGAGTTGATGGCGGAGCACGCCGACGGGCTCATCTGCCTCTCCGCGTGCATCGGCGGCGAGCTGCCCCAGGCAATCCTCACCGGTGACATGGACGCCGCCGAGGGAGTCGCCCGCCAGCACATGGAGATCTTCGGCCCCGACGGGTATTTCCTCGAGATCATGGACCACGGCATCGCCGAGGAGGAGGCGATCCGCAGCGGCCTGCTGGAGATCGCCCGGCGCACCGGCCTGCCATTGGTGGCCACCAACGACGCCCACTACATCGGCGTCGACGACGCCGAGGCGCATGACATCCTCCTCTGCATCCAGACGCAGGCGCGGCGCGACGATGAACGCCGCTTCCGTTTCGCCGGGCCGCACTTCTCCGTGACCAGTGGTGCTGAGATGCGCGATCGCTTCGCTCAGTACGGCGACGCGGTGCGCAACACCCTTGCCGTCGCCGACCTGTGCGACCTCGAGCTCAAGCTGGGTGGCAACCTCCTGCCGACCTACTCGCCGATCCCGCCCGGGAAGACGCCGGCGAGCTACCTGCGTGAGCTGTGCGAGGTGGGCCTGCGCGAGCGCTACGGTGACGGCATCACGACGGAGGCGAGGGAGCGCCTCGCGATGGAGCTCGATGTCATCGAGACGACCGGCTTCGCACCCTACTTCCTGATTGTCTGGGACCTGATCCGGGCGGCTCGCGCGGACGGCGTCGTGGTGGGCCCTGGGAGGGGCAGCTCGGCCGGCTCGCTGGTGGCGTACGTGTTGCGCATCACCAATATCTGCCCGCTTCGCTACGGGCTCATCTTCGAGCGCTTCCTCAACCGCGAACGCGTCGAGATGCCCGACATCGACATCGATTTCGACGACCGCCGTCGCGACCGTGTCCTGCAGTACGTGCAGAAGAAGTACGGCGAGGACCACGTCGCGCAGATCATCACCTTCGGGACGATGGCCGCCCGCGCCGCCATCCGCGATGTCGGCCGCGTCCTCAACGTGCCACTTCCCGACGTCGATCGTCTCGCCAAGCTGGTGCCGCTGAGCGTGAAGATCACGCTGGACAAGGCGCTCGCGGACAGCAGGGAGCTGCGCGGCCTCTACGAGAGTGAGGGCTGGGCGCGCCAGGTCATCGACAACGCACGCCGGCTCGAGGGGATCTGCCGCAACGCGTCGACGCACGCGGCGGGAGTGGTCATCGGCGCCGAGCCGCTCACCAACATCGTGCCGTTGCAGCGCTCCACGACGGGTGACCGCAGCACCGCCGTGACCATGTTCGACATGGAGGGCATCTCCAGGGTTGGCCTGTTGAAGATCGATTTCCTCGGCCTCGCCAACCTGACCGTCATCGAGGAGGCGCTGCGAATGATCGAGGCGTCGACCGGGCGGCTCATCGACATCGACGACATCCCCCTCGACGACGCGGCAACGTACGCGCTGCTCTGCAAGGCGGACACGCACGGTGTGTTCCAGCTGGAGGCCACCTTCGCCAAGCGAATCCTCATCGACATGCAGCCGCGGACGCTCGAGGACCTCGGCGTGGCCGTCGCCCTCAACCGCCCGGGCCCGATCGAGGGTGGGGTGGTCGACCTCTACATGAAGCGCAAGCGCGGAGAGCTGGCCGTCGAGTACCCGGAGGGCCTCGAGGGGTTGCTTGAGCCTGTTCTCGCCGAGACCCACGGCACCATGGTCTACCAGGACCAGGTCATGAAGATCGCCCAGGCCGTGGCCGGTTTCACGCTCGGTGAGGCCGACCTGCTGCGCGGCGCCATGGGCAAGAAGGACAAGCAGAAGATGGCCAAACAGCGCGCCAAGTTCCTCGAGGGCGCGGCGCAGCGAAGCGTTGAGCCCGACCGCGCCGCCGAGCTCTTCGACCTCATGGCCCACTTTGCCGGCTACGGGTTCAACAAGGCTCACTCGGTGGCGTACGGCCTGATCTCGTACCAGACCGCATACCTCAAGGCGAACCACCCGCTCGAGTACATGGCGGCACTGCTCAACAGCCGCGGCGGGGACTTCGACAAGCTGAAACAGACCATCCTCGACGCTCACGCCCACGGACTTGTCGTCCACAAGCCCGACATCAACCGCAGTGGAGCCGGGTTCGGGGTCGGCAACGCCGCCGAAGCAGAGATCCTGTTCGGGCTCCAGCACATCAAGAACGTCGGCGTCGGCGTCATCGATTCGGTCATCGCCGCCCGCGACAGGGAGGGCCCCTTCACCAGCCTCCTCGACCTGTGCATGCGGGTCGAGAGCCGCGACCTCAACCGGCGCGTTCTGGAATCACTGATCCAGTGCGGAGCACTCGACCCGCTCGGCGACCGCCACCGGCTGCTCCGTCAGCTCGACTCGGTCATGGACCACGCCGCGGCGGTGCGCCGCGAGCGGGACCTCGGCCAGACGGCCCTCTTCGGTGACTCCGTCGACATCATGGGCACGCTCATCCCGCACACACCCGCAGCCGCCGACGCGGGGTCCAACGGAGGCGACGAGTCCTGGCTGGCATGGGAGCGGGACCTGCTCGGCATGTACCTCAGCGACCACCCCCTGCGACGCATCGCCGCGACCCTCCAGGAGCGCGTCGACACCTCCATCAACGAGATGGGGGCGCACCTCGACGGTCTTGTCGTCCAGGTTGGCGGGTGCATCCGCGACGTGCGCGCCTTCGTCCCCCGCAAGAGCACCACGGGGCAGCGCATGGCCTTCCTGCAGGTCGAGGACCTGACCGGGTCGTGTGAGGTCGTGGTGTTCAACCGCGTCTTCGAGGAGGTGGCGGAGCTGCTTCGCCCCGACGCGGTGGTGATCATTCGCGGAAAGGTTGAGATCGGCCGCCCTGCACCGAGCGGCGCGGACGACGAGGAGCGCGACAACGAGCCCGCCAAGATCCGCGCCGACGCCATCTTCGCGATCGACGATCCCCGTCTTGTCGCATGGCGGCGCAACAGCGTGGTGCATGTCCGCCTCGGCCCCGACCAGCACGACCTCGTGGGGCCGTTGCACAGGGCGATCGCCGAGCACACCGGTGAGGCGCCTGTGGTCATCCACGTGGAGAGCGCCGAGTCGATCGACGACATCGCCCTCGACGATGACTTCACCGTCGAGCCGGGGCCGGCGATGGAGCGTGCCGTGGAGTTGCTTCTCGGTGCCGGAGCCTACCGGCTCGAGACCCTCCGCGTGCGGGCGCCAGAACGAGAGGCGTGGGGAGCGGGACGGCGCGGTTAGCGCGCCGACCGACGCTCAGAACGTCCCGACGGCATCGAAGAGCGCGCGTCCGACAAAGAACAGCACAAGGAACACCAGGAAGGCGATCGCGGCGCCGCCGTCCATGGCAGCGCCGCGCGGGACCAGGCCCGCGAAGGGGCGCACCAGCGGGTCGGTGAAGCGTCGCACCATCACCACGATGGGGTGCCAGGGATCGGCGTGGAACAGCGAGAAGAGCAGCCGCACGAACAGGACGATGCAGAAGAACACGATGATCCCGAGCACGACCTGGCGCACCACCTCGAGCACGGCAAGCCCAGGTGACACCGCGCCGACGGTCAGCAGCGAATGGGCCACCTGCTGGAGCACGTAGAGCACCGCCAGGGCGAGCAACGGAGAGAAATCGACGCCGCTGAAGGCCGGGAGCACGCGCCGGAAGGGGCGCAGGATGGGGTCGACGATGCGCACCAGCCATCGCGCGATCGGGTTCCAGGGGCTGATCGGCAGCCACGACAGCATCACTCGGGCGAACACGAGAAGCTCGAGGATGGTGAAGAGCAGGTCGACGACGGACGCCAGGGTGTCGTTGCCGATCACGCCGGGGCCGCCACGGTGTCGAGGTGGCGTCGCCAGGCGAAGAACACCAGCGGCGCCACCACGAGAAGGATCACCAGCGCCGTCCACTGCGCCTGGTGCAGACCGAGGCCGAGAACGGGCTCGCTGGCGCGGAACTGGAAGAGGATGAGCTGGCTGACCGCATAGAGGGGAATGTAGGCCACAGCGAGCGCGCCGTTGCGCACTCCGCGGCGGCGCAGCGCGAAGAGGATCACCCCGATGAGGATGGTGCCGATGGCCTCGTACACCGCCGCGGGCTGGTACGCGGTGCAGCTGGACGTCGTGCAGAGCTGAAACCCGGTCTGCAGGACCGCATGGGGGTTGACGTACGCGGTGGCCCAGGGCAGGGTGCTCGCCGCCCCGAGGATGTCGCCGTTGATGACGTTGCCGATACGGCCGATCGGCTGACCGACGACCGCAAAGATCACCGCCGCGTCCCACATCAGCCATGTGGACAAACGGTTGCGCCACGCGAACACCGTGACCGTGGCGAGCCCCGCCATGATGGCGCCGAAGAAGGCCATGCCCCCTTCCCAGACGGCGATGATGCGAACCGGGTCGTGGAGATAGTCGCCGAGGTTCGGTTGCTGGACCACGTAGTACAGACGCGCTCCCAGCAGCCCGAAGATGATCGTCCAGACCAAGCCGCGTTCCGCCGTGCCGCGGTCCACACCGCGCGGAACCAGGTGGGGCAGCACCCCGTAGCGGAAGGCCACGAGGAAGGCCAGGGCGTACATGACGCCGTACCAGTGCACCGACAGGCTGCCGATGTGGATCACCGGGTCGATGTCGATGCGGATGATCCCGAGGGCGGCATCGGACGCAGGGATGACCATTCAGCGATCATCCCCCACCACCGGGCGGGGGTGCACGGACAGGATCCGGTAGCCGTCGTGAGAGGCGACCCGTTCCACCCCGAAGCCCTGCGCGGCCAGCCACCGCGCCAGCGAATCCGACCCGAGGTGGCGATGTACGACCAGGTGCGCGACCGCGCCCGGATGGAGCCGGTCGAGCCAGGCCGTGAGCAGCGGATGAAGCAGGGCAAGGCCGATGCGCACCGGCGGGTTGGAGTAGATGGCGGCGAAGCGCACGCTGCCCGGCACCTCATCGGGCGTCGCCGCGACCACGTTGTCCACCCCGGCTCGCGCCGCATTGCGAGCCGTCAGCTCGAGGGCGCGATGGTTGATGTCGACGGCCCACACCCGTGCCTGTGGGGACCGTAGCCCGAGCGTGACCGCGATCGGGCCGTAGCCCGTTCCCAGGTCGAGGATGTCGCCGTCGAGGGGAGGCGAGGGCGCGCGCCGCAAGAGGAACATCGTTCCGCTGTCCACGGCGCCGCGTGCGAAGACCCCCGCGTCACTGTGCAGTCGCACCGTGGCCTCGGGCAGCCTCAGCACCACCTCGCGCGGATGCGAGGGCGCCAGCGGGTCGGTGTCGAAGTAGTGAGGCACCGGGCTGATTGTCTCCCCGCAGGTGTGGCCCCGGACCACCGGCCTGCCTCGAAACCCGCGTTCGACCGCGGTGGCGGAACGGAAACAGCCGGCATTCACTGTGGAACACCGTCGTCATACTCGGCCTGTGACCCAGGCACTCGCGGTACTGCAATGGGCGGTGTCAGCCGGGCTCGCGATCCTCGGCCTGCTCACCCTTGTCTCATGGTTGCGGCACCGCGGACGCAGCCGCCTGTACCTGGCGCTCGCGGTCGGACTCTTCGGGCTCCTCGCGGTTCTCGGGCAGATCACGCAGGCCGCGGGCACCGCGCGGATGCCGGTCACGGTGATCAGCCTCGCCCTGCTCATGGGGTCGGCGTGCGCGTTTCTCCTCTTCCGCCACAGCCTGATCCCGGTCGGGCGCCGCGCTCTCCTACTGTGGACAGGCGCCGTCCTCCTGGTCACGGCCGCCGCCATCGTCGCCAACCTCGGCGAAGCGACGTCGCGCCCGGTGCACCTCGCCCTGGCCGCCGACCTCAGCCTCGTCCTGGCGTGGTGCGCCGTGGTGGGCGAGTCGATTGTGAAGCTGTGGCGGGTGTCGGGCGCGTTGCCCTCCGTGCAGCGCGCCCGGCTTCGCGCGCTGAACGCGGGGTTCACCGGGATCATCCTCGCCCTCCTCGGTGCCGGCGTGGCCGCCGTGGCGGCGTCCGGCACAACGGCCGACCTCGCCATCGACAGCGTCGTCCTGGTGAGCATGCCCCTGCTGGGGATTGCCCTTTCGCCACCGGTCTGGCTGCGGCGCATCTGGCGCGAGCGCGAGGAGGTGCAGCTGCGTCTGGCCATCAGCCAACTGCTCCTCTACTCCCCTGATGAAACGACTCTCGCCGAGCGCGCGTCGGAGTGGGCGGCACGCCTGCTCGGCGGCGCGGGTGCGTTGATCGCGCTCGACGGTCGGGTTCTCGCGGCTTCGGGCATCGCAGCCGCTGCCGTCGGTCAACTCCACGTCGACATTGACGGCATCACCGAGTCGCCGCGCCTTGCGTTCAACAGTTCGCTGGGCCCGAGCGCCGTGGCGCCGATCCATTCCGAGGCCGGCGCCGGGTACTTGGCTGTGCTCGGTGGTCCGTTCACCCCGCTGTTCGGGGATGAGGAGCTGGCCCGGCTCAGCCAGTACGCGGTGTCCATCACCGTTGCCCTGGACCGCGTCCATCTGGTCGGCGGGGTGCGCCGCAACGCCGAGCTGTTCGACCTCGCCCACGACGCCATCTTCAGCTGGGACTTCGCCTCCCGCCAAAACCAGTACTGGAACAAGGCCGCGTCCGAGCTCTACGGGTTCAGCGCGACCGAAGCCCTCGGGTCCGACGCGCAGGACCTGCTCCACACGCAATATCCCGTCCCGGTCGATTCGATCCTGACCGACCTCCTGGAGAACGACCACTGGGAGGGCCACCTGGTCCAGCGGACCAAGGACGGGCGCACGCTCCCCATCAGCGCCCGCTGGGCCCTGCGCCGTGATGCCAACGGGGCGCCGGTCACGGTGCTGGAGATCAACCGCGACATCAGCGACGAGAACCGCGTGGCCGACGAGCTTCGCCGGGCTCGAGACGCCGCGGAGCTGGCCAGCAACGCCAAGAGCCAGTACCTGTCTCGGATGAGCCACGAGCTGCGCACCCCCCTGGCGGCGATGCTCGGCTTCAGCGACCTGCTCGAGATGCGTGAGCCGCGTGAGGACCAGATGGTGGCCATCGACGCCATCCAGCGCGCCGGCGCACACCTCCTGGGAATGGTCAACGACGTGCTGGACATCGCCCGCATCGAGGCCGGCCGGGAGTCGCTCTCTCTGCAGCCGGTCGACGTCAGCTCCGTCCTCGAGGAGTCCGTCGGCCTGGTCGGGCAGTCGGCCGCCGCCAGCCGCGTCACCATCACCAGCCGCCTCGACGGCGCCGGCGACATCTACGTCCTCGCCGACCGCCAGCGCCTCGTCCAGGTGCTCCTGAACCTGCTCAGCAACGCCATCAAGTACGGCGCAGAGGGCGGGCACATCATCGTCGGCGCCGCTGCCCGGGACGGCTTCGTCGACATCGACGTCATCGACGACGGCCCCGGCCTCGAGGAGGGTTACGCCGCGCGCCTCTTCCAGCCGTTCGAGCGGCTCGGGGCGGAGCGCGGCCACGTCCCGGGAACAGGCCTCGGGCTGGCACTGTCGCGGCAGCTCGCCGTGGGCATGGGCGGCAGCCTCGAGGCGCGCAGCGTGCGCGGCGAGGGGGCCGTGTTCACGGTGCGCCTCCAGCAGGCGACAGGCACCGACAGGCCCCTGGTCGTCTCGGCCAGGGCGCCCTCCGTTCTTGTGGACGCCGTCGCCGAGCACACCGTCCTGGTCGTCGAGGACAACCTCGCCACCATCGCGCTCGTGGAGTCGGTGTTCGCCCTGCGCCCGACCATCCGCCTGCTCACCGCCATGCAGGGCAGCATTGCCGTGGAGCTGGCGCGCGAGCATCTCCCCGGGCTCATCGTTCTCGACCTCCACCTCCCCGACCTCGACGGCGCCGAGGTGATCGGTCGCCTGCGCGGCGATCCGCACACGGCCGCCATACCGGTGGTCATCTACAGCGCCGACGCCACCGAACGCGAGGTCCGGCGCCTCCTCGCCGCGGGCGCGGTCGCCTACCTCACCAAGCCCGCCAAGGTCACCGAGTTCCTGGCCATGGTCGACGGCATCCTCGGCAAGGCCGCCACCACCCCGACGAGGAGCTGAACGGGCCCCGACCCTAGCGGTGAGGCTCAGCCTCGTCGGCGAGACGAAGCGCGGCGGTCGGGCACGCGGCCACGGCACGCCGCGCCAGTGCGACCAGCTCGGGGCTGAGCGGCCGTCCGTCCACGATGGGGTAGCCCCAGTCATCGAGGGTGAGCCGTTCCGGGAGCAGCTCGGCGCACATGCCGAAACCGTCGCAACGGATGGGGTTGACCCGCAGGCGGATCATCCGCGCCTCCCCGTCCAATCCGGCGCGGGCAGCAGCGGCGAGGGATCGCGGTCGCAGCGGCCCCGACGAAGGTGGGTCGACACGTCGCCGGCAAAGACGCGCAGCCCGCTGGCGAGGAGCGCGAGGGCGCCGTCGGGGTGGTGGCAGGCGCCGCGCCCGGCGATCTGTTCGATCCAGCGGTTGAGACGCTCGGCGTCGCGCGGCTTCGCCCTCCCGGCGGCCAGCTCGGCGGTGGTCCCCGCGAGGGCGGCCAGTCCGTGCTCGCACGGTCCGCACTGGCGGGCGCTCTCCCGGGCCAGGAAGCCCATCAGTGCAGCCGTCTGGGTGACACCGCAGCGGCCGTGTGGAAACACCGCGATGACCCCGGCTCCGAGGGGCACGTCGATGCCCAGGCGCAGGTCCCATGCGTCCTCAGCGGCGACCCAGCGACCGAAGTAGCCGCCGACCAGCACCGCGGCGACCGAGGCGGTGGCCCCGCCGGCGGCGCTGATCGCCTCGGCCACGGTGGAGCCCCCGGGCAGCTCGTGGACGCCGGCGCTGTGGACGGCCGACGCCATCGTGACCAGCACCGTGCCGGTGGCCCCATCGGCTCCCAGGCGCTGGTACACCTCGGGACCGTGGCGGGCGATGAGTGCCGCGTGGGCGAGTGTCTCGACGTTGTTGACGACGGTCGGCCTCCCGTCCACCCCTCGTTCGAACGGACGCGGCGGCACCATGGTCGGCCGGGCCGCGCCCCCGTTGAGGTGGGCGATCGCCGCCGACTCCTCACCGGCGACGTAGCGGTGCGGGGCTCGTGCCAGCGTGACCGGCACCGGGAGGTCCCTGGCCGCGCGGCGCTCGTCGATGGCCGCGGTCACGGCCGCCGCCGCGTCGTCGTGCGCCCTGGAGATGTAGACGACGGCGCGCTTGGCGGCCACGGCCTCGGCGGCGAGGAGCAGGCCGTCGAGGACCAGGTGTGGGCGGGTGGTCATGAGCGCCCGGTCCTTGGCACTCATCGGCTCGGTCTCCGCTCCGTTGGCGACCACGATGGCGTTGCCACGCGACCGGTCGCGCGTCGCCGCCCACTTGGTCGCGGTGGGGAAGCCGGCGCCGCCCCGCCCCCGCAGTCCGGCCCTGTCGACGACGTCGATGAACGCGCCGCCGCTGTGGGACGGTCGCGGGCCAAGGCGGGCGAGGTGCGACTGCAGGGACTCGGGGCCGTCCGCCGGCCGCGGGCCGTCGAGGAGGCGCAGCGTCTCCGCCGGGGCGATCACTGAGCGGCGACGCCGGTCACGAGCTGCCCCGTGATCGAGCCGTCAGGCTGCTGCCCCAGGCTGATGTCGACAGAGGTGCGCCCGCACGTGGCCACGACGTCCTGCACGACCGACGCCGTCGTGTCGCAGACGGTTGCGCCGCCCTCGGTGATGACCAGGCGGCCGCTGGTCGCCTCGCCGCGGACGGCGACGGCCATCTTCAGGGTGGCGTTGCTGGTGTCGCTGAGGTCGACCTGGACGGTGCGACCGTTCTGCACGACGGTGCCCGTCAAGGGATCGCGGAGGTTGGTCGCCAGGGCGGGCACCGGGGCGGGTGTCGGCGTTGCCGCCGGGGAGGCGGAGCCGTTGGCGGCCAGCAGCCGGTCGGGCGTGCCCGCCGACTTGGCCCAGCCAGTGTGGAGCGGCCCGGCGGCGGCGAAGCCGGCAAGCGCGATCGTGGTCACGGCGGTGGCCACGAGGGCCAGCCCGCGGACCGGAGGCCGCATGCTGGCGCGGTCGCTGGTGAGCCGCCACACGAGAGCGAACACAACCGCGGCGACGCAACCGAGGGTGAGGACGAAGGCCCAGGCCGAACGGACATCGCTGCCCGTGCCGAGCGTGTGCACCAGGGCCAGAGGCCAGGCCGCGTACGCGGCCCAGTGGATGACCCGCCACAGCCGGAAACCGATGCGGTGACGCAGGAGGCTGGTGACCGTCAAGGCCACCATCAGTTCCATCGAGAGCACGCCAAGCCCGAGCCAGACGGGTCGGTACGAGCCGGTGAACGGAACCACCGTGTTGAGCGCCGCGATCCCCGCGAAGGGGTCGATGATCGAGGTGAGGATGTGGATGGCCAGGAAGACGAGCACCAGCAGGGACAGGTTGCGGTGCACCGCCTGGCTCAGGAAGCGCGGCCACTCCCGGCTGTCCACGCGCATGGCGGTGATGATCCCCAGGACCAGGATGGCGGTCAGCAGCAACAGGCTCACGTACCCGGTGCTGCGCGCCGTGTACCAGAGTGCGGTGGGCCCGGAGGCCGCGATCACGCCGCCAGCTCCGCCGCGACCGGCCACCGGTTGAGGTGTACGACCACGCCGTCGTGGGTCACCAGCCGCGAGGGCAGGCCGGTTGACTCCAACCAGTCGACGCCGCTCCGGCCGCGCACGATCGCCGCGGTGCTCGCCGTGTTGGCGTCGACACACGTGGCGGCGGCGACGCTGATGGTGCGGTAGGGCGAGTCTGCGGGCGCGCCCGTGCGGGGATCGAGGATGTGGTGCACGGGCAGGCCACCGCGCTGCCAGCGACGCACCGTGGTTGTGGACGTCGCCAGGCCCCCGCCGTGCACTGTGATGGATTGCCCCGGCGCGTCGAGATGGGCGGCGTGGTCATCGGTGATCCGGACGGGCCACCCGCCCTCAGGTGGCCGCCCCGCCATCGCGATGTCGCCCCCCAGGCTGACGAGCACGCCGGTGGCGGTGGCGGCATGGGCGGCGCGGGCGGCGCGGTCGGCCCCGAGGGCCTTGGCGGTGGCGCCGAGGTCGAGGACGGTCCCCGGAGGCAGGGTGACCAGGGCGGGCAGGTCGGTGATCACGACGTTGGTCCACCCCGGGGCTGCCCGGTGCTTCAGGGCGAAGTCCGCGCGGTCCGGCTCGATGGCCGAGAAGTCGACGTCGTAGCCGATCGCCTCCAGGGCGCCGCCGACCGTGGGATCGACGTCGCCGTCGGTGAGACGGGCGGCGCGCAGTGCCACGCGGATCGCCTCTGCGAGGAGCGGGCTCACGACCACGGGGAGCCCGCCGGCTTCGTTGAGGCGGGTCAGGTCGGAGTCGTCGCGGAAGCGGCTGCAGGCCCGGTCGAGGGCGTCGACCTCGAGGGCAACCGCGTCACGTGCCGCCTCCAGGGCGTCGGCGTCGGCCACCGCGACCACGACCGAGGTTCCCAGGGCGCGCCACCCTGTGCTGAACACGGGTTACGACCCTCCGGAGACGACAGGAGGGCCGGCCGAGACATTGCCGCCGCCACCCACCACCCCTGACCCGTCACCAGGTGCCTGCAGCGGTGGGAGAAGACCGGTGTTGGGGTCCAGCGTTGGCGACGTTTGGATCGATTGATTGACGCCGACGGTGCGCCCCGCGAACGTCCCGGCGGTCACGGCGGCACCGACAAGAGTCAGCGCCCCGGCGGCCACGGCGGACCTCACCGTTATCGAACGGACACGCCGTTGGGCGCGATCACGGTCGGCCGACGATGACTGCCGCATGGGTGAGAGCGTAGCCGTGGTCGCCTTACGGACTCCTGACGCCAAGCTGTGAGTCTGCTTGGAAACCCGGGACCGGCCGCGACGGACGCGTGCGCTCGATCAGGCCGCGGCGGCGCCCTCGATGATCTCAGCCAGGCAGTCCAGCGCCGTCGCCAGGGTGACCTCATCGATGACCAACGGGGGCAGGAGCCTGATCACGGTGCGACCTGCGCCGAGCACCAGGACGCCGCGCCTCTGCGCTTCCGCGATGAGCGGGCCGGCCGGCGTGCGCAGGTCGATGCCGATCATCAGACCCCTCCCGCGCACCTCGCGGACGATCGCCCCGGGAAGCACGGCGAGGCGTTCCATTGCCATGGCCCCGCTGGCGCGGACGCGGGCGCTCAGGGCCGGGTCGGCGAGCAGGCCCACCGTGGCGGCCCCGGCGGCACAGACCAGCGGACTGCCGGCGAAGGTGCTGCCGTGCCCGCCCCGCGGCATGCTCGCCCCGACCGCCTCGGTGCAGACGGTGACCGCCATCGGCAGTCCGTTGGCGATTCCCTTGCCCAGGCAGAGGATGTCGGGCACCACGCGGTCGTGGTCGGCGGCCAGCACCGACCCGGTGCGGAAGCCCGTCTGCACCTCGTCGGTGACGAGGAGCGCGCCGGCCGCACTGCAGAGCTCGCGCACGCCACGCAGGTACCCGTGGTGGGGGACCCGCACCCCGGCCTCGCCCTGGATGGGCTCCACCACGACGGCGGCGACGCGCCCCTCGAGGGCCTCTTCCAGCGCAGCGAGGTCGTCGTACGGGACGTGGACGACGCCGGGGAGAAGCGGGGCGAACGGGTCACGGTACGCGGCCGCCGATGTGAGGCTCAGCGCGCCCAGGGTGCGGCCGTGATAGCCGCGGTGCATGGCGATGATCCGCGTGCGCCCGGTGGCCACACGGGCCAGCTTGATCGCCACCTCCAGAGCCTCGCTGCCCGAGTTGACGAAGCACACCTGGGTCAGCTCTCGCGGCAGCGTGGCGCCGAGCGCCGCGACGAACGCGTCGCGGACCGGGCTCCCGAACGACTGATGCGCGCTCGGCAGCAGTGCCGCCTGTTCGGTGATTGCCGCCGTGACCGCGGGGTGGGCGTGGCCGAGCACGTTGACGCCGTAGTTGCTGACCAGGTCGATGTACTCGCGCCCGGTCGCGTCGACCAGGGTCGAGCCGTGGCCGCTCACCAGGCTGATGCTGCGGCCGGCAAGCAGCGACATCGGACGCAGCGCACCGCCGCCGACGGTGGGGATGGTGGATGCCGCCGTCACACGGCCACCACGGCCGACGGCGTGAACCAGCTGCCCGCACCGGCGAGAGCCGCCTGGAGCGGGTGGGAGCCGCGACCGTCGCAGAGCCCCACCGCGCCAACCCCGCCGGCCAGCGCCCGCCCCACGGCGGTGAGCTTGACGCGGGCGCGGCCCTGCGCAGACCCGGCCAGCCCGGCCAGGTCGGCGGCGCAGGCACGGTCCACGGTGCTCGACGGGTCGGCCGCATCAGCGAGGAAACCGGCGGTGTCGGAGGCGATGACCAGCCGCTCGGCGCCCACCGCAATGGCTACCTCGGCGGCGAGACGGTCGCCGTCGACGTTGATCGCAGTGCCGTCGTGACCGAGTGCCGGCGGGCAGAGAACGGGCAGGAAGCCGCCCTGCAGCAGTGTGTGGAGCAGCGTGGTGTCGACCTGCTCGATGCTGCCGGTGTGGTCGCCGTGGAGCACCAGCGTCCGGCCATCCTCGCGGACGCGGAGGTCGGCGCGACGCCGGCCGCGCACCATGCCGCCGTCCATCGCCGCCAGTCCCACGGGCGCCGCGCCACGCCAGAGCAGCTGCTCGACGATGCGCTTGTTGGCGTGGCCGCAATAGGCCATCAGGAACTGGTCCATGGCGGCGTCGTCGGTGTACCTGCTGGTCGCGCCCGCGACCGACGTGACGAAGCGCGGAGGAGTGCCGAGCCGCACCGCCAGGTCGTCGAGGAAGCGGTGGGCGCCGTGGACGACGATCAGCGGCGAGTCCAGGGCAGCGATGTCGTCGAGAAGACCGGAGGGATCCGTGAGGCTGCCGCCGATCTTGACCACCAGGGGAGCGCGGGTCACGTGGGGTACAGCCCCGCAAAGTCCAGCCCCGCGCATTCGTCGAGGCCGGCGCGGACGTTGAGCGCGTGCACCGCCTGCGCCGCGCTGCCCTTGCCGAGGTTGTCGATCGCCGCCATGACCACCACGCGCGCGCCGTGCGGATCGCGCTCAAAGCCGACGTCGCAGAAGTTGGTGCCGGCGAGGAGCTTGGGCTCGGGGTAGCGATGGATCCCGCGTGTCTCGGTGATGACCCGCACGAAGGGCTCGCCCCCATAGCGGTCGCGGAAGATGGCGCGCAGCGCGCGGTCGTCGACGCCGGCGTCGGCGAGCGGGACATGCGCTGTCACGAGCACGCCGCGCACGGCCTCGACCGCGGTCACCGAGAGGGCCACGTTGTCGAGCCCCGTCTCCTGGATGATCTCCGCCGTGTGGCGGTGACCGGTGGGCGCGAACGAACGCATCGCGCCGCTGCGGTGGGGATGATGCGACGAGCTGCTCGGCTGCGCGCCCGCCGCCGAGGACCCCACCTTGGCGTCGACGATCAGCGGCCGGCTCGTGTCGACCACCCCGGCGGCCGCCAACGGCAGCAGGGCAAGGATCGCGGCGGTGGCGACGCATCCACCGGTGGCAAGCAGGTCGGCGTTGCGGATGCGCGGCCTGTCGATCTCGGGGAGCGCGTACACGGCGGTGTCGAGAAGCTCGGGTCGGGCGTGCTGTCTTCCATACCAGCGCTGGTAATCGCCGCGGTCGCGCAGCCGGAAGTCGGCGGAGAGGTCCACAACCACCGGGGCGCAGCCACGGAGCTCGTCGATGATCGCCTCCGAGTCGCCGTGGGGGAGCGCCGCGAAGACCACGTCGCACTCGGGCACGGCGCTCCGGGTCGCGAAACGCAGTGACGAGCGCCCGCGAAGGACCGGGTGCGTGTGGTGCACGTAGCGACCGGCGAGGCGCTCGCTTGTCGCCGCGACCACGTCGACGCCGCGGTGCGCGACGAGCAGGCGGAGCAGCTCACCCCCCGTGTACCCGGCGGCGCCCACGACGGCGACGCGGAGGCGGCTCTGTGCGGCGTTCACCACGCGGGCGCAACGTGCCGTGGCCGGGCGATCGGCGTCGCCGTCATCACAGCGCTCGCACCGCGGCCTCGAGCACGTCGGCGCCCGTGCGCAGCTCGGCGATGTCGATGGACTCGCGGGGGGTGTGGTCGAGGGCGCAGTCGCCCGGCCCGTACACGGCGGCCGGGCACTGCCAAGCCGGGAGCACGACGTTGAGGTCGGACGTTCCCGTCTTGGTCGTGTAGCGCGGGCGCCCACCGGACGCGCTGATGGCACGGGCCAGGGCGCGCACCGCGGGGTTGCTGCGCGACACCGCGACCGCCTCGCATGAGCTGTGGACCGCGATGGTGGCGTCTCCCAGCAGCGCCGCGGCGCAGCCCAGGACGGCGTCGACGCCGGCGCCGAGGGGGATGCGCAACTCGATGGCCGCGGTGGCGCTCTCGGCGCCGCCCGCGCCATCCACAGTGAGCGCGTTGACGCGCACCTGGACGCGGTCGACGGCGCGCCCCGCCGTGCCGGCGAGGTCGCTGCGCAGCGCCGCCAGCGCGTCCACCAGGCAGTCGGCGGCACCGGCCTCGGGACCGGCGTGGTGGGCCGCGCCACGCGTCACGGTGGCCGACAGCCTGACGCAGCCGCGGTAGCCGGTGGTGATCGTGTCCCAGCCGCTCGGCTCGAGCACGATCAGGGCTGCGGGTGGGACGCCGTTGCGGAGGTGGCGAGCGCCGAGTGACGCCCCCTCCTCGTCGCAGGCGGCGATGACGACCACGGGCCGATCGGCTCGGCGCTCCAATCGCGACGTGGCGGCGAGGGCGGCCGCAAGCGGTCCCTTGGCGTCCACCGCGCCGCGGCCGTGGAGGCGTCCCTCCGCAAGGCGCACCGGGATGTCTCCCGGCACCGTGTCGAGGTGGCCGAGCAGCACGACCGCGCGGGCCGGGTCGCCGCCGCCCCAGCTCATCCGGACATTGCCGGCGGCGTCGCGCTCGACATCGAAGCCCGCATCGCCTGCCAGGGCCGCGAGGCGCGCGGCGGCGGCGTCCACCGCGCCGGTGGGCGAGGGGATGCGGAGCAGGTCGTCGAGGAGGGCCGCGGGGTCGAGCGCGGTGCCGACGGCCACGCTCACGCGTTCACCGCCAGGGCCATCGACTCGGGCGGGGCGCCCAGCCGAGCGGCTGCCACGAAGTGGTCGACGATGCGCCCGGCGATGTCGACACCCGTGACATCGACGGAGTTGCGGAATTCCATGGTGTGGTTGACCTCGCTGACCAGCAGGCGCTCCCCGTCCTCGAGGAGGTCGACGGCGAGCACACCGCCGCCGACGGCCGCGGCGGCGCGCAACGACAGCTCGGCGATCTCGGCGCTGACCGGCCGGTTGCGGGTGCTCGCGCCCCGCGCGGTGTTGGTCACCCAGTGGTCCGACACCCGCTCGACGGCACAGAGCAGCTCGCCGCCGGCGACGAACACACGGATGTCGCGACCCGGCTTGGCGATGTGCTCCTGCACGTAGAAGACGTGGTGGGCCACCGAGCCGAGCGTCGCCTTGTGCTCGAGGAGCGCCTCGGCGGCGTCGCGGTCGTTGACCCGGGCGACGAGCCGGCCCCACGAACCCACCGGCGGCTTGATGACGGCGGGGTAGCCGACGGCCTCGATCGCCTCGAGGGCGCCGGCCACGGAGAAGGCGACGAGGGTGCGCGGCACCGGGACACCGGCGGCGCTGAGCAGCGACGTGGTCACCACCTTGTCGGAGCAGTTGACGACGACCTGGTGCGCGTTGACGGTGACCACGCCGCGGTCCTCGAGCAGGCGCAGGGCAGCGAGCGCGTGGGACAGCTGCAGGGAGCGATCGAGGACTGCGCCCCAGGCGGGGACGGCGCGGTGGGTGTCGACCACGAGGCGGCGCACGTCGACCAGCTCCACGTCGAGGTGGCGGCGCGCGAACGCGTCGAGAAGCATCTTCTCCTCGACGCGCACCCGCGATGCGAGCATGGCGAGGCGCGGCTCACTCACCCCAGTCCTCCTCCTCGGGAGGCGCGAGCACGAGCAGGGGCGGTCGCAGCGCACTCACCTCGAGGTCGGCGCCGCAGTCCGGGCAGGGCACCACCTCGCCGACGACGGTGTCGTCGTCGCATGGGACGGTGGCCTCGCATTCCGGGCACTGGGCGCTGATCACACCGGCGCCTCCTCGAGGGCGGCCCAGCCGGCGCCGCGGACAAGCTCGACGAGCCCGCCCGCCTCAGCGATGCGCATCGCCAGCGCGCTGGGCGGCTCGCCCGCGAAGGTGCGGCCGCCGCTGGTCACCGTGCCGGTGCGGGTGTCGACCTCGACCTCGTCGCCGTCGGCGATGGCGGCCACGGCCTCGCCGCAGCGGATCACCGGGAGCCCGATGTTGACGGCGTTGCGCGCGAAGATCCGGGCAAAGCCCACGGCCACGACGGCCACGACGCCGTTGGCGCGGATCGACACCGGCGCGTGCTCGCGCGAGGAGCCGCAGCCGAAGTTGCGCCCCGCCACGATGACGTCACCGGGCCGGACGTTCTCCGCGAACTCGGGGCGCGCCTCGCACAGGCAGGCCCTGGCCAGCGCGTCCGGGTCGGTTGTCAGGTTGAAGCGCCCCGGCATGATGGCGTCCGTCGAGATGCCGTCGCCGAGCAGCCATGCTCGTCCCATCAGTTGTGCCTCCGAGGGTCGGTGATGCGCCCCGCCACGGCGGTAGCGGCCGCCACGGCAGGACTGGTCAGGTAGATCTCCGCGTCGGGGCTGCCCATGCGCCCGGGGTAATTGCGGTTGCTCGTGGAGACGACGCGCTCGCCCGCGGCGACAACGCCGTGCTGGCGTCCCAGGCAGGGCCCGCAGCCGGGGTTCATGACCAGCGCGCCGGCCTCGATGATGGTCTCGATCCAACCGCGGCGCAGCGCCTCGGTGTAGATGCGCCGCGACGCCGGCACCACGACCGTTCGCGTGTTGGGGTGGACGGTGCGCCCGGCGAGGTAGCCGGCCACCACCTCCATGTCCTCGAGGCGACCGTTGGTGCAGCTGCCGATGTACACCTCGTCGATCGGGGTGCCCTCGACGTCGCCGATGTCGTGGACGTTGTCCGCGGCCGGGGGCATGGCCACCTGCGGCTGCAGGCTGCTCAGATCGACGTGCAGGACATCGGCGTAGTGCGGTGAGCGCGGGTGCGGGATGGGCACGCCCTCGACCGGGCTGCTACCGGCGAGGGTGGTGTCGTCGACCTCGCACAGCCCGGCCTTGCCGCCCATGTCGGCGCTGAGGTTGGCAAGGGTCAGGCGCTGGTCGAGCGACATCCGCTCCACGGTCTCGCCACCCCACTCGACGGCCATGTAGTCGGCGCCGTCTCCGCCGATGCGGCCGAGCACGTGGAGCGCGACATCCTTGGCGGTGAGTGGCGCTGCCAGCTCACCGGTGACCTCGACGCGCAGCGTCTCCGGGACTCGGAACCAGGTGCGCCCGGTGGCCAGGATCACGCCGACATCGGTGCTGCCCATGCCGGTGGAGAAGCAGCCCAATGCCCCGTACGTGGTGCTGTGCGAGTCGGCGCCCACCACGATCCCGCCGGGGCGCGCGTAGCCGCGCTCCACCATGATGATGTGGCAGATGCCCTCCGCGAAGAGGTTGCGGACGGCATGGTCGGCCGCGAAACGGCGGATGCGCACGTGCAGCTCGGCGGCGGCGACGGTGGCTGCCGGCATGACGTGGTCGAAGACGAGCACGACCCGTCCGGGATCGTGGAGCGGCGTGCCCATGCGTTCGAACGCCTCGATGGCGAGCGGCGCGGTGACGTCGTGGGCGAACGCGCAGTCGACGGGGGCGACGACGGTGTCACCCGCGACGACCTGGCGGCCGAGGCGGTTGGAGATGATCTCCTCAACGAGCGTTCCCATGTCGTCAGGCCCCCGCCGACGCGCGCAGCATCTCGTCGACCTCGTCGTCGTAGAGGAGGCGTTCACCGGCGTGGCGCTTGACCTCGGCGGTCACGCGCAGCAGCCAGCCCTCGTCGCCGTCGATGCCCAGGGAGGTGGCACGCTCGCGCAGGGCGTGGCGCCCCACCAACTGGTGGGCGACGAGCACGCGGCGCTCGATGCCGAACTGCTCAGGCGGGAACGGCTCATACGTGCGTGGGTCTCGAAGCACCGCGTTGGTGTGGATCCCCGCCTTGTGGTGGAAGGCGAATGGCGCTGTGATCGGCGACGTGAAGGGAATCTCCAGCCCGATGATGCCCGCCACCATCTGGTCGAGGGCGGTGAGCTGGTCGAGGCGGTAGCCGGCGACCAGGCCGGGTTGCACGGTGAGCAGACGCGCCACCAGCCCGGACAGCGACACGATGCCGTTGCGCTCGCCGATGCCGAGCACCGTCGTGTCGATGTGCGTGGCACCGGCCTCGAGCGCGGCCAGGGCGTTGGCGACGGCGCAGCCGGTGTCATTGTGGGCGTGGAACTCGATGTCGCAGTCGACGGCGGCACGGACCTCGGCGACGAGGGCTGCGACCTGCGATGGCGTGGCCACGCCCACGGTGTCGGCGAGGCCGACGCGGTCGACGCCCAGAGCCGCGACAGCGCGATGGATGCGCAGCAGGTCGGCCGGGTCGGTGCGGAATGCGTCCTCACAGCTGAAGCGCACCTCGACACCGGCCTCCCGGGTGAGCTCGATGCACAGCGCGGCCGCCTCAACGATCTCGTCGATGCTGAGCCCGTGGGAATGGGTGCGCAGCCACGACGAGGTTCCGAAGAGCAGGTCGACACCGCCGACCCCGCAATCGATGGCGAGGCGAACGTCGTCGGGGACGCAGCGGGTGTGGGTGAGCACCGTCGCGCTCAGGGGCAGCGCGGCGATCTCGCGGCAGGACTGCGCAGCCTGCGGCGAGGCCACCGGGCTGGTGACCTCGATGTACTCGACGCCGAAATCGTCGACGGCGTGCGCGATCTGGCGGCGCTGGTCGGGTGTGAAGTTGGCCGCGGCGAATTGCTCTCCCTCGCGGAGGGTCGATTCGATGATGGCCAGCCGGGGAATGGGCATTTGAAATCAGTCCGATGTGGGGAAGTTGATGGGCAAAAGAAAAGAGGACCCCCGCGGGGGTCCTCTTTGTGCTCGGTGTTGCTTGCTGAGCTTGCGGTCAGCGTGCGACGTCGCGCGGCACGTCAGGTTTCCCGGCGGGGAACGACGGTGCCATCGCTTTCTGGGCGACCGAGGACATCTGCATTGCGCCGAGCAGCGTAACCGCCGACCGCGCATTTCGTCAACCAGGAGCGCGCCCGGACCCTGCGCTGGGTCACGACGGCAAGGCCGCGACCACCGCAGCCGTGACCTCGGCGGTCGCCGCCGTGCCTCCGAGGTCACGGGTCAGGACGGCATCGGCGATGACGCGGTCGACGGCGACGCGCACGCGGGCGGCGGCATCGGGGTGGTGCAGGGAGTGCTCGAGGAGCAGGGCCACGCTGAGGATCGCGCCGATGGGATTGGCGATGCCGCGGCCGGCGATGTCGGGGGCGCTGCCGTGCACCGGTTCGTACAGGGCGGGCCCGGGCTGTCCGGCGGCGGGCAGGCTGGCCGACGGCAGGAGGCCGATGGAGCCGCTGAGGGCGGCGGCGAGGTCGCTGAGGATGTCGCCGAAGAGGTTCTCGGCGAGCACCACGTCGAGGGCGCGGGGTCGCTGGACGAGGCGCAGGGCGAAGCTGTCGACCAGCGCGTGCTCGAGGGCGACGTCCGGATGGGCGCGACCGACGTCGGTGACAACCTCCCGCCAGAGCCGGCTGCTGGTGAGCACGTTGGCCTTGTCGACGGAGACCACCCGCGTGCGCCGTGTGCGCGCCAGGTCGAACGCGGCTGAGGCGACGCGCTCGATCTCCGCGCGTGAGTACGTCATGGTGTCGAAGGCACGTTCCTCGGGCCCCTCGCCGGAGCGGCCCCTCTCGCCGTAGTAGATGCCGCCGGCCAGCTCACGGACGACGACCAGGTCGCAGCCGCGCACCACGTCGGCACGGAGGTTGCTGCGTTCCTCGAGGCCGGGGTGGACGCGGACGGGGCGGAGGTTCACGCACAGCTCGAGCGAGCGTCGCAGGCGGATCAGCGCCGAGCCCGGCCGGGCGTCACCGGTGAGGTGATCCCAGCGCGGGGCGCCGCCGGCGCCGAAGAGGATCGCGGTGCTCTGCCGGCACCGCTCGAATGTCTCCGGTGAGATCGCCGCGCCCTCCGCCTCCACGGCGGCGCCGCCGACGAGGCGCTGCTCAACCGCGATCGGGATACCGCCGGCGTGGCAGGCCGCGTCCAGCACCTCCAGCGCGGCGGATGTGACCTCCGGTCCCACCCCGTCTCCCGGGAGGACGACGATGCGGGCCGCCTCGCCTGTGCTCACGGGACGGGCGAGGCCGTCATGCGCCCGCCCGCAGCCAGAGAGGTGCCGCGGCCGCGGCGTCAGCCGCCTTCTCGCTGAGAACGCCGGTGGCCGCCAGGCGGCTGAGGACGTAGTCCTGGCGCTGCTTGGCCAGGGCGGGGTTTCGGAATGGGTCGAGCAGGCTCGGCGCCTGGGGCAGACCGGCGAGCATGGCGGCCTGTGCCCAGGTCAGCCGGTCCACCGGCACTCCGAAGTAGCCGATGCTGGCGGCAGCGATCCCGTAGTCGCCGTGGCCGTAGTACACAACGTCGACATACATGCTCAGGATGGCCGCCTTGGTGTAGTGGCCCTCCAGCTTGAGGGCGAGCGCGGCGTCGCTGACGCTGCCGCTGAACCCGGAATCATTGACGGTGTAGAGGTTCTTGGCGAGTTGCTGGTCGAGCGTGCTGCCGCCGAGGTCCACGCCGGTGATGCGCCCCCACAGGCCCCGCAGCGCTCCCAGCGTGTCGATGCCGTGGTGGCTGTAGAAGCGCTCGTCCTCGGCGGCGACCGTCGCCAGCGCGATCCTGTCCGTGGCCACGACGCTCACCGGGTGGGTGTGATGCGAGGCGTCCAAGGCGGCCACGCGAGCCGAGGCGTCCGCGACAGAGGGTGTGAGCAGCTCGGTCAGCGCCAGGCCGCTGCACGCCACGACGAGGACTCCGAGCAGCACTCGGATGAGCCGCCTCGGCCAGCGCCGGCCCCGAGCCGCCGGTCGCGCCGATCGTGGCTGAGGCGGCGCCGGCGCCGCTGTCGCGCTGGTCTCATCACGCAGCGTCAACGGCTCTTTCACGTGCACCACGGGATGAGGGTATCCCGGGGCGCCCAACAACGGCCCGCGCCGAGTGTCAACGCCGGCGGTCCGGCCGGTTGGTGAGAATGGCCCGGTGAACGCGCCGGCCCGGCCGCCGCTTGCCCGCGCGGTCGCCGCGCTGATGATCTCCGCGGCGCTGGCCGGCTGCACCACCGGTGTCTCCTCCCGTCCGACGGCCGTCCCCACGGTGCGACCGCGGGCAACCGCGATCGCGGCCACCCCACCGGCAACGCCGTCTCCCACCCCCGCGGTGACCCTGGCCAGCTGCGCGGCCGCGGTCGACCGCGGAGCCCTCCACGTGGTGCACCGCTTCGCCACGTCGCCCGACGATGTCGCTGTCGACGTCGCCAACCGGATCTGGGTCACGGCCAGGGAGGCCAACCTGCTGACCACCCTCAACCCGGACGGAAGCCTGGTCAGCACGCAGACGGTCGCCGGTGGACCCGACGGCATCGCCGTCGACGCCTCCGGCGTGTACGTGGCCCAGCAGAACGTCAACGCCGTCGCCGTGGTGGCGCCGGCCACGCGCACGCTGGTGACCTTCCCCAACCGAACCGGCAACGCCGGCATCGACGGTATCGCCGTCGGGTCGGGCGGACAGCTGCTGGTGCCGGACAGCCCGACCGGCCAGCTGTTCAGCGTGCCCGTGCAGCAACCTGCTGCGCCGCACCTTGTCGCGACAGGGTTGGGCCGGCCGGTGGACGCGACCACCGACCCCGCCGGCGACATCGTCGTCGCGAGTGAATCCACCCCCGCCCTGGTGGTGCTGTCCGCGAACGGGGGACGGCGGACGCTGGGGCGCTTCGCCGACCTGGATGAGGTGGTGGAGCACGCCGGCCTTCTGTATGTCACCGAGCTGGATCGCCACGATGTCGTCGCCGTCGACCCGGTCTCTGGGGCGTCGACGCCCATCGCGGTCAACCTGCCCGCTCCCCAGGGCCTGGCGGTCACAGCCGCAGGGACGTTGGAGATCGTCGATGCCACCACCAACGCTCTGTACTCGTTGCCGGCCTGCGGGGTGACCGGGTGATCCGGCGATCACGGCGCGCGGTGCTCAGCGCGTTGGCGCTGGCCTGGCTGCTCACTTCGTGCTCATCACTCCCGCAGCCGGTGGCGCAGCACGTCGCTCCAAGCCAGACGGGCCTGCAGCGCCCGCCGGCCTCGCCATCGGCACCGCTCGGCCAGCCAGGGTTCCTGCTGCCCGGCGCCGGGGCAGGCCTGCCCGCACTCGCGCCGGGGGTGCCGTTCATCGGCCACCTGCTCATCGCAGAGAGCAGCAGCCACAGCCGCATCCTCGAGATCGACCCCAGCGGCGCTGTGACGTGGGCACTCACAACCACCGCGCCGCCCCTTGGGCGTCCGCTCGGACCGCCCGACGACGCCTTCTACAGCGTCGACGGCTCGGCCATCGTCGCCAACTCGGAGGAGGGGCAGGAGGCGATGGCCGTGAACCGGCTGACCGGTGCGGTGATCTGGCAGGCGGGCTCTCTCTTCCGCCGTGGTGGCGACCTCACCCAGTTCAACAACCCCGACGACGCCGTGCCCGCGGCCGACGGGTCGGTATGGCTGGCCGACATCCGCAACTGCCGGATCCTCCACCTCGACGGCTCCACGGGGACGGTGATGACCGTGCTCGGCGGCCACGGGTGCGCCCACAATCCGCCACGTCAGTTCTCCGAGCCGAACGGCGCCTTCCCCACCGCCGGCGGGTCACTGGTGGTCACCGAGATCAGCGGCAGCCGGGTCACCTGGTTGAACGCGGACGGCACGGTGCGCTGGAGCCACCGGGTGCCGGTCGGCTACCCGTCGGATGCCATGGCGTACCCCGACGGCTCCGTGCTTCTCACCGACTACTCCAGCGTCGGCTCCGTCCTTCGCGTGGGCGCCGATGGCACCGTGCTGTGGCGGTACTCGCCGCGCGGAGCGGCCCAGCTCGACCACCCGTCGATCGCCATCCCCCTGGCCAGCAACCGGGTCGCCATCTGCGACGACTACGACAATCGCATCGTCATCGTCGACCCCACCACCTCGACGGTTGTCTGGCAATGGACGGGCGACGCGACGCATCGCCTGCTCCGTCCCGACGGGCTCGATTACCGGCCCTCCTGAAGCGCGGGCGTGGCCTTGCGCTCGTGGCACGACCCTCGCCACACTGCGAGCGATGACGGTCGCCGGGAGGTCCGCCTCCGAGCTCTACCAGCGCTACGTCAACCTCAGCCCCGTCGCCGGGGTCGAGCCCGTCACCGTGGAGCGCGGCCGGGGCGCGGAGCTCTGGGACGTCGACGGCCGCCGCTACCTGGACTGCTTCGCGGGCATCTCGGTGGTGAGCACCGGGCACTCCCACCCACGGGTGGTGGAGGCGGCTCGCGAGCAGATGGAGCGGTTCATCCACTGCGGCAGCCTCCTGTACGAGGTGCCGGTGGTGGGGGAGCTGGCCGCGCGGCTTGCCGAGGTGTCGCCGGGAGCGCTGCAGAAGACCTTCTTCTCCAACAGCGGCGCCGAGGCGGTTGAGGGGGCGATGAGACTGGCCCGGGCCTTCACCGGGCGGACCGAATTCATCGCCCTGGAGACGGGCTTCCACGGGCGCACCAACGCGACCCTGGCGGTGACCGGCAACCGCAAGCGCAAGCAGCACGGCGGCCCGTACCTGGGCGGCGTCGCCTTCGCGCCCGCCCCGCACCTCACCCGCTGCCGGGTCTGCGGTGGGGCGTGCACGCTGCGCTGCGCCGACGCGGTCGAGGACGTCATCAACTACCACACCTCGGGCAATGTGGCGGCGTTCATCGCCGAGCCAGTGCTCGGCGAGGCGGGCATCGTCGTGCCCCACCCCGACTACTTCCGGCGCGTCAAGGAGATCCTCGACCGCCACGGCATCCTGCTCATCGTCGACGAGGTGCAGACCGGCTTCGGGCGAACCGGGCGCATGTTCGGCATCGAGCATTTCGGCGTGGAGCCCGACATCATGACCATGGCCAAGGGGATCGCCAGCGGCTTCCCGCTCGGAGGCTTCATCGCCCGCCCGGAGATCGCCGACGCCTTCCAGCCGGGCGAGCACCTCTCCACCTTCGGCGGCAACCCGGTGTCCTGCGCCGCAGCCGTGGCCACGCTCGACGTCATCGAGGACGAGCGCCTGTGCGAGAACAGCGCGCGCCTCGGCGAGTGGCTGCTCGCCAAGCTCGAGAGGGTGGCGGCGCGTCAGCAGGCGATCACCGAGGTGCGCGGCAAGGGCCTGATGGTGGGCATCGAGCTCGGCGACCGGGGCGGCGCGACGACGGCCGCGCAGCAGGCGGTGCAGGTACGCGCCGCCTGCAGGGAGCGGGGGCTGATCATCGGTGTCGGCGGTTTCTTCGGCAACGTCCTGCGCATCCAGCCGCCGCTGGTGATCACCGAGGAGCAGCTGGCGTCAGCTGTGGCCACCCTCGACGAGGCGCTCACCGCGACTGCATGAAGCAGATCACCCACTGGATCGACGACGGCCGCGTGGCCGGGACCTCGGGAAGGCAGGGGCCGGTGTTCAACCCGGCGACCGGCGCGCAGACCGCTGTCGTCGACCTGGCCTCGGCGGCCGAGCTGGACGCGGCTGCGGAGAGTGCTGCCGGTGCGTTCCCGGCGTGGCGCGCGACCTCACTGTCCGCGCGGTCCGAGATCCTCTTCCGCTTTCGCGACCTGGTCGACTCGCACCGCCAGGACATCGCCCGGCTGATCACCGCAGAGCATGGCAAGGTGCTCTCCGACGCACTCGGCGAGGTGGCACGCGGGCTGGAGAACGTCGAGTTCGCCTGCGGCGTGCCCCACCTCCTCAAGGGAGGGTTCTCCGAGCAGGTGTCGCGCGAGGTCGACGTGTACTCGATCCGCCAGCCGCTCGGGGTCGTGGCCGGGATCACCCCGTTCAACTTCCCCGCCATGGTGCCGATGTGGATGTTCAGCAACGCCATCGCCTGCGGCGACTGCTTCATCCTCAAGCCGAGCGAGAAGGACCCCTCTGCCTCTCTCCTCTTCGCCGAGCTGTGGCACGAGGCCGGGCTGCCGGCCGGCGTGTTCTCCGTGGTCAACGGAGATCGCGAGGCGGTGAACCGCATCCTCGAGCACCCCGGCATCGCCGCGGTGTCGTTCGTGGGCTCGACCCCGATCGCGCGTCACGTGTACGAGACGGGCACGCGCAACGGCAAGCGTGTCCAGGCGCTCGGCGGCGCCAAGAACCACATGGTCGTGCTCCCCGACGCGGACGTCGACATGGCCGCGGACGCCGCGGTGTCGGCGGGTTACGGCTCGGCTGGGGAGCGCTGCATGGCGGTGTCGGCGGTGGTCGCCGTCGGGGACGTCGCCGACCGGCTGGTGGACGCCATCGCAAGGCGAATCCCCTCGGTGACGATCGGCCCGGGCGACGACCCCGATTCGCAGATGGGCCCTCTGGTGACCCGCGAGCACCGCGACCGGGTGGCGTCGTACCTCGACGACGCCGCGCTCGGCGGAGCCCGGGTGGTCGTGGACGGTCGCTCCCAGAGCTTCGAGGGCGATGGATTCTTCCTGGGCGCCTCCCTTGTCGACTCGGTCACCCCGGGGACGCGCGTCTACGACGACGAGATCTTCGGGCCGGTGCTGTCCGTGGTCCGCGTGGCGACATACGAGGATGCCGTGCGCCTGGTCAACGACAGCCCCTACGGCAACGGCGTTGCCATCTTCACCCGCGACGGTGGGGCGGCGCGCAGGTTCCAGTTCGAGGTGCAGGCGGGGATGGTGGGGGTCAACGTGGCCATCCCGGTGCCCGTCGCCTACTACAGCTTCGGTGGCTGGAAGGCATCGCTCTTCGGCGATACCCACATGTACGGGCCGGACGGCATCCACTTCTACACGCGGACCAAGGTGGTCACGTCACGCTGGCCCGATCCCAGCACCAGCCGGGTCGACCTGGGCTTCCCGCAGAACAGCTGAGGGCGGTCAGCCCGCCGGCGCCGGCTCCGCGGTGGCCGGCTCACCCACGGGCGCGCGAAGGATGCTGTCGAGCAGTCCGGGGCAGGCTGCCTCCAACTCGGCCCGGCGAAGGCTGGTGAGCTTGCGGGTGCCGTCGACGCGCATCTCGATGATCCCGGCCTCGCGCAGCACGCGGAGATGGTGGCTCAGCGTCGACTTGGTCACCGAGGTGACGAGGCTGCCGCACGGACGCGGGCCCGGCGAATCGGCGAGGTCACGGACCACGTCGAGACGGACGGGGTCGGCGAGCGCCTGGAGCAGTTCGTTGATGCCCGCCACGGGGCGCGGGGCCAGCTGGCTGCTGTCGTAGGAGACCCCCTCCGGGATCTCCGTCACCCATGGCATTGTTTGACACCCATCGAACTAATAAGGTACGATCCGGGTCGAACAATATCACAACGGAGGACCTGACATGAGTGAAACCGCCATCCAGCAGACAGCGCCGGCCGTGGCGCCTGACGACGACGAGCGCATGTCGGCAGCCCAGGTCACGACCTTCCACCACCTTCATTTCGATCCCCGGGTGCGCACCTGGCGCGGCCCGACCGAGGTCGTCCTCGGCCCGGTGGTCATCGAGCAGGACCGTGCCGCGACCGACCCGAGGGCCGCATGAGGGTGCGCCTGGCCCCGGGCGCTGTCCGGCGCCGCTGGATCGCGCTCGTCGTGCTCTGTGTCGGCCAGCTGATGATCGTGCTGGACGCCACGGTGGTCAACGTCGCCCTTCCGTCGATCCAGCGTGACCTGCACGCCACCCAGACGTCGCTGGCGTGGGTGATCAACGGGTACCTGATCACGTTCGGCGGCCTGCTCCTGCTGGCGGGACGCCTCGGCGACCTGGTGGGCCGCAAGCGCGTCTTCCTGACAGGGGTCGGGATCTTCACGGCCGCGTCGATGCTGTGCGGGGTGGCTCCGACCGAGACGACGCTCGTCCTGGCGCGGTTCCTGCAGGGGGTCGGCGCAGCGGTGGTGTCGTCCATGGTGCTCGGCATCCTGGTGACGTTGTTCGCTGAGCCGCGCGACACGGCGAGGGCGATGAGCCTCTACGCGTTCGTCGCGTCGGCGGGCGGCGCGATCGGTCTTCTCCTCGGGGGCGTGCTGACCGAAGCCCTGAACTGGCACTGGATCTTCTTCATCAACCTGCCGATCGGCGTGGCCACCCTCGTCCTCGGCACCATGCTGATCCCGGAGCACGTCGGCATCGGTGTTCGCGGCGGTGTCGACGGATGGGGCGCGCTGCTCATCACAGCGGCGCCCGCGCTCGCCGTCTACACCATCCTGCAGGCGAGCTCGAGTGGCTGGGGCTCCGTGAGCACGATGTTCTTGGGCGGCCTCACCATCGCCCTGTCGGTTGCGTTCATCCTCGTCGAGGAGCGCGTGGCTCACCCGTTGGTGCCGCTCCATTTCTTCCGCTCGCGCAACGTCGCCGGGGCGGCACTGGTGCGCGCGCTCTTCCCGGTCGGCCTGTTCGGCGCTTTCTTCCTCGGCGCTCTCTACCTCCAGCACGTGCTCGGCTACTCGCCGATTGCCGCCGGCGTCGCGTTCATGCCGATGAACCTCTGCGTGGCCCTGTTCTCCCTGTTTCTCACCGCCCGCCTGGTGGGCCGCATCGGCGCCAAGGCGACGCTGCTTCCCGGTCTGCTGCTGGTGGCGGCGGGCCTGCTCCTGTTCGGTCGCGCTCCCGTCAACGCCAGCTACGTCGTCGACGTGCTGCCGGCGATGCTGCTGATGGGCATGGGTGCGGGCCTGGTGTTCATGCCCACGGTCTCCCTGGCAATGAGTGGCGTGAACCCGCGCGACTCCGGGCTCGCCTCAGGCGTCGCCAACGTGGCCATGCAGATGGGGGCTGCCATCGGCATCGCGGTCATAGCGACAGTGTCCGCAGCTGGCACCAACGGCCTCCTGGCCAACGGTGAAAGCGTCGCCGGTGCGCTGACCGGCGGCTACCACCTCGGGTTCACCGTCGCCGCCGCCTGCGTCGCCGCAGCCGCGGTGGCCGGCGCGGTCGTGCTCAGGAACGTCCGTCCGCATGCTGTGCCAGCAGCGCAGCCGGCGGTGAGACCGGCGGACTCGCTTCGGGTTGCCGCCGGCTGACGGCACACACCGTGCGCCCGGCCACAGTCCGGCGTGGTCAGTTGGAGCGGCGCGTGCCGGTGGGGTCGGGGTCCTCGAGGAAGGTGAACAGCCGAACGCCGGGGCGGTAGGGCTGCGCCAGTGCAGTCAAACGGTGCACCCCGACGCCGAACTGGCTCCCGTCCGAGCCCGTCTCCAGCGAGACGAGCTCGAAGCCGGCGTCGCGGAACCAGCCGTCGACGGAGGGCAGCAGGTCGGGGTCGCGTGGGTAGCGCGTCCAGATCACCGTTGCCCGAGGCGCGCACAGGCTGGACAGCGCGCCCACCGTGGTGCGGATATCGACGTCGGTGATGTTGCCGAAGACACCGCAGACAAGAAGGAGATCGGCCGGCACCAGCGGCTCGTAGGCGCTGGTGGAGGAGGCGTCGGCCTTGACCACCTCGACGCCCGTCAACCCCGCGCCATCCACTCCCGTCCGGGCCCGGTCGACGTTGCGTTCGTCCAGCTCGACAAGATGCGCGGTGACGTCCACCCTGCGCGGGTGCTCGACGAGCACCTCGAGCAGGTCGCGTCCCTGGCCGGCACACATGCTGACGACCCGGATCGGTCCGGGCGGGCACGCACCCAGGGCGCGGCGGATGTGCGCCTGGACAGCGGCGAGGCGCAGCTGCAGCGGCGACCCCGCCTCGTCGTAGGGGCGATGCCACGCCAGCCAGTCCTTGGATATGACGCGCAGCCTACGGCCGCGCGGCGCGCGCGGCTTCGCCTACCGCTGGGTCGGCCAGCTCGCGTTGGTGGATCGGGCGCCGTCGCGGGGGCGCGTGCTGCTCGCGTCCTGTTTCGTTCCCACGATGCACCGCGCCACGCCCGGAACCCGGACCTTGCCGTCCTTCTCGAACGCGCTCACCTTCGCAATGGCGTTTGCCCGAATCCGCTCCCGCGCCGGTTCGTCGACCTGCTGAAGCGCCGCAACTGCGAGCGAGACGTGCTCGCTGATCATCTGCCAATACTGCTCGGGTGATCGCGTCACGAGTTCGACGTCGACGTCCCACTCGACAACCTCGCGCAGCCCCGCGCCCTCGTACAGGGCACTGACATATCCCGCGGCAGCACACCGAAACATATTCGGTCCGTCCCGGTCGGGTGGCGCCACCACCGCCTCGGTCGCGATTGCCTGCATGGCGATCGTCGTCCACGGGTTTTCCTCGGGCTTGACCCATACCGACGAGCAGAGACGTCCGCCCGGCTTGAGCACGCGCGCGAACTCGGCCGTCGCCTTGGCCACGTCAGGGAAGAACAT